>DIAQ01000054.1:8817-12039 GCA_002414865.1 candidate division Hyd24-12 bacterium UBA5074 | reverse complement strand
TGGCGGTCCCACGGGGAATCGAACCCCGGTTTGATGGCTGAGAACCACCCGTCCTAACCGCTAGACGATGGGACCACCGACAGGAGCCGGGATTATCTCCGAACGAGGGTTCTTGCGTCAAGTCCCCGTATCTGTTTCGCCGCCTTCCGGCTCAGCTCTCCCGAAAAGCGCTGCGAACCTCACCTCGGCGGCCTCCTGCGCTGCCGCCGTCACAGGGCCGAGGACCTCGATAGCCCGGCGCAACCTCATGCGGCACATATCACTGCCCAGCAGAGCCATCGAATCGAAAAGCGGCGTGGAGGCGCGAGATCCGGAGATCGCCACGTAGAAGGGTCTGGTGAGATCCCTGAGCTTGAGGCCGAGCTTGGCGCTCATGTCCCTGAACATCTCCTCCATGGACTGGCTGCTGATCTCGTACATGCCCTCGATGAGCCACACGGCTTGCTGCAGGACCTCCTGCACCTCGGCAGCGCTGCAGCCCTTCATGTCGAGGAGCGCTGGGTCGATAGGGACAGAGTCGGAGAAGAAGAAGGACGTCAGCGCCCCCCAGTCGGCCAGCGTTTCGAGCCGCGTCTGCGAGATCCTGAGAACGTCCAGGATGTGCCCCCTGTTGAGGCCCCAGTTTTCGAGCACGGGCAGGAGCCTTTCGGGCGTGTAGTCCTCGCGGATGTACCGGGCGTTGAGCCAGCGTAGCTTGGCGGCGTCGAACACCGGGCCGCCCAGGGTGATGTCCTCCAGACGGAAGTCGCGCATCATTTCCTCGCGCGAGAACTTCTCGTCGCCAGGCATGCTCCACCCCATCATGCCCAGGTAGTTCAGGAGGGCCTCCGGGAGGAATCCAGCCTGTTTGAAGTATGTGATCGAGGTGGGGTTCTTCCGCTTCGAGAGCTTGCTGTGGTCGGCGTTGCGAAGCAGCGGCAGGTGACAGAACACTGGGGGCTCCCACCCGAATGCGTTGAAGAGGTGGATATGCTTCGGCACGGAGTTGATCCACTCCTCGCCGCGGATGATGTGGCTGATGCGCATCAGATGGTCGTCCACGACCACCGCGAGATGGTAGGTGGGAAAGCCGTCGGTCTTCAGGATGACCTGATCGTCCACCGTTTCCCAGGCCTTGCGGATCTCGCCGCGGAGCAGATCGGTGAAGACACAGTCTCCTTCGAGAGGGGCCTTCATCCGGATGACGAACGGCTCCCCGGCGCGAGCCCGCCTCTCTGACTCGGCCGCCGGGATGTCCCTGCAGAGGCGGTCGTAGCCCGAGCCGGCGCCCGATCTCCTCGAGTCACGCATCGAGCCGAGGCGCTCCTTGGTGCAGAAGCAGCGGTATGCCGCACCCTTCTCGAGCAGGGCTCCCGAGTGCTCACGGTAGATGTGAAGGCGCTCGCTCTGGCGGTATGGGCCGTATGGACCGCCCACTCCCGGGCCCTCGTCCCAGTTCAGCCCGAGCCACTCCAGCGAGTCGAGGATGGCTTTCTCGGAGTGCTGGGTGGAGCGGGCCTGGTCGGTGTCCTCTATCCTCAGGACGAAACTGCCGCCGTTCTTCTTCGCCCAGACCCAGTCGAATAGGGCCTGGTAGGCCGTCCCAACATGCGGGTCGCCCGTCGGGGAGGGCGCAATCCTGGTCCGGACCTCCACGTCAGGCACCTCCCCCGCCCGAGGACTTCTCGATCTTCGCCCAGTCGTCGCGCAGAGTCACGGTGCGGTTGAAGACCGGGGCGCCCGGCTTCGAGTCGGGATCCGCGCAGAAGTAACCCAGCCGCTCGAACTGCCAGACCTTCCCCGGTGCGGGATCCGCAAGGCAGCCCTCCACCCTCGCCCCCTGCACGACTTCGAGGGAGGCGGGATTGAGTTCGTCCTTCCAGTCCACGCCTTCGGTCGCCCCCGGGAACGGCACCCTGAAGAGGTGCTCGTAGAGCCTAACCTCGGCGGGGATGCTGGAGGCGGCGGTCACCCAGTGCAGGGTGGCCTTCGGCCTGCGGCCGTCGGGGGCGTCGCCGCCGCGGGTGGCCGGGTCGTAGGCGCAGCGGATCTCCGTGATCTCGCCGGTGGCGGGATCCTTGTCGAAGCCGGTGCAGGTGACGAGATATGCGTAGCGCAGCCGGACCTCGCGACCCGGGGAAAGCCTGAAGAACTTCGCCGGCGGATCCTCGCGGAAGTCGTCGCGCTCGATGTACAGAACCTTCGAGAACGGCACTCGGCGGGTTCCGGCAGACGGGTCTTCGGGGTTCACGACGAAGTCGAACTCCTCGACCAGGTCTTCGGGGTAGTTCTCGATTACGAGCCTGACGGGACGAAGGACGGCCATGGCGCGCGGCGCGTGCCTGTTGAGATCCTCGCGCACACAGTGCTCCAGCAGGGCGATGTCCACCGTGCTGTCTCGCTTGGCCACTCCGATGCGCTCGGCGAAGGAGCGGATGGCCCTGGGGTCGTATCCCCGGCGCCTGATGCCTGCCAGAGTAGGCATGCGCGGATCGTCCCAGCCCCTAACGAGACCCTCGTTCACGAGTTGCAGGAACTTCCGCTTGCTCATGACCGTGTAGGTCAGGTTGAGCCGGGCGAACTCTATCTGTTGAGAATGGTGGATTCCCAGCTCGTCCAGGAACCAGTCGTACAGGGGTCTGTGGTCCTCGAACTCCAGTGTGCAGATGGAGTGCGTTATCCCCTCGAGAGAATCGGATATCGGGTGCGCGTAGTCGTACATCGGATAGATGCACCAGTCGTCGCCGGTGCGGTGGTGCGAGGCCCGCAGGATCCTGTAGACGACCGGATCCCGCATGTTGAGGTTGGGCGATGCCATATCGATCTTCGCCCGCAGTGTCTTCGAGCCGTCGGGAAAATCGCCCGCCCTCATCCTGCGGAACAGCGTCAGGTTCTCCTCCGGGCAGCGCGCGCGCCAGGGGCTCTCCCGGCCGGGCTCCGTGAGCGTACCGCGATACTCCTTGACCTGGTCGGCGCTGAGGTCGCAGACGTAGGCCCTGCCGTTCATGATGAGCTTCTCGGCGAACTCGTACAGCCTCCCGAAGTAATCGGAGGCGAAGAAGAGCCTGTCGTCCCAGTCGAAGCCCAGCCAGCGTACGTCGTTGATGATCGAGTCTACGAACTCGATCTCCTCCTTCGACGGGTTCGTGTCGTCGAAGCGGAGGTTGCACAGCCCACCGTATTGCCTGGCGATTCCGAAGTTCAGGCAGATCGACTTTGCATGGCCGATGTGCAGGTAGCCGT
>DIAQ01000054.1:6040-8577 GCA_002414865.1 candidate division Hyd24-12 bacterium UBA5074 | reverse complement strand
CGATGTGCAGGTAGCCGTTGGGCTCAGGCGGGAAGCGTGTGTGCACTCTCCCTCCGAAGCGGCCGCTGGCATTGTGCTCGTCGACGATGTCGCGGATGAAATCGCGGGGGGTGGAGTCAGGCACCTCTCCACCCTCTGATATCCTAGCCTTTTCGTCCATTGCAGTTCCAATCCAGACTGGAGTTCTTGCAGGTATACTGATTCGTGCCGGTCATGCCTGCAACCTGCAGGTGGATGATCTACTGCTGAACTGGGCGGGGGCTTTCGGCGGACGGGGCGTAGTACTGAGGATACTTCTTCCCGCCGATGCGGATCGCGTTGGCCGGGCAGATGCCGTGGCAGCGCATGCAGAGCTCGCACCTGTCGGAGTGAATGGGAAAGTCGACCATGCGGATGTTGCCCACGGGGCAGTGCGACACGCAGAGGCCGCAATGAGTGCAGGAGGCCTGGTCGACAGACATCGCCAGTTTCTTCCTCATGCTGCGAAAAGGACGGTCGTTGGCGATGAGTGCCGCCACCAGGTCGGGCCAGCCGAATATCCTGACCCACTTCGCCCTGTCCTCGAACAGGGCTTCGGCGAACGCGTCGGCCTTGATCATCGCTTTCGCGATGGTGGCGGATTCCGTCGGGATGCTCCTGCCCTTGAGCATGAAGTTGCCGGGCATAACCAGGCGGCAGGCCCCCAGGGGCTTGTATCCTCTGCGTCCGAGCAGGCCTTTCATGGGTCCGACCAGACCGCCGGTCGAGCCGCCCATGGTGCACATGAAGAACACACCGCGGCCTGCGCCAGGGCGCAGATTCCTGACGAAGCGCCAGACCATGGGATATGTGGTGAAGGCGGCCGCCGGGCAGGCGAGCCCGAGTGTCCCCTCGGCCGGGAGAGTTGTCGGATCCGTGTCCTCTATCGGCCGCATATGCACTTCCAGACCGTGGGCCTGGAAGACCGCGGACATGCGGGAAACGGCGAGCGAGGTGTTGCCCGTTCCCGAGAAGAAGCAGAACTCGATCGGACCCTTCAGCATCACCCTCCCCCTCTCCTGCCATGAAGACGGAACATACACAAGCCGGGCCTGACGGAGGAAGCTGTCGCGCCGTCACAGGGGTCAGACCCCTTTTCGAGAGGAACCATGGCATTCAATTGTAAAGCATACTGTTACATCCTCCATGGGAAGATGGGCAACCGAGCCGGAGTGCCGGATGCAGGACGCCGGGAGGTAATCCCGGGCTCCCGGTCCGGCGCCATATTCACCTCATGGGCATCTGCATCGACAGGTCATATCCGGGTGGCCTCCGCGTGCTGGTCGGCATGAGCGGCGGGGTCGACTCCTCCGTGGCCGCGCTGCTGCTCCGGCGGCAGGGCTGCAGGGTCGCGGGCATAACGATGAAGACCTGGCGCGGCACATCCGACAGGCGGTGTTCCGGGCGCCCGGCATGCATCGGTCCGGGTGAAGGGGCCGACGCCGAGAAGGCCGCAACGATCTGCGAGAAGCTGGGCATGCCGCACTCGGTGGTCGACCTGTCGGCCGAGTTCGAGGAGGCCGTGCTCTCGGGGTTCAGGAGCGACTACTCATCCGGCCTCACGCCGAATCCATGCGTCATCTGCAATCGGGCTATCAAGTTCGGTTCGCTCTGGGCAAAGGCTTCTTCGGCAGGGGAGTTCGACCTCTTTGCCACCGGCCACTATGCCCGCATCGTCCACGGGGAACCTCCGGCCAGGCACAGGCTGCTCATGGGGCTCGATCGCATGAAGGACCAGTCGTACTTCCTCGGCCTCCTGACGCAGGACCAGCTGGGCAGAACCCTGCTCCCGCTCGGAGGGCTGACGAAGGCGGAGGTCCGCGGAATCGCGAGGGAAGCCGGCTGGATCGATCTCGCAGATTCCCGCGAAAGCCAGGATCTCGCCGAGGGCGGCGGCTACGCCGGTCTGCTCAGACAGGATGCACAGCGGCCGGGACCAGTCGTCAATCCTGATGGATGCGTGATCGGGACGCACAAGGGCACCGCCTTCTTCACCATCGGTCAGCGGAAGGGCCTGGGAATAGGCGGTCTGAAAAGGCCTTTGTTCGTAACGCGCCTGGACCCTTCGAGCAGCACCGTTTTCGTCGGGCCGCGCGAGCTGCTCCTGTCGACGGGTTTGCGCGCCTCGGAGATGAACTGGGTGGCCTGGGAGGATCCTCCACGGGAGTTCGAGGCCCGTGCACGGATCAGGAGCAGACACGAACCCGCAGCTGCCCGAGTAACGGTTTCGAATGACGGTGATTCCGTCGAGATGATGTTCGACGAGCCCCAGTCCGCCGTCACGCCTGGCCAGCTCGTTGTTCTCTACGACTGCGAATCGGTACTCGGCGCAGGGAGGATAACGGGGGCGGCCGGCCAACAAGGCCTGCCGTAGACAGGGCCCCCATCGACCCGATCAACATCCCGGCTTGTGCTCCGATACCGGGGCGTCTCCTGCTGTATTCGAGGGGATGGGAATTGCCATCGGGACGATTCCCGCGGACCGGGACTGGCGGACTGGCGGAGAGGGGGGGATTCGA
>DIAQ01000054.1:0-5790 GCA_002414865.1 candidate division Hyd24-12 bacterium UBA5074 | reverse complement strand
GAGGGGGGGATTCGAACCCCCGGACAGACTTTTGGGCCCGTCAACCGCTTAGCAGGCGGTTGCCTTCAGCCACTCGGCCACCTCTCCGCACGGTCCCGGATTATCGGCCGGAATGCCGTAACGGTCAAGGATATTTCCTTTTCCATCATATGGACAGCATCGCCTCGGCTTCAAGGGCTCCAGTGGCATTGCCTGCCCGCACCACCGGATGCGAGATTTACTCCGAAACGCTGGGCGGCGGCATGCATGCCGCCGGGGACCGGCAGATTCCTGGAGGTAGCCTTGCCCAGGATAGACAGACTGGTCATTGGGATCTTCGGCCGCATAAACGCGGGCAAGAGCACCCTCATGAATCTCCTCACCCAGCAGGAGACATCCCTGGTCGATCCCCAGCCGGGGACCACAGCCGACATCAAGAGCGCAGTCATGGAGATCCACTCCCTCGGCCCAGTCCGCCTGCTGGACACGGCCGGCCTGGACGAGGGAAGCCTCCTGGGTGAAAAGAAGAGGTCCAAGGCCCTTTCGGCTCTTGAGGAATGCGACGTGGCGCTCCTGGTCATCGACCCCGTGCAGGCTTTCCTCTCGGGGCAGCTGACGGTCGAGGAGCTGGTGGGCAACCTGTCGAGAAGGCATGGCCGCGCGCTCGCCGTCGTCTTCAATGTCAGGAAGGACACGGACGCGCTGCTCGAGGACTCCGGGGCCAGCCTCGAGGAGGCCATCGAGTACTGCCGGACCGCTCTGCCCGACCGGAAGGGCGTCCCCTCCCTGGTGGCCGACCTCTCCGATCCTTCGAGCCTCGCCCCCCTGGTCGAGCTCATCGGCAGGGCAAGGCCCGGGGATGACGCAGCCCCCGCCCTCCTCCCCTTTCTGAAGCCACACGGCGCCGTCCTCATGCACATACCGATGGACGAGGAAACCCCTGCGGGCCGCCTCCTGCGCCCCCAGGAGATGGCCATGGAGTACCTTCTCAGGATGGGCATCCCCGTCGGCCTCTACAGGACGGACCTGCGACTCGGCAGGAGCCGCTCCCGAGAGCTCGCGGGAGCCGAGCGGAAGAAGTTCGAGCAGTTCCTGCGGTCGTTCGAGTCGGGCCCCGGTGTGCAGCTCGTACTGACGGACTCCCAGGCGATCGACCTCATGAAGGACTGGGTTCCCGACTCCATTCCCTTGACCACCTTCTCGATAATGATGATCAACCAGACTGCCGGCGGGGATCTGGACCTGTTCGCAAGAGGTGCCGGGGCGCTCGACGGGATGAAGTCAGGAGATCGGGTCCTGGTCGTCGAAGCCTGCAACCACGACAGGATGGCGGAGGACATAGGGACTGTGCAGATCCCCGGAAAGCTCGCGAAGGCCGTTCCCGGGATCGAGATCGATCATTCGTTCGGTCGTGAGTTCCCGCTTCCGGAGGAACTCCGCCGGTATCGCGTCGCCATCCACTGCGGGGGATGCATGATCAGCAGGCAGACGGCATCCGCACGGATCAGGCGCCTCGCCGAGGCCGGCGTGCCCGTGACGAACTACGGCCTTGCCCTCTCGTGGCTCGAAGGCCCGGAAACCCTTGCCAGGGTCCTCGCGCCCTGGATGGAAGGCAGGAGATGACATGAGGCTCCTTTTGGCTGCCCTGGCCTTCGCGATCCTGTCATGCGGCAGAGAAGAGGGTCCACGGACGCCCGCGGCGCTTCCCGATTCGGGCGAGACAGCCACGGTGGAGGCCACCACTACCGTCGCGGAGCCGGGAGTCTTCACCGGCCCGGTCCACGCGGCCAGGAACGCCGCCGCCGAGGCGGACGCCCGCACTGCGGCCATCGACTCGACCCTCGGGACTCTTCGTTGAGGGTAGCAGCAGCCCTCCTGCTTGCCGCATCAGTCTGCGGTGCGGAAACCTGGTTCCTCCCCAGGGTGAGCCCCGACTTCGATGCGATCGCCGTCATGCTGCCCGGGGGACGCATCCCCCAGATACCGTGGGAGGGCTTCCCGGACATCGCAAGAGAACGCTTCTGGGCCTACTCCTGCTCCGGCCTGCTGATGGGCCGGTCGGCCTGGAGCGCCTACCTGCTCGTCACCCCTCCGGGGACTTCCGGACAATTCCTGGAGGCCGCCGGCATGCTGGAAACGAGCTACATGCTGTCCGACACCAGCGTATGGGGTCGGGCTCTCATGCTGGAGGCGACAGGCGCGGAATCTTCCGTGACGATAGTCTGGTCCGACTCCGTGGGAGGGTCTGTCCCGCAGAGGCTGCCCCTGCGGAGAAGCGCCTGGCTGGCCGCCGGACCTGATACCCTGATCGTGAACGGGACCTGGGACAACAACCTGTTCCTCTGGTCGCCGGATTCGGGCGATGCCGGCCTTTCCGGGGCGGCATGGCGCGGCATCGGGACCGAAGTGGTGCCCACGGGAGCCGGCTCGTGCATCATCGCGGCGGCCTCGGCCTCCGAGGGCACTCCTGCGAACCTGTCCGATTACCTCGCATCGGAAAACGGGTGGGACAGCTCCTTCGCGAGCCCCTGGGGACTGCTGCTGGAGGCCATGGACTCGCTGGTCGCATCCATGTATCCGGTGAGTGCAGGTGGAGGCAATCTCGTGTGGCTGAAGGGAACGGGATCGGGCAGCGCCGTCGAGCCCTGGGTGATGCTGCCGGGACCGCCGGCCCCCGCGAGGACGCGTCAGACCATGCCGTGGCCGCTCGAGATCTCCCGTGCGCCACATCCCGACCAGATACCGGAGACGCCCATCGTCCACAGGCTCATGCTGCCGTATGCCGGCACCGGGGACATGGCCCTGGTCCTCGCAGGAGTGCTCGAGAGACTGATGGCGCGGAGCGCCCTGCCTGGCATACCGGGCGCCGTCTCTGTGCAGGTGGAAGTGGTTCCCGACAGCCTCGAGGTCATCCTCGTGGGCGATATTGCGATGGACGGGTCTGCGCTCCGGGCGAGGATCACCGAGCTGCTCGCCACGACGGCGCTCAGCCCGCCGGAATCCTCACTGGTGTCGAACGCGACGCTGCGCGCCTCGTTCAGGACAGGCCGATGGATAGCCATGCCGGCCAGGTCCGATATCGTGATGGGCCTGGCATCCGCCCTCGGGCTGGCGGGCGGCTCGGGGTTCTAGGCGGCCTTCTTCTTCGGTGTCGCGCCGAAGAGCACCGACTTCACCCATTGCCAGTTCAGGACCAGGTGCACGATCCCGACGATTATCAGGGCGAAGCCCACGGGCTTGTGGACCAGGGTGAACAGGGCGTACCACCCCAGCCTGGCGCCCACCGCGCTCGTCGCCTGAAGCAGAAACAAGAGGAACAGCAAAGGGTTCAGGACCTTCAACGCCTTCTGCCTGTTCATTCAGCACCTCCTGGGACTGTGTCCGGGAGCCCCCGGCGCACCACGACGGACGCCGTCAGCTCCCGATCTTCTCGAGCTCCGCTGCAAGGCGATCCCATTCTGTCTGGAGCCCGCCGGTCCTGTCGGCGAGCCAGGCGTGCTCCTTCTGGAGCTCGACGACCTTCGGGCCATCGGCCAGGATGGAGGGGTCGCACAGGCAGGCCTCGATGGCCCTCAGCTTCTCCTCGAGCGGCAGAAGGTCCTTCTCGACCACCTGGATCTTTCTCTCGACCCTCTGCCTCAGCTTGTACAGCCGGTTTCTCTCCTCTGCCTCGCGGCGCTTGCGGTCCTTCTCCATGTCCCTCTGCGAGGGACCCGACTGCTCAGGTCTGACCGGGGCGTCGAGCAGCTCCTGCAGAGCCTGGTGCCTCTTCTCCAGGTAGTAGTCGAAGGTTCCGTTGAACGGCCTGACGGATCCGCCCTCCACCTCGAACACCTTTTCCACCACGGCGCCCAGGAGATGCTCGTCGTGGCTGATCAGGACGAGCGTCCCCTTGTAGTCCTTCAAAGCCTCCTCGAGAACCTCCCGGGAAAAGATGTCCAGGTGGTTCGTGGGCTCGTCCAGGATGAGGAGGTTCAGGGGTGTCAGAAGTATGCGTGCCAGCGCGATTCTCGACTTCTCCCCGCCAGAGAGGACCGAAGTCCTCTTGAAGACGTCGTCCCCCGTGAAGAGGAACATCCCCAGAAAGGCCCTGAGCTGCTGTTCGCTGCTCTCGGGGCTGACCGAGGAAAGCTGCTCGAGGATGCTCATGTCACGCGAGAGCGAGAGCTCCACCTCCTGGGAGTAGTAGCCTATAAGAACGCCCTGGCTGATCGTGACACGGCCTTCGGTCGGCTCTTCGATGCCGGCGATGAGCCTCGAGAGGGTCGACTTGCCCTCGCCGTTGCGGCCCACGATCCCGATCCGCTCACCCCTCTGGACGAGCAGGTCCACGCCGCTGAAGACCACCCGGTCATATCTCTTGGAGATCTCGCTGGCCTCGATGACCTTGAGCGGGCTCCGCGGAACCTCCGGGAATCTGATCCTCATGCGCGAGTGTCCCCGGTGGGTCTCGATGACCTCCATGCGCTCGAGCATCTTCATCCTGCTCTGCACCAGGTTGCGTTTCTTGGGATTGCTGCGGAACCTGTTGATGAAGCGCTCGATCTTCTCCCTCTGATCGGCCTGCAGCCTGGCCTGCTTCTCCCTCTCGGCGACCTCGATCTTCTTCTGCTCCTCATAGCTGCTGTAATTGCCCCGGTAGATCGATCCCCTGCCGAATTCCATCTCCATCACCCTGCGGGCGGTCCTGTCCAGGAAGGCCGGATCGTGGGAGATGATCCAGACAGCTCCGCCGAAGTTCTGGAGGTATTCCTCGAGCCACAGCCTGGCATCGAGGTCGAGATGGTTGGTGGGCTCGTCGAGCAGGAGGAGGTCGGGGGCCGCCAGGAGCAGAGCCGCAAGTTCCGCGCGCATCCGCCATCCCCCGGAGAACGTCTCGAGCGGCTTCTGGAGGTCGTCCTGCCGGAATCCGAGACCCGCGAGGAGCCGGGCTGCCCTGAACTCCAGCGTGTAGGCGCCCGACGCTTCCAGGAGGTGCGAGGCCTCCCCCAGCTCCCTGAGGGCCTCGTCGTCGTCTTCGCCTTCGGAAAGCCTCTCGGCCAGCTCCGAGTGACGCTCGATGGCCGCCCTGGTCTCCTCTGAATGCAGCATGACCCTCTCGAGCAGGGGGCCTGTCGGGAACTCGGACATCTCCTGCGGGAGATAGCCCACGCGGGTGCCCCGGGCCAGGCTGATCGTGCCTTCAGAGGGCGCCAGCTCGCCGCAGAGCACCCGGAACAGAGTGGTCTTCCCGGCTCCGTTCACGCCCACGAGGGCGGTCCTGTCGCCGCGCTCGATGTTGAATGTGAGCCCGGAGAAGATCTCGTCGGCTCCGAAGGACACGCCCAGGCCGCCTGCAGAGAGGATCATCCTCCGGACCTCCCGGCGGATTCAAAGGTTCTCGAAGGGACCGCAGACGGATTGTTCACAGGGTGATCCTCACAGGTTCGAAGTCGAGCCAGTCCGCCGAGACCAGCCTGTACGACACGCCGCCGAGCTCGAAATCCGGCGCCTGAGGCCAGACCGGCCCGTGCAGATGGCCGAATATGCAGACGGAGGCTCCGGAGGCGCTTATCAGATCTGTGAACGGAGTCGGCGAGCCGTCCTCGCTCGGGGGGTAGTGCATCATCACGACGAGCGGCATGTCAATCCGTCCGTCCCTTGCCCGGGCTGCCGCTGACAGCGAGATCGCGAGCCTGTCCACCTCCCTCGCGAATGCCGCCTCGTCCCTCCCCTCCACGAACAGCTCGCTGCCCGGGAGAGACCATCCCCTGGTACCCGCGACGACAGCTCCACCGATGTCGAATGCATCGTTCTGGAGAGCCTGGAAGC
>DIAQ01000067.1:10228-15298 GCA_002414865.1 candidate division Hyd24-12 bacterium UBA5074 | reverse complement strand
CCTTCGCCCAGGGCGCTCGTGCGGCGCTTGTGGGTGAGCTCGGCCAGCGGGTTGGTCTGCTCCATGAACTGCGAGAGCTGGCTCGATCCGAAGAAGGTGTTGATGACGCTGGAGAGGGTGCGCGAGTTGACCAGCTCGGTGGGCGTCAGCTTGTCACGGTCCTGGTGGCCCATGCGGTCGCGTATGGTGCGGGCCATCCTGCTGAGGCCCTTGGAGAACTCCTGCCCGAGGAGCTCGCCGACGGTCTTCACCCGGCGGTTGCCGAGGTGGTCGATGTCGTCGGCGCCTATCTTGCCCTCGCGCAGCTTGATGAGGTGGTCGACGATGGCCACCAGATCGTCCACCGTGAGCGTGAGCTTGTCCATCGTGGTGTCTATATTGAGGCGCTCGTTGAGCTTGTAGCGACCGACCTCGCTGAGGCTGTACCGCTTCGAGTCGAAGAACATCGAGCGGAGATAGCTCCTGGCATGGTCGAGGGACGGGGCTTCCGTGCCCCTGAGCGCCTCGTAGATCCAGAGGGTGGCGTTGTCCTCGTTCTTCTCCACGCCGGAGCCGAGGCTTCCCTCCTCCTTGGCGAGCGTCCTGCGGATGCCGTCGAAATCGGTCTTCTCTCCGCGGACGTCGAGGAATGCGGCCCTCTTGATGCCCTTGTCGAGCAGGAGCTCGAGCTTCTCGACCGTCTCGACGGGCTCGTCGCAGCGGACGAGTATCTCGCCCGTGGCCGGGTCGACGATGTCCTCGGCGAAGGACTTGAGCGTGAGGTCGACGGCTCCGCCGCGCTTGCGGAGGGCGGTCTCGAGGTTGTGCTCGACCCTCGGGTAGAACCTGGCGAGGATCTCGGCGTCGGAGATGAGACCGAGGGCCCTCAGGAGCATGGTTATCGGTATGCGCTTGGGGCGCTTGTCGATGTTGGCGAAGATGACATCGTTGGTGTCGAGCATCAGATCGAGCCAGGAGCCGCGCTGGGGGATGACGCGCGCGCTGCAGACCCTCCTGCCGCGCTGAACCGTCTTCTCCTCGAAGAATACGCCGGGGCTCCTGTGGAGCTGGCTGACGATAACCCTCTCGGCCCCGTTGATGATGAAGGAGCCTGTGTCGGTCATCAGCGGCAGCTCGCCGAGGAAGACCGACTGCTCCACTATCCGCGAGACCTTCTTGTCATCGGGCGTGCCGCGGAAGACCAGCCGCAGCTTCGCGTTGAGCGGAGCGGCATAGGTCAGGTGCTTTCCCAGGGCCTCCTCGATGCCATATCGAGGCGTGCCCGTCTCGTAGCGGACGTACTCGAGGGAGAATTCCCTGTTTGCGCTCTCTATCGGGAATGTGTCGAGAAATATCTTGTGAAGACCCTGTGGGAGGCGCTCATCCGGTGGGACTTCTGCCTGAAGAAACACCTCGAACGACTTCTTCTGGATCTCGAGAAGATCCGGCACATCTATTGCGGGCTGAATCCGCGAGTAGTTCCTCACAGGTTTCTTCGGCTTCACCTGGCCACTCCTCACGCCTGGCTTCGTACTCTATTCGTACCGGAACCCGCTGCGGGACAAAAGGCGAGAGAAGGCATCCGACCTTCCCCCGCCGTTCGTCCGCGACCCGGAGAGATCACTACTGCAGCTTGACAGTTCCGCCGGCTTCCTCGAGCTGCTTCTTCATGTTCTCGGCCTCGGTCTTGTCGACGCCTTCCTTGATCTTGGAGGGAACGCCGTCGACGAGGTCCTTGGCCTCCTTCAGACCCAGACCCGTGAGCTCGCGCAGGACCTTGATGACCTGGATCTTCTTGTCGCCGAAGCTCTCGAGGACGACGTCGAACTCGGTCTTCTCCTCGACTGCGGGGGCTGCGGAGGCGGCGCCTCCGGCCACGGCTGCCACGGCCACCGGAGCGGCTGCTGAGACCCCGAACTTCGTCTCCATCTCTTTCACGAGCTCGGCGAGCTCGAGAACCGTCATGCCGGAGATGGTCTCTATGACCAGGGCCTTCTTGTCTTCACCCATCTTCATTCCTCCAACGGCTCGCGACCCTTCGAGGGCCGCATTCGTGGCGCTACCGATCAATTGCTGCTCTCGCGCTGCTCACGCACTGCGTTCACCGCGTTCAGGAAGCTGCGGAGCACCGCTCCCGTCACGTTGACGAAGCCCTGTATGGGCGAGTTCATGGAGCCGGCTATCCTGGCGAGGAGCTCGTCGCGCCCCGGCAGGTCGGCCAGGCGGAGGACATCTTCGGCCGACAGGACCTGGCCTGCGACCAGGCCGCCCTTGATGACCGGGCGGTTGTTGTTCTCCCTGGCGAACTTCTTCAGGATGCGGACCGGCAGGACTTCGTCGGCATGCCAGGCGACGGCCGTGGGGCCGGCAGCCGCCCCGGCAGGGGCCTCCATGTCGAGCGATGCCGCGAACGCCTTGCGCAGAATCGTGTTCTTGACGACCTTGAAACCGACCGACGCAGCCCTCATCTGGTTGCGCAGGCGGGTCATCCCGGCGACGTCGATACCCGTGAAGTCGGCCAGGATGATCGACCCGGCCCTGCCGAGCTCGCCCGTGAGGCCGGCAAGGGTCTCTTCCTTGCGAGATCTGGTAATGCTCATCGCGTATACCTCACTCCGGCCTAGCGGCTCAGCCTGATGCGGACATCGTTGACGTCGAGACGGACACCGGGGCCCATCGTGGAGGAGATCGAGATGGACATGATGTAGCGGCCCTTCGCCGCGCTGGGCTTCATCTGCATGATCTTCTCCAGGAAGGACATTGCGTTCTCCTCGAGCGCCCTGGCCTCGAAGCTCGCCTTGCCGATGGGGACATTCACATTGCCGGCCTTGTCGTTCCGGAACGCTATCTTACCGCCCTTCGACTCGCCGACCGCTGCGGCGATGTCGTTGGTGACGGTGCCCGTCTTGGGGTTGGGCATGAGGCCGCGGGGGCCGAGGACCCTGCCCAGCTTGCCGACGGTCTTCATCATGTCAGGGGTGGCGATGACCACGTCGAACGCGACCCAGCCACCCGTGATCTTCTCCACCATGTCATCGTCCCCGACGAAGTCGGCGCCCGCAGCGCGCGCTTCGTCGGCCTTCTCGCCCCTCGCGAAGACGAGCACGGTGACCTTCTTGCCCGTTCCGTGGGGGAGTATGCAGGTGCCCCTGATGGCCTGCTCGGTGAACTTGGGATCGATCCCGAGGGCCACCGCCATCTCGACGGTCTCGTCGAACCTGGCGGTCGCCATCTGCTTCACCAGAGAGATCCCCTGCTCGATGGAATAGTGGGTCTGGGGATCGACCTGCGTGCGCACTGCGGCGAATCGCTTGCTCATCTTCGCCATATGCTCAGCCTGTCACCTCCAGCCCCATGCTCCTCGCGGTGCCGAGGACCATCCTCATGGCGGCATCCTCGGACGCCGCGTTCAGGTCGGTCATCTTGGTCCGCGCGATTTCGCGGACCTGACTCATCGTCACGGTTCCCACCTTCGCCCTGTTGGGCTCTGCCGAGCCCTTCGCCAGGCCGGCGGCGCGCTTCAGCAGCACGGCGGCCGGAGGCGACTTGAGCTCGAAGGAGAAGCTCCGGTCGGCGAATACGGTGACAACAGCCGGGATCACGAGGCCTTCCTGCCCCTGGGTACGGGCATTGAAGTCCTTGCAGAATCCTGGCAGGTTGATGCCGTACTGCCCGAGGGCGGGGCCTACCGGCGGGGCCGGTGTGGCCTGGCCTGCGGGAAGCTGCAGCTTCACCACGCCCAGGATCTTCTTGGCCATGGACGCTCCTCTCTCCGGTCCGGCCTCCCCGTTAGTGGCCGGATGCGGAAACTCAACTGACTGCCTGCGACACCGGGACGGCGGCCGGGGCTAGACGAGCCTGACCTGCGAGAAGTCGAGCTCGACAGGAGCCTTGCGGCCGAAGATCGTGAAGATGACCCGGACCCGTCCCCGTTCCGGGTTGATGGATTCCACGACACCAGAGAAATTGTTGAACGGACCTTCGATGACCCGCACCGTCTGACCGACTCCGAACGGCACCCTGACGATCCGGGGAGACTCCCGCCCGTCGGCCTGGCCGAGGACCCTGCGAACCTCCTCGTCCGAAAGCGGCTGGGGGTAGTTCCGGTTCCCGGGGGGGAAGCCGCTCACATTGCCCATGGATCTTATGTCGAGCACCATTTCCTCGCTGATCTCGAGCTGGACGAAGACATATCCGGGATAGAGCTTCTTCTCGCGAGTGGTGCGCTTGCTGCCACGGGCGGTCGCAACCTCCTCGACCGGTATGAGGACTCGACCCACCCTGTCAGGGAACTTGAGGGCGAGAGGGCCTTCGAGGAACTTGAGAACGCGCTGCTCGTACCCGGAGAACGAGTGCACGACGTACCACTTGAGATTCTCGTTCCCGGCTCCAGGAGCGCTGGTTACCTCGCCGGTCTCCTTCTCTGCCATCGTTCCCCTTCAGCCGGACTCCCCTGGGGCCCGGGCTACCTGAGAATGCCGATGAGGGCTCCCATGACCAGGTTCGACAGCGTGTCCGCGGCAAAGATCCAGACGGACACGAGCATCACGGTCACGATGACCACCCAGGTCGAGGAGACGATCTCCTGGCGGGTCGGCCAGGCGACCTTCAGCAGCTCTGCCTTCACCTCGACGACGAACTGGACCACGGCGCGGAAGGCGCGTGCGAGGAAATTGCCGTGTGCACCCTCAGCCACGATGCTCCTCTCGATGGACCGGCTGGCAGGGCCGGTAGGACTCGAACCCACAACCGCCGGATTTGGAGTCCGGTGCACTGCCAGTTGTGCTACGGCCCTGCACAGCTTCGTCCATTCGTGCTACTTCGTCTCCCGGTGCACGGTGTGCTTCCGGCAGAACCTGCAGTACTTGCTCATCTCGAGCCTGTCCGGGTGCTTGCGCTTGTCCTTGGTGGTGCTGTAGTTGCGCTGCTTGCAGTCTCCGCAGGCCAGAGTGATGATAGCCCTCACAACCGCACCTACTTGTCTATTCTGACGACGTTGCCTGCACCGACGGTGCGGCCGCCCTCACGGATGGCGAACCGGAGACCCTCTTCCATGGCGATGGGGTTGATGATCTCGACGTCCATCGTGAT
>DIAQ01000067.1:9151-9963 GCA_002414865.1 candidate division Hyd24-12 bacterium UBA5074 | reverse complement strand
TGGTCGCCGGGCATGACCATCTCGACGCCCTCGGGCAGGTGGATGGTGCCGGTGACATCGGTGGTGCGGAAATAGAACTGGGGACGATAGCCGTCCTTGAACACCTTGTGGCGCCCACCCTCCTTGGCGGTGAGCACATAGACCTCTCCGGCGAACTTGGTGTGCGGAGTGATGGACTTCGGTGCGGCGATGACCATGCCGCGCTCGAGATCCTCCTTCGCGACGCCGCGAAGCAGGAGGCCGACGTTGTCACCGGCCTCGGCCTGGTCGAGTTCCTTGCGGAACATCTCCACACCGGTGACGGTGGTGTCGAGGGTCTCCTTGATGCCGACCCGCTCGACCTTGTCACCGATCTTGATCTTGCCGCGCTCGACACGGCCGGTGCCCACGGTCCCGCGGCCGGGGATGGAGAAAACGTCCTCCACCGGCATCAGGAACGGCTTGTCGGTCTCGCGCATGGGGGTGGGGATCCAGGTGTCCACGGCATCCATGAGCTGGAAGATGCACTGTGCATCGGCATCGTCGGCCGCGCCGGTGGAGTTGAGGGCCTTGAGGGCGCTGCCGCGGATGATCGGGGAGTTGGTCTCGAAATTGTACTTCTCGAGGAGGTCCTGGATGTCGACCTCGACGATGTCGATGAGCTCGGGGTCATCGACCGCGTCGACCTTGTTCAGGAAGACGACGATCTTGGGGACGTTCACCTGGCGGGCCAGGAGGACGTGCTCCTTGGTCTGCGGCATGACGCCGTCGGCGGCGCTCACGACCAGGATCGCGCCATCCATCTGGGCTGCGCCCGTGATCATGTTCTTGAT
>DIAQ01000067.1:8518-8868 GCA_002414865.1 candidate division Hyd24-12 bacterium UBA5074 | reverse complement strand
GGCAGTCGACATGGGCATAGTGCCTGGCAGCGGTCTGGTACTCGATGTGCGCCGTGTTGATGGTGATGCCGCGTGCCTTCTCCTCAGGAGCGTTGTCGATCTCGTCGAAGGCGGTGAACTTGGCCAGGCCCTTCTTCGAGAGGCAGTGGGTGATGGCTGCCGTGAGAGTGGTCTTGCCGTGGTCAATGTGCCCAATCGTCCCCACGTTCACGTGGGGCTTGGTCCTCTCGAACTTCTCCTTGGCCATTGCTGCTCCTTACTTCTGCGCTTTGCCGGGTTCCGAAACCGATAAGCTCCTGGAGCCCTGGTCCGGGATCGAACCGGAGACCTCGTCCTTACCAAGGACGCGC
>DIAQ01000067.1:966-8196 GCA_002414865.1 candidate division Hyd24-12 bacterium UBA5074 | reverse complement strand
CCCCCGCCCGGGATGGAGCGGGAAACGGGATTCGAACCCGCGACCCTCAGCTTGGAAGGCTGATGCTCTAGCCAGCTGAGCTATTCCCGCCCCGGCAACCCGGGAGAAGTGGTGGCGAGGGGTGGATTCGAACCACCGAAGGCGTAGAGCCAACAGATTTACAGTCTGCCCCCTTTGACCGCTCGGGAACCTCGCCACAGGTACTCCCGCTATTTCGGAAACTGGAGCTGGCGAAGGGAGTTGAACCCATAACCTGCGGATTACAAATCCGCTGCTCTGCCGATTGAGCTACGCCAGCGACGCGAATCGCATAGATACGAACGGCCCCCGGTACTGTCAATACCGCAGGAAGCCGTGCTGCGACGATGTTGACGCCGCGGTTCCCCCGCCTTAGCCTTCGGGTGCGAAATGCTATGACGAGCGGAGGCCTCATGTCAACGAAGAGAATCGCCGCGGCAGCCGCAATCGTGCTCTGCGCATCATCATGCGGCGGTCGCACGCTTGCGGACGAACTCGGGATGGTCCCCTCCTCGGTCCTGCTGCACCTGCACCTGGAAAGACCCCTCCCGCAGCAGGCCTGGTCCTTCCTCCCGGAGGGGCGGCTGCCCGTGGACTCGAGGCTCATACAGGACCTCTCGGCCCGCGGACCCCTGGGCATGAGCATCGTGTCCCTCGATCTCACGAGCCTCGAGCCTCAGCTCATGCTGCTCTCGGCGTCCGTGTCCCCGGAATCGATGATCGCGATCTCCGGTTCATACCTGGAGTTCGTCCCGGACAGCGCCGACAGGCGCACGGACCTGGTCTCCCCCAGGGGCGACATCCTGGGCTCCGTGGCCTCCAGGGACGGCTATACCCTCCTTTACATCGGCGGAGCCCCCACCAGCCTCGTGCCCCTCTGGCTGGAGATGGAGAGCGCGGCCTCGCTGGCCGGCGACTCCTCTCTGGCCCTGATCTCGGACGCGAACGGCGCCGATCTCTCCATCTTCGTCCCCTCGTCGCTCGTGCAGCTCCTCCGGTTCGCCCCCGGGGGGGCCTGGGTGAGCTGGTGGGGCGATCTCGAGCAGGCCATGTCGATGGTGCAGCCCGCGGCAGCACGCGTGGACATGAGCTTCTCCGGCTTCGTCACGGTGGAGGCCCGGCTCGTCCGGGACGCAGGAAGGGTTTCCCGCCTCAGGGTCGAGTTCGAGGACTCGGGCATCACGCCCGGCGAGCTCCTGTCCCTGATACTGGTGGCGTCCGGGATGGGAGGTCTCTGATCCATGGACCCCGTCATCAAGGCTTCAGGGATACGAAGGGTCTTCGAGGGAAGGCAGGTCCTGGACGGCCTCGACCTCGACCTCTCCTCCGGGGAATTCGTCGCGATAATCGGCCGGAGCGGCGCCGGTAAGAGCACTCTGCTGGCGATACTCGGGACCCATGACCTCCAGTACGGTGGCGATCTGCTCGTGGGGGGTCAGGATGTGAGGCTCGCATCCAGGGGTCAGCTGGCCGCCCTCCGGAGGGGCTATCTCGGCTACGTCTTCCAGGACTTCCACCTCCTGCCGGACCTGACCGCCCTGGAGAACGCAGTGCTCCCGGCGGTTTTCTCGGGGGCGGGCGAGGAGCAGGCCGCGAAGCAGGCCAGGGAGGTCCTCGACCACCTCGGGGTGAGGATCGATGACACGCCCACCGCCGTCCTCTCGAGGGGCGAGCGCCAGCGCGTGGCGCTTGCCAGGGGTCTCGTCAACAAGCCCCGCGTGCTTCTCGCGGACGAGCCGAGCGCCAGCCTGGACGATCAGAGCGAGGGCGTGCTGTTCGACCTGCTCGACGAGCTGAGGCATGCGCAGGGCTTCACTCTGGTGTCGGTCGTGCACTCCACCGGAGTGCTGTCCAGGGCCGACAGGGTGCTCGAACTCAGGGAGGGCAGGCTGCATGCGACTTCATGAGGCCGGAAGGGCCCTCCACCTCTGGAACAGGGGACACTGGAGGGATTACGTCTTCAGCCAGCTGATGCTCCTGGCCGCCTCGCTGTTCCTCGTCTTCTTCGTCGCGATAGGGCTGGGGGTGGACAGGACTCTGCAGCGCTTCCTCTCGAACGACCTGCCGGCGGAGCAGGTGCGCGTATCGCCGCCCGGCATGCAGGCCGGGTTCTTCCAGACCGAGCTGGGGGGTCTCGAGATCACCGACTCGCTCGAGGCGGCCATCGAGGAGCTCCCGCAGGTGGCTTCGATCGACCCGCAGGTCTACGCGCATGTGCCGGCGTACCTCGAGGGCCTGCTCGGGGGCCAGCCCTACTACACGGACATCACGCTGGAAGGAGTCACCGGCTCCTTCCTCGGAGATTCGGTCCTCAGGAACGTCGACTGGTCCTACGCATTCGAGGACAGCGCGTCGAAGCGCCTCCCCATAGTCCTGAGCGAGAACCTCCTGGTGCTGTACAACGCGGGGTTCGCAGAGGCCAACAGCCTCCTGGGCCTGACGCCCGAAGGCGTGGTGGGGCTGGACTGCGAGGTGACGGTGGGCCGCAGCTCGATAGCCAGCTTCCCGCACAGGCCGGAGACCGTCAGGGCGAGGATAGTGGCCACCTCCAGGAACCTCTCGCTGTTCGCGCTGGCTGTCCCGATCGAGTTCGTGGACCAGGTGAACTCGATCTGGCGGCCCGACCGCCCGCGGGCCTACAGCGCCCTCGTCGTCACGGCCGGGAAGGCGGAGGACGTGCCTGACATCGTGAGGCACGTCGAGCACATGGGGCTGAGGGCGGAGACGAGGAGGGGCATCGCCCAGAGGGCGGAAGTGCTGGTGGGCGTCGTCACGGCGGCTCTTTCCGCGCTGGCCCTCGCGATCCTCGTCTCGGCCGTCTCCAGCGCCATCCACACCCTCATCGCGGACCTGCGCAACAGGAAGTACGCCATAGGAGTGCTCGTTGCGCTGGGCACCCCTGAGGAGAGGCTGGCCCTCGTCTTCTCCTTCCAGATACTGCTGATGTCGGCTGCCTCCCTGCTGCTGGGAGGCGCGCTGGGCTGCCTGCTGGCATACGGCGCGAGCGAGGCCCTGCTCTCGCTCAGCACGGCTCTGCGCGCCGCGATAGACACGCTCGCCGTGTTCCCCGTGGGATGGATGCTGCTGGGGCTCGCGGCGGTGCTGGCCGTGTCCACGGCGATAGCCTACTCGTTCTTCAGGAAGCTCCTGCGGACTCCGGTGGCGGAGCTGCTGAGGCGGTAGACCCGCGGGACGGGGTTCCCGCACCCTCCCGCTACAGCTTCCCGACCTCCATCATCGCGACCAGGCACCGGTCGTCGCACAGTTCGGAGATGGAGTCCGAGGACAGGCCGACGAAGTCGTCCCCGAACATCGAGAACAGGTGCGAGGAGATCTGAACCTCCGGGAGCCTGCCGACGAAGTGTCTGCCGTCGTGCAGCATGGCGAGCTGCACAGGTGTCGCGAAACGCCCGTCGGGCGTGTAGTCCCCGCCTGCGGCCATGGCCACGAAGATCCCCGGCACCCCTCCGAGGAGCTCGGCGAGGGTCCTGCCCGAGCCCGACACCTCCAGCCCCACGCATCCGATGGACGGCACCGAGTCGAAGCCTCCGACCGCGCTCCCGGTATGCGCGAGGCCGTACCTGGAGGCGGTCCGCCTGTCGGTGAAGACCGCTCGCAGCACCCCGTCCTCCACCAGGGGATACCTGAACCCTTCGTTGACGACTCCCTCCCTGTCGAAGAAGCAGTCATCCGTGATCCCGGGATCGTTGCACTGGGCGAGGCTGAAACGTTCGCCGAAGACCTTCCGCCCGATCTTCCCGGCGAGGAGGGACGCTCCCGTCCCGTAGGCCCGCCCGCCCAGCTCCGACGGAAGCCTGCCGAACAGCAGCCCGGAGCCGAACCTCGGGTATATGACCGGCAGTCTCCCGGCGGCGGGCAGGTCCATCCTCCTCCAGTAGGCTTCGCAGAACCCGAGGATCTCGGTCAGCGCCTTCTTCCTGTCGTATCTCCTGGTCTGAGCGACCTCGACTGCTCCGTCCATGATGTTCTTCGAGTCCTTCTCCTTGAAACCGAGCAGGATGGAGACGGACGAGGTGGAGCACGAAAGCCTGGTCCCGGCTTCGTTCTCCAGCGTCTGATCGACGTTGTCCTGCTGGAAGTTGTCCGAGAAGGTCAGCCCGGGCTGCGCGGAGCGGAGCTCGGACAGGATCGCCTCCGCCTCTTCGGCGAAGGACGCCTCGGGGATCGTCGCGGCCGGGTAGTCGCGGCGCATGACCAGGTCCCTGACGGGCTCCCAGGGGTATTCGACCCCCGGAGACAGCGAGGCGACCGCCCTTTCCTCAAGCTTTGCCGCGTCGAAGCCGCCGATCGCCCCCGCGATCCCGATGCGGCCGTCCCTGTACATCCTCAGCCCGGTCCTCGTCACGTCCTTGGAGCGGACGGACTCCACCCTGCTCTGCGAGATGCTGACCGACATCTGCCGGTGGCGGATGCCCAAGGTCTCCTTCATCTCCGTCACCTCACATTCATGCGGCTGACGCGGACCCAGGGACCGCCGAAGCCCACTGGAAGGGGGAACTGCTCGTTCTTGCCGCACCCGCCGCCGGGCATGGACAGGAGCTCGAGCCTGTCGGAGAGGCCGTCGATGAGACCCAGGGTCTCCATGACGCTGCCGCTTATCACCGAGGCGTTGACGGGCTCCGCGATCCTGCCTCCCCTTATCCGGTGCGCCGTGTTCGGTGCGAGGGTGAAGGTCGACAGACCGGAGCCGTGCTTGATGGTCTCCACGAGGAGACCCTCGTCGATGCCGGACACGAGCTCGTCGAAGGTGGAGACTCCCGGGAGGATGTAGGTGGTGGTCATCCTCGGGATGGGCTGGAACTCGAAATTGACGCTCCTCGCATTCCCTGTCGGCTCCTCGGCGAGCGCCGCGGCCGTGGAGGCGGAGTGGAGGCGGCCCGACAGAACTCCATTCCTCACCAGCCATGTCTTGCAGGCCCCGGTCCCCTCGTCGTCGAACGGGGTGAAGCCAGTGCCCGGCTCGCCCCCGTCGTCCACGATGCTCAGGATATCCGAGCCCACCTCGGTCCCCATCGCCCATTCCCGCATCATCGTCTCGTCCCCGACCATGAAGTCGGCCTCGCTCTTGTGGCCGAAGCTCTCGTGGGCGAAGATCCCGGCGGCCATCGGGGAGAGGATGACCGGATAGGTGCCGGGGAGGATCGGCTCGGCATGCATCAGGCAGTCCTCGGACATCGCGAGCTTCTCCTCGAGCAGGGGCCCGAGGCTCTCGAGGCAGTCGAAGTCGTCCGCCGACGACCAGGCGCTCTCGGCGAAGCGCCGGTCCCCCGAAGCCATCTGGAAACCCACGGAGAGCCCGGCCGTCTGGCAGTCGAAGGAGACGTCCGCGCCCTTGCTCGAGACGATCCGCTTGCGCTTCCTGGAGTCTGTGTAGGAGGCCGACCAGGAGGTCACCCTGGGATGCGCCGCCGCCGGCTCGAAGCAGGTCTCGAGGAGGGCCAGCTTCCGCCTCCTGTCGATCGAGGCGAAATCCCTGCCGGCGAATCGGTGATGCTCCCCCCGATTCATCTGGAGCCTGGCGACCACGGGATCGTCGTCGATGGCCGGGTTGCGCTTCGCCATCGAGGCCAGCAGGTCGATCTGCCTCTGGATGGCGCCGATGTCGCTCGTCGAGCCGTAGAACCACCTGGCGCCGTCGTACACCCTGACGAATGCGGCGGCGTACTCCCTCGCCAGGTAGTCGTCGAGCGTGCCCTGCATGATCTTGATGTAGGTGCTCGCGACGTCCTCGATCCTGACGTCGCAGAAGACCCCCTTAGGGAAGTCCAGGTCCAACTCATCCTCCTTCAGGAGAGGGCGCCGGGATGCCGGCAGCCCCGCCCTCGCGGGGGACGGAGGCATTCCGGCGCATCATCTTCCGTCATCCACGCACATACGCCAGGATCAGGTCGCGCGTGGCCGAGAGACCCTTCTCGTGCGTGCGCTCCATCCCGTGCGACGCCGAGACTCCCGGCCCGATGAGCGCCACGCGGATGTCGTGACCCGCGGCGAGGGCCGTCTGACCGTCGGAGCCATAGAACGGGAATACGTCGAGTCTGCAGGGGATGCCCTGCACTGCGGCCAGGTCGGCGAGCCGGTTCCGCATGCCGGCATCGTACGGCCCGTTCGAGTCCTTCACGCAGATGGAAACCGCGGTCTCCACGCCCGACACCTTGTCGCCCACCACGCCCATGTCGGCCACCAGCATCCTGTCGCAGGACTGAGGCACTCCCGAGGAGGCCCCGTGCCCGACCTCCTCGAAGTTCGTGAAGAAGAAGCAGACGCCGCTGCCGGCGCAGCCCTCCGCCCCCAGCTCCAGGAGGGCGTCCATCATCGCGGAGCAGCCCGCCTTGTCGTCGAGGAAGCGGGACTTCAGGAAGCCCGTGTCCGTCCGCTCGAACCGGGGGTCGAACGCTATGAAGTCGCCCACTCCCACCCCCAGCGCCTTCACCTCGTCGGCGTTCGTGACCTCGGCGTCCAGGCGGATGTGCATGTTCTCCTGCCTGCGCTCGGTCGTGCCCGCCTCCCTGTTCACATGCGCTGCGGGATTGTCCAGCAGGAGGGTGCCTCTCCAGCGCCTGCCATCCCTCGCGAACACCGTCAGGTACTCGGCCTCGAAGGACGGGAGCACCAGCCCCCCGATCTTCGAGAAGGCCAGCGTGCCGCCTCCCTGGACACCCGAGACGATGGCTCCGAGCGTGTCGACATGGCCGGCCACCACAAGCCCGGGGGACTCGAGGTCACCGGCCAGCAGCCCGCCCTTGTTGGTCACGCGCACGGGGATCCCGGCGTCCGACGCGATGGCCCGCAGGTGCTCGACGGCCTCGGAGGTCATCCCGGAGGGGGAGGGTATCGCAACCAGCCCCTGCAGTATCTCCACGATCCTCTCCATCAGAATGCCGCTCCTCTTCCGAAGTGTTCGTACCCGCAGGAGGAGGGGCTCACGACCCTTCCCCCGGAGATCAGGCGCAGTCCGCCCGGCCCCTCGGAGGCCAGGCCCACGCGCGTGCAGCCGATGTCGGCGAAGTCCCCGCCCCCGCCGGCGCCGAAGAGCAGGACGAAGTCCTCCCCCGCACAGGCCGCCTCCAGGGGCCTTCCGGCCACCGACTCGAAGAAGGGGACCTCGTCGAGCAGTATGTCCACGTCGACGCGGCTGCACTCGGCGAGATGCGCGGCCTCGGAGACGAGTCCGTCGGAGACGTCGATAGCGCA
>DIAQ01000067.1:0-557 GCA_002414865.1 candidate division Hyd24-12 bacterium UBA5074 | reverse complement strand
GGGGCGTCCAGGGCTCTTCCCACCGGACCGGTCACCCAGAGGTCGTCCCCCGGGGCGAGCCCCGAGCGCGAGAGGAGCCGGCCTCCGACACCCGCTTCGCCGATCGCGGTGAGCGTTATCGAGAGCACGGGCGACTCGACCGTCTCGCCGCCCGCCAGAACCGAATCCTCCCTGGAGAGCATCCCGGCGTAGAACCCGCGAAGCCAGTCGTAATCGGTATCCCCGGGGCAGCCCAGCGCGCACAGGACCCAGCCGGGGCGGCTGCAGCCCATCGCGGCCAGGTCGCTGAGGGTGGCCTCGAGCAGCCTCCTGCCGAGGACTTCCGGATCGCACCACCAGCGGTGGAAATGCCTTCCCTCGATGAAGCTGTCAGTGGTCACAACGGGGCGCGAGATGCCCGGGAGGACGGCCGCGTCGTCCACGGCAGGCGCGAGAGCGGGCAGGTCCCGCCTGAGCCTCCGGAGGAACTCGAGCTCTCCCAGATCAGAGAGGAGCATTCCGCCAGCCTATTCCGAGAGGATGACCTCCAGATCGGCCATCCGTTCCGGATTCCTCCG
>DIAQ01000066.1 GCA_002414865.1 candidate division Hyd24-12 bacterium UBA5074 | reverse complement strand
GAGTGCTACGGGCCGGTGTCTTCACTGCTCCTCTCGACCGGGGCGAGGGTCGTGGTGAACATCAACTATTCCCTCACGGAGCAGCTCGCCCGGACCGGTTCGCCTACACTGTCCCGGCTGGCCGGCTGCGGGAACGTGGAGTTCACGGGCTCCGGAGCCTGGCACCCCATCTATCCGCTGATCCCCGAGCCGGAGATGGAGAGGCAGACCGCCCTGAACAACGAGGGCAACCGGATGGAGCTGGGCTGGAAATCGGACCCCGAGGGGTTCTTCCCTCCCGAGATGGCCCTCTCCCGCAAGGTGCTGCAGGTGCTGAGACGGCTCGGGTTCTCCTGGACCGTGACCGACGACCTGCCCTTCCTTACGGCCGGCGGCTCCGCCCCGGGCGACTGGATACCGGCCTGCGAGGGCATCCCCGTCTTCCTCAGGAGCAATATGTGGAGCAACAGGATAGCCTTCCACGGGGACGACGGAGCCCGTTTCGCGCGCGATATCCCGGCCGGCCTCTCGGAGTGGCTCGGGCCGGAGGCCGACGGATACCTGCTGGTGGCTCTGGACGGGGAGACTTTCGGGCACCACAGGAAGGGGGGCGTCGAGGAGTTCCTCGCCCCGTTCCTCGAGGGCGTCACGACATCCGCCGGGGCCAGGCTCTCCTCGCCTTCGGATCTCCTGGGGCTGTTCCCGCAGCGCGAAGTCGCGATACCCGACGGCTCATGGTCCACCACACCGGCCGATTCGGCTGCAGGAAAGCCCTGGCCTCTCTGGGACGATCCCGGCGTTCCCGACCATGCCGCCCTCCGCGCACTCAGAGACGAAGTGCTCGGCTGGGCGAGAGCCTGCGGCTGCGACGGCGTTGCCCTGCTGGCCGACAGAATGTTATACTCGTGCCCGTTTTGGTGGGCTGCGCCGGGCCGCAGGAGCGACATCGAGGTCAGGCGCGGCATATCGTCAATGCTGGAGACGGCTTTTGCAGCCCTCTCCTGCACGGGCGACAGGAAGAGGATGGACAGGGTTATGACCCTCGCAGGCTCGGTCCCAGCGATGACCGGGCGGGATGGATGCTCAAATGCCTAAGAAGGAGAGAACATTCGCGGCCAAGCTGGCCCACGAGGCCCGCTCGATAGTGAAGGAGACCTGTCCGGTCTGCGGCAAGGAGAGGGTACCGGTCGTGATGATCGCCTCCATCACCGACGACAGGGGCAACTGGCGCCCTCAGCGCAGGCGCGTCAAGCTCTGCGACTGCAACAAGAAGCAGATATACGGCTGAAGCTCCGCATTCTGGTCTCGAAGGGGTTCTGCTCCTGACGGCCGGGCTTGGCCGCAGAGCCGAGCCCCTTTCTCTTTTGCGCCCGAAGTGCCTCCTGCCCTGGCATGGGGGCACGGTGCTCGGAAGACTGGCCTCCGGACTCTCGTCCCTGCTCCCGGCGAGGTTGTGCGCCAACGCGTCCAGGTGCCCGGGGATGGTCGAGGCGGAGGTCCGCCGCGCGGCCCGCAGAGGTTGCGAAGTGCTGTTCGAGCCCAGGCCCCTGGGCGTCGTCGGAACCCTTGCGAGGCTCGGGGAGAGCCGCCCCGAGGGGGCGTGGCTGGTCTCGAACACAGATATGGTCTGCGATGCCGACTGGGCCGCCATGCTGTCGGCGCACATGTCCTCCGGCAGCGACTGGACAGCGGTCGTGGGCGATCCGCCCGGTGAAGGCGGCTACGGGACCGTCCCGGTTGCCGACGGGGGCTCCTTCGGGGTACCGGGCGGGAAACCCATGCACTACTGGGGCATATCGATCGTATCTCCACGGCTTCTGTCCATCGCCAGGGGGCTTCGATGCGGGACCTTCTTCGGAGAGCTCGCCGGGGCGGCGCTCTCAGCCGGGTTGCGGCTGAGGGCATGGACGGAGTCCGGGCCGTGGCTCGATACCGGAACCGCCGAGTCGTACAGGCGGGCGCTGCTGGCCACCGGCAGCTATATCTCCCCGACGGCGCGGATCGACGACGGGGCGGTCCTTTCCGGGAGCTGGTTCGTGGACGGGTCGTGCGTGGTCGCATCCGGAGCCGTACTCTCCGATTCGGTGATGCTGGAGGGTTCCCGCCTCGGCGGGGGGGTTCTCGCCGGACAGGTGCTGCCCTGGCTGTGCGAGTGGGGGTCTGACGACTGATGCCCGAGAACAGCGCCTTCGAGCAGTGGGTCCATCGAAGGGTGGGGAAGGCCGCAGGGATCTCCAGCATGGAGAAGGACGCCTCGCGCAGGAGCTTCTACCGGGTGTCCGACGGCACCTCCTCGTTCGTCGCCATGGACAGCGGGCGCATCCCGATCGACTCGTGGCTGGACATCAACAATCTGCTCTCCTCGCGAGGATTCCCCGTTCCGCGCATCCTGCACTGCGACTCGCCGGCGGGATGGGCGCTCATGGAGGACCTCGGCGATTGCAGGCTCCTCGACCTGCCCGCCCCGCAGTACTCGGAGCGTCTCGACGAGGCGCTGGAGCTGCTCGAGCGCATGCAGAGGGAACTCACGAGCGCGGTGTGCGCCGATTCGATAGCGGGCCGCAGGCACTTCACAGCCAACTTCTTCATGGCCGAGCTCGACCATACGCTGGAGCACCTCTTCTTCAGGCTGCTAGGAGTGTCCTCCGACGAGGTCACAGCCCTGCAGACGCACTTCAGGGAGCTTTGCGCCCTGGCGGCCGACGGAGTGAGGGTCTTCACCCACAGGGACTTCCACTCAGCGAACCTGATGGTCTCCAACGGCAGGCTCGTCATGGTCGACTGGCAGGACGCCAGGTTCGGCCCTCCCGAATACGATCTGGCCAGCCTGCTGCGGGACAGCTACATCGACTGCGGGACCGAGTGGGAGGCCCTCTCGCGGAGGTTCCTGTCCTCCACGGGGAGGTCCAACATGTTCCGCGTCGCGGCCGTGGCGTGCCAGAGGAGCCTGAAGGCAGCCGGCACATTCGCCTTCCAGTATCGTGCCTACGAGAGGGAGGACTACCTCGCGAGCCTGCCCAGGACGCTGGGCTATCTCGGTGGGTATGCGCAGATCTGTCCGAGGCTGAGAGGCCTGGTCGACTCCGTGTACCGGGTCCTCGACAATTGCGTCAACGAGATCGATCTCAGGGGATTCCGGGAGGGGCGGGCACTGATCCCCGTCCCGGTGCGGGAGGGGAGATGAAGCGCAGGATACTGACGGGGGAGAGGCCCACCGGGCCGCTTCACCTTGGCCACTTCGTCGGCTCGCTGTCCAACAGGGTCGCCCTGCAGGACGAGTACGACACATTCATCATCATCGCCGACGTGCAGGCGCTCACCACCAATTTCGACAGGCCGGAGGCCCTGGCGGGCGACGTGAGGCAGGTGGCGCTGGACAATCTGGCGGCGGGCCTGGATCCCGGGAAGGTGTGCATCTTCGTCCAGAGCATGGTCCCTGCCATCGCGGAGCTGACAGTCTTCTTCTCGATGTTCGTCACCGTGAACAGGCTGCGGCACAATCCCACGATCAAGACGGAAGCGGCCGCCTACGGATACACCGACATGACCTACGGCTTCCTGGGCTATCCCGTGAGCCAGGCTGCAGACATCCTCTTCTGCAGGGCCGACCTGGTCCCGGTGGGCGAGGACCAGCTGCCCCACATAGAGATCACACGGTTCGTGGCCCGCCGGTTCAACGAACTGTACGGCAAGGTCTTCCCGGAGCCCGACGCCATGGTCAGCCGCATCCCGCGCCTCGTGGGCCTGGACGGCGCGGCCAAGATGTCCAAGTCCATGGGCAACTGCATCTACCTCAATGACGAGCCGGCCTCCGTGCGCGAGAAGGTGATGTCGGCGGTGACGGATCCGGCCAGGATCCACAAGACCGACCCGGGCCATCCCGAGATCTGCACCATCTGCGCGTATCACGCAGCCTTCAACCAGGGCGAGCACGAGGACATCGTCTCGAGATGCAGGGCCGGCGCCGTAGGGTGCGTCGCATGCAAGAAGAGGCTGCTGGAGGTCCTCGAGGCTTTCCTGGAGCCCATGCGCGAGAGGCGCCTGGGCTTCTCGTCGAGGCGGGTGCTCGACGAGATCCTCGAAAGCGGCACCGAGAGAGCCCGGCGGGAGGGTGAGGCCACGCTCGGCATGGTCCGCCCCGCCATGAGCATGGATTACTTCTCAGGAAAGGGCCTGGAATGATACTGACGAACACCCTGGGCGGAGCGAGGCAGGAGTTCGTTCCCCTCTCACCCCCGTTCGCCGGTGTCTATGTCTGCGGTCCCACCGTATACGGGGACAGCCACCTCGGTCATGGCAAGAGCTACACGGGCTTCGACGTTCTGGTGAGGTGGCTCGCGAGGAGTGGCTACAGGGTCAGATACGTGCAGAACATAACGGATGTGGGGCACCTGACCGACGACGCCGACTCCGGCGAGGACAAGGTCCAGAAACAGGCCGCGATCGAGCGGGTCGAGCCCATGGAGCTCGCAGAGAGATACACCGCATCCTATTTCGAGGATATGGATGCCCTGGGCAACATCAGGCCGGACATCTCTCCGCGAGCCTCGGGCCATATCCCCGAGCAGATCGAGCTCGTCGAGAACCTGCTCGCGAAGGGGAACGCCTACGAGGCAGACGGCAGCGTGTATTTCTCCGTGGAGTCGTTCCCAGGATACGGCGCGCTGTCGGGAAGGATCCCGGCTGACCTGATCCCGGGCGCCAGGGTCGAGGCCGCCCCGGGCAAGCGGGACCCCAGGGACTTCGCCCTCTGGAAGGCGGCCCTGCCAGGTCATATCCTCAAGTGGCGCTCACCGTGGGGTGCCGGATACCCGGGCTGGCATCTCGAATGCTCGGCCATGGCCATGCGCTACCTCGGCGAGACCGTCGACATCCATGGCGGAGGGCTCGAGAACGTGTTCCCGCACCACGAGTCCGAGAGGGCGCAGAGCGAGGCCGCAACCGGGAGGCAGTTCGTGCGCTTCTGGCTGCACAACAACATGGTGACCGTGGGTGGCACGAAGATGGGCAAGAGCCTGGGCAACTTCATAACCCTCAAGCAGATATTCTCGGACTACGACCCCATGGTGGTGAGGCTCTACATCCTCCGCAGCCATTACCGGAGCCCTCTCGATTTCACCCCGGAGGGGCTCCAGTCGGCGAAGAGCGCCTGGGAAAGGCTGGTGGAGCTCAGGCGGAGGGTTTCCGGAAGCCCGGCTGGGGCTGCCCCCGGAGAGGCCATGACCTCCGCGGCGGCGGAGCTGAAGGAAGGCATCACGAGGGCGCTGGACGATGACCTGGACACGCCCGGCGCGGTGGCATCGCTCTTCGAGTTCACGAGGAAGGCCAATTCGATCCTGGACGCGCCCTGCGGCGACGGGGACAGGGCGCTTGCCGCCCTCGCCCTCGACGACCTGCCGGCCGATGTGCTGGGGCTGAGACCCGGAGCGCCTTCCGCCGTCTCAGGCGTCGATGCCCTTCTGGCTGCGCTGGGGGAGGCCAGGGAGGCCATGCGGAAGGGGAGGCTGTACGCGGAAGCGGACAGGATGAGGGACACCCTGTCCGCAGCTGGATACTCGGTTCGCGATCAGCCCGACGGGAAGAGCTCGATAGTCAGGCAGTAGGCGCGGGCCTCAGGCCTTGTCAGCCTTCTTCGAGGAGAGCCTGCTCTTGAGGCGGCTTGCCGTGTTCGGGTGGAGGACGCGCCTGCGCCCGGCCTTGTCGAGGAGGCTCTGGGCTGTGCGGAAGGCCTCCTGCTTCTCGTCGGCCGTTCCGGCCTCGGTAACCCTGCGCATGGCCGTGCGTATGGCCTTCACCCTGCTGCGGTTCCTGGCCCGCTTCTCCAGATCCGTCTTGAGGCTTTTCTCGGAATTGCTGCTCCTTGCCAAGAACCCGCTCCTTTCGCAAGATTAGAAACTCAAGAACAAGGGAACTTCGGCGTCCCGCCGATGTTTCGCACATTGAAGGTGTAAACTAGCCTGTCATGCTGCTCAAGTCAACTATCTTACGGAGGCCCGGGTCATGAAGACTGTTGCTCTGCTGGCTGTTGCCCTGGTGTTGGCCGGCACTGCCACCGCCGGTAGGATCGTTCGGTTGTACGATCCGGCCACGGCCGTGCTTGTCCAGGAGCTCGGCGCCGACGGCATGGACATCGCCACTGCCAGCGCGCGCGAAGGCTGGGTCGATGTCGTCATGGACGACAGAGAGCTCGACAGGGCATCCCTGTACTCCCGCCGCTTCGAAGTGATGCCCGAGGAGTGGAGCAGCCTGACCGACGCCAACCGCGGCAACGCGGGCTTCTACTACAGCTACGAGGAGAACAACGCCTTCTGGGCGACCCTCGCCGCTCAGCACGCCGACCTGGTGGACACGCCGGTCTCCATCGGCACAACGGTCCAGGGCAGGGCCATCAACATGGTGCTCCTCACGAGCAACGCGGGTCCGGCCTACAAGCCGGCCTTCATCTTCACGGCCCTGACCCACGCCCGCGAGCCGGGCGGCAACTCGGTGCTCATAGACTGGGCCAACTGGCTCACCACGAACTACGGCAGCGACACCCAGGCCACCTGGATCCTCGACAACACGCGGATCTACCTCGTGCCCATAGTCAACATCGACACCTACATCGCCAACTGCAACCCGGCGGGCGGCATGCTCCGCAAGAACCAGACCCCTCCCGATGGCGTCGACCTGAACAGGAACTTCACGTACCAGTGGGGCTACGACGACTCGGGATCCAGCCCCGACCCCTATGACGATACCTACCGCGGCTCCAGCGCCGGCAGCGAGCCCGAGACCCAGGCCGTCATGAACTTCATCAACACGATCGACCCCATCGCCGGCTTCCACTATCACGCCTACGGCGGATATCTGATCCACCCCTGGAACTACAACAACTCCGCCACGCCGGACGAGGCGACCTACGATTCCTGGAGCGGCGCGATGTGCGCCTTCAGCGGCTACGCCGCCGGGCGCTGCGGCGAAGTCCTCGGCTACAATTCCAACGGCGACGCCGACGACTGGGGCTACTACAGCGGCTCCGGCCATCCCAAGATCATGATCTTCACCCCCGAGGTGGACGACAACGGGTTCTGGGGCGGGCAGAGCGACAGCACCGTCATCGTGGCCATCTGCAGCCAGTGCAGGCCCATGAACAGGTGGCTCTGCATGAACGCCCCGTCCTTCGTGGGAATCTCGGAGCAGGAAGGCGCACCGGTTCCCGGGCAGCTCACCGTCGGCGCCGTGACTCCCAACCCTGTGAGCGGCAGCGCGGCGGTCCTGGTCGGCATCGACTCGCCTGCGGGCGCCAGGCTGACTGTTTTCGACATCTCGGGCCGCTCCGTGGCCGAGGTCTCGACGGCAAACCTCCGTGCCGGCGACAACTTCGTGCAGTTCACGATGCCGTCGGATGCCCCGTCGGGCGTCTATGTGCTCCGCGCGAGCGCCGGCGGTGCGACGGGCGAGAGCAGGTTCACAGTACTGAGGTAGCCGATGAATCCAGGAGCCCAGCCCGGGCAGGAAGATTACTACAGGATACTCGGAATCTCCCGGGATGCCGGTCAGGAGGACGTGGAGAGAGCCTACTTCGACCTGGCGCGCAGGCTCCATCCGGATGTCGCGGGCGGCGGCCCAGAGGCCACCGCCCGCTTCATGCTCATCAACGAGGCATATCAGACGCTCATCTCGCCCCTGCTCCGGCGCGAGTACGACAAAAACCTCGGCATCCCCGTCTCCGAGCAGACCTTCCATTCCGGACCGACCGGCACGGCCGTAAAGACCGGCCCGGCCACCGCTGCCAGGAAGCAGGACGATCCCAGGGCGGGAGCCGCACAGAGGCTCGACGATGCGGTGAAGAAGGCGATCAGAATCGCCGACAGGCTGTGTGAACAGGGCAACTTCTGGCAGGCCAATGATATGCTGATGAGGATGCTGGTGAGATATCCTCGCCAGCCCGCTCTGCGGCGGGCGCTCGCAAGGGCCTCCACCGGCATGATGCGGCACAGGGAGGCGGCCGATCACCTCAAGGTGGCCTGCGAAGTCGAGTACTTCAACGCAGGCAACCATCTGCTGCTCGGCGAGGCCTACATGAAGGGCAAGCAGTGGCAGAAGGCCAGGGACGCCCTTCGTGATGCCCTGTCCTGGAACGAGGACGAGCAGAAGGCCAAGGCCGACCTCGCTCTCATCCAGAAGGAGCTCGAGAAGTCGGAGCCCGCCATCAAGCGTCTGCTCAAGAAACTGAGCGCACCGATGGGCGGAGGGAAGGCGTCGGCCGGCAGGAACCCGGCAGGGAAGGCCGCAGCAGGGAGGAAGGGACCCGCCGGCGATGGCAAGAGACGGTGAGCGCCTCTACTACTCGATAAGTGAAGTCTGCGAGATGACCGACCTGAAGCCTCACGTGCTCAGGTACTGGGAAACGGCCTTCCCCATGCTGCGACCTTCTAAAAATCAGGCCGGCAACAGGATATACAGACCCAGGGATCTCGAGCTGATCAGGCTCATCAGAAAGCTCCTCTACGACGAGAGGTTCACCGTCGACGGAGCCCGCCAGAAGATCGAGGAGATGAGGCACCTCTCGGAGCTGGACCAGATGGAGCTGGACATCCAGGCGTCGGCGCCGGAACGCCCACCCGCCGGGGATATGCTCTCCGAGGTCCGCGACGAGCTCAGGAGCATGCTCGACATGCTCGACCGCGATCCCATGGCGGTTGACGGCAACTGATCCTGTCCTTAGTTTTGCCCACCGGTCGGGGCGTGGCGCAGTCCGGTAGCGCACTTGAATGGGGTTCAAGGGGTCGCTGGTTCGAATCCAGTCGCCCCGACCAGGTTCCTTCTCCTCCCATCCCCCTGGAGGCTTCAGGGGATTCTATGGACGACTTTTCCAGGCCGCGCAGGGAGATGGTCGAGAGGGCCCTCAGGGTTCCCCTGACCGCCGTCTTCGAGCCCGCCGCATCTGCCCTGGCCGAAGTCCCCCGGCATGCCTTCGTGGAAAAGGCTCTCTGGCACAAGGCCTATTCCGAGGCTGCACTTCCCATCGGCAGGGGACAGACCATCAGCGCTCCCGCCGTGGTCCTGGCCTGCCTGTCGGCCCTCTCGCCCCGCAGGGACGAGTTGCTCCTCGAGGTCGGCAGCGGCAGCGGCTACACCGCCGCCGTGGCGTCCAGGATGTGCTCGAGGGTCTACGGCGTGGAGGTCCTCCTGGACCTCGTGCATTCCTCGCGGAAGGTGCTCCAGACCCTGGGCTACTCCAACATCCTGGTCCAGTACGGCAACGGCGGGCTCGGCTGGCCGGAGAACGCCCCGTTCGACTGCATCCTGTTGAGCGCCGCATGCCGGGTCGTGCCGGACGGGCTGTTCGCCCAGCTGGCGGAGGGGGGCAGGCTGGGGGCCCCGGTCGGCGGCCCGGACGGGCAGGAGTTCAGAGTCTGGAAGAAGAGGGGCGGCGCCGTGGAGGATGCCGGCAGGGCCTTCTCCGCCAGTTTCGTCCCGCTCGTGCAGTCAGGAGCCTGATCTTGGGCGGGAGGATTCTCGAAGCGCTCTCCTTCCTGCCTCCCGAGCTGCAGATGATACTGCTGTCGGCCATTCCTCTGACGGAGCTGAGGGCAAGCATACCCCTGGCGTTCACGGTCATGAGCCAGGCATGGGGCTGGGGCTGGCTCAAGATCTATCTCCTCGCAGTGGCGGGGAACCTTCTCCCCGTGCCCTTCGTCCTCTGGCTCCTCGGCCCCGTGAGCCGCCTCCTCAGCAGGTGGAAGCCCTTCGAGCGCTTCTTCGACTGGCTGTTCGAGAGGGCGAGGCGCAGGGCGGGCAGGGCCATCGAGAAGTACGAGGCTCTTGGACTCGCGGTTTTCGTCGCGATACCGCTGCCCATGACCGGGGCATGGAGCGGTTGCGTGGCTGCGTTCCTGTTCGGCATACCGAAACGGCTGTCGCTGCCCTCGATCGCCCTGGGAGTGGCCGGAGCGGGGGCCATCGTGACCCTCGTGATGACAGGGGCGCTCGCAGGAGTGGACTTCCTCCTGGGGAGTTGACCCGCAACTCCCCTTGCGGCTACATTCGGCTCTCCGTCGGGGCGTAGCGCAGCCCGGCTAGCGCGCCTGGTTCGGGACCAGGAGGTCGGAGGTTCAAATCCTCTCGCCCCGACCACTCATCGCATGCTTCTGGAGCTGTCGATGCAGTTCGTTCCCGTGGCCCGTTTCGGCATGGCTGGCGGGACGACCCCCCTGAGGATCGTCTCCGTCGCCGGATCCTCAGAGGCCACACCCACCGAGAGATCCTTCGCCCTGGAGCTGGGAAGGCTGCTCGCAGCAGCCGGCTATGCAGTTGCCTGCGGTGGCGGTCCCGGGGTCATGGAGGCTGCCTGTGAAGGCGCCTGCAGCGTGGGCGGGCTGACGATCGGCATGCTCCAGGGAGTCGAATCGGCCCAGGCGAATCGCTACGTGAGGATCTCCCTGCCGACCGACCTGGGCTCGGCACGGAACAGGCTGGTCGCCCTCGCTGGCTTTTCGCTCATCGCCGTGGGAGGCAAGTACGGGACGCTGAGCGAGGTCGCATTCGCGCTGGACGCAGGCCGGCCGGTCTGCGCCACCGGGACATGGAGCTCCATCCCCGGGGTGACGGAGGTCGGCACTCCGGAGGAAGCCCTCCAGTTCGTCAGGAAAGCCGAGGAGGTCATCTCTTGCTGACGCCGGAAAGTCTCGCGAGGCTCATAAGGGATGTGCCGGGGTTCCCCGCTCCGCCGGTCGTCTTCAAGGACATCACGACGGTGCTCACCGAACCCGGCGGGCTGGCGGACACGGTCGACCTGGTGGAGGAGGGCCTCACAGGGATCGCTTTCGACGCGGTCGCCTCCATCGAGTCACGGGGTTTCGTCTTCGGATCGGTCCTGGCCGCGCGCCGGAGGCTTCCCCTCGTGCTGCTGAGGAAGCCGGGGAAGCTGCCCGCGGACAAGCTGGGAGAGGACTACGCCCTCGAGTACGGAACCGCAAGGATAGAGATGCACCGCAACTCGTTCCGGCCCGGATGCCGCGTCCTCGTCGTCGACGACCTGGTGGCCACCGGAGGCTCGGCACTCGCAGCCTGCCATCTCATCGAGCGAGAGGGGGGGAGGGTCGCCGCGACCTCCTTCGTGATCGACCTCCTGTTCCTCGGAGGCCGCAGGAGGCTCGAAGAGGCCGGATACCTGGTCCGCAGCGTGGTCAGGGTCGAGTCCGAGGGCTGACACCGCCTCATCCTCCCGGCTGGCGCATGCACTCCCCGGACGCTTATAGTCCTACCCGATAACCAGTCAGATCATCCCGGGGCTTCCGGAGTGGCAAGCCCCTCCAATCAGCGAAAGGAAGTCAGATGTACAGGCTGTCGCTGGTCCTTCTCCTCGGGCTCCTCATGGCCGCAGCGGGATGCGGCGAGAAGCCCGCCGATCAGGGCGGGGCTGCTGATTCCACGGCTGTGGACTCTGCCGCACAGCCCGGTGGCGTGAGCCTCGAGACGCAGCCCCTTGCCGTCGGGCAGTGGGTCAGCTTCAAGGTCGACACCCTCTCCGAAGGCGTCACTCTCTCCGTCATATCCGAAGAACAGTTCCAGGGCGAGAGCTGCCTGTGGGTCCAGATCGAGGGTCCCGAGGCGATGCTGGCGCAGGTGCTCGTGAACCCCACGCTCATCTCCTCGGCCATGGCCGGCTACGGCGAGACGATCAACACCGTACTCGCCGATCCCCAGGCCTACTTCCAGGCTCACGGGGCCGATCCCTCCGCCATGATGAGCGACACCGAGAACCTCCGGAAGGTCCTCGACGTCATCGGCGCGATCAAGATGGTGAAGTTCCTCCAGAACGGGACCATAGTCGCCTATGATCTCAGCGGCATCCCCGCCGTGCTCGAGCCCGTCCTCGCCGACACCGCCATGCTGGGCCAGCTCACGGGCGGCATGGGCGTCCAGGTCGAGACCGGTGCCGACAGCATGCAGACCATGCTCGACGACTTCGAGTACGCCACCGAGGCCGGCGAGTTCGCAGTCGCCGACGCAAGCGTCGACGGAACCATCGTCAGGATGACCTCCGAGAAGGGCACGGTCGAGCTGCTGTTCTCCGCCGACCTCCCCATCCTGCCGATCGCCTATGTCAGGGTGACCGACACGACCGACAACCAGTCGCATTCGCTCGAGGTCACCGGCTTCGGCTCCACCGGGGCCGAGGACAAGCTCCCGGGCGAGCCCGTCCAGACCGTGGATATCGCCCCCATGATCCAGATGTTCATCACCCAGGCCCAGAACGAGGCTGCAGCCGCGCAGCAGCAGTAGGCCCGGGGAAGCGTGTCTTGCCGCCCCCGCCCGGACCGGGCGGGGGCGGCCTTTTCCATCCCTCCGCCCGGACTCTGTTACGCCCCCCGTCCCCGCTTATACTTGAAGCATGTCGGAATCGAAGGTGCCAGCATCTCCGCTCGCCGATGCAGTGCGGCCGCGCTCGCTGGACGAGATGGCCGGCCAGAGGCATCTGCTCGGCCCGGGAGCGCCCTTCCGCAGGGCTCTGGAGGCCGGAGCACTGGGTTCGTTCATCCTCTGGGGGCCGCCCGGCACCGGCAAGACCACGATCGGCCTGCTGGTGGCGGGCTGGACGCAGGAGAACTTCGTGCGCTTCAGTGCGGTGACGGGGGGCATCCCCATGGTCCGCCAGATCGTGGAGGAGGCTGCCCGCCTGCGGTCCGCGGGTCTGGGCACGCTCCTGTTCGTCGACGAGATCCACCGCTTCAACCGTGCACAGCAGGACGCATTCCTGCCACATGTCGAGAACGGGACCATACGGCTGGTAGGAGCGACGACCGAGAACCCGTCCTTCGAGATCAACGCCCCGCTGCTCAGCCGGTGCGCGGTATATGTCCTCGAGTCGCTCTCGCGCGAGGACATAGCCGTCCTGCTCCGCCGGGTCGTGGCGGGGGAGGAGTTCCGCCGCAGATTCGCATGCGCCCCGGACGAGGAGTGCGTCTCCCTCCTCGCCGAAGCCTCGGACGGCGACGGCAGGCGCTCGATCAACATCCTCGAGACGGTTTGCGCGAGCTTTCCGGGAAGGACCTCCACCATCACGGCCAGGGAAGCCGCGGACACCCTGAGCCTGGCCATGCTCAGGTACGACAAGTCTGGAGAGGAGCACTACAACCTCATCAGCGCTCTCCACAAGTCGCTCCGCTCGGGAGACGTGGATGCCTCCCTCTACTGGCTGGCCAGGATGCTGGCAGCCGGCGAAGCACCGCTCTACATCGCCAGGAGACTCGTCAGATACGCATCGGAGGACGTGGGCATGGCCGACCCCTCGGCCCTCACCGTGGCCATGCGGGCGGCCGACTCCTACCGGTTCCTCGGCTCCCCGGAGGGCGAGCTCGCCCTGGCCGAGGCCGTCTGCTTCCTGGCGACAGCGCCGAGATCCAACTCGGTCTACAGGGCCTGGGGCGAGGCCGTCGCCCTGGCCAGGGAGCGCGGCAGCCTACCCGTGCCGATGCACCTGAGGAATGCGCCCACAGCCCTCATGAAGGACCTGGGCTACGGGGAGGGATACGAGTACTCGCACGACATGCCCGGCGGGCTCGTGGCAGGGATCAACTTTCCCGAGGATCTCGGGGAGCCCGAGATCTACAGGCCGGGATCCGCCGGCAGGGAGCGGGCGGTGGGGGAGCGGCTCCGCGAGTGGAAGCGGATGAGGGACAGCCTCAGGGAGAGCAGGAAGGATCGTTGATGGGAGATCCGGAGACGACCCGGGGGCTCAGGGAGGCGATGGTCGAGAACCAGATCGCCCGGAGGGGCATCCGGTCCATCTCCGTGCTCGAGGCCTTCAGGAGGGTGCCGAGGCACCTCTTCGTCCCCGAAGGCACGCCGCTCGAATCCTGCTATGGGGATTTCCCCCTCCCCATCGGCTTCGGGCAGACCGTGTCACAGCCGTATGTCGCAGCCCTCATGCTGGAGATGCTGGGCTGCGGGCAGGGGAGCAGAGTCCTCGAGATAGGCTCCGGATCCGGTTATGTACTCGCGCTGCTGCTGTTCATGGGAATGGATCCGATAGGGATCGAGATTGTTCCCCGGCTCGCTGCGCGCGCCCGGCGCATCGTCGCAGGGGTGACGGGAGCATCCGTCAGGATTGTCGCGGCTGACGGCGTCCATGGCCTCCCCCGGGGAGCGCCGTACGACGGCATCCTCGTGTCCGCCGCGCCGGCAGGCATCCCGGAGGGGCTGTCGGAGCAGCTGGCCGAGGGTGGAACGATGGTCATACCGGTGGGCACAGGCACGCAGCGCCTCGCCAGGGTCAGTCGTCATGGAGGGGGAACCGCCGTGGAGTACGGCGAGTATGTCAGGTTCGTCCCCCTCGTCGAGCCCGGGACACGGAGGAGAACGTGAAACAGACCTGCCGCGGGGGAGAAGTGCATCTGCGGTCCGACGGCCCCGGAGCCTTCGTCGGAGCGAGCGTCCTCACGGCCGAAGGCCTGGAGGATCTCGCTCTCGGGCTTCTGATGCCGCTCTTCCTGCACAACCTGAACAATCGACTCGTCGGCGTCCTTGGCAACATCGACCTCGCCGCCCTGTCGGCCCCGGCGTCGGACAGGGTGCTGGCCAGGGTCGAGGAGGCCAGGAACGCCGCCGCTCCTCTGAGGATGTACCTGGACAGGCTCGGCGAGCTCGCTGGACGCCAGAGGGGAAGGGCCAGGACGGGGTTGCGCAGGGCTGTCGAGGAAGCGGGCCGGCTGGCTTCGACGGCTGCGGGGAGGGCGGTATCCACGCGCTCCGAGCATGATGAGGCATCGGCATCGGCAACCGTTCCCGGCGCCGCCGCATGCATCATCTCCTCCCTGGCCGCAGCGGCGCTGCTGGAGCTCCGGGGCTCGGGCACCATGTCGATGTCCTGCAGCTGTTTCGAAGGCAGAGCCGGAGCGACCGTGAGATGGGAGTTCCCGAAGGAAGGCCAGCGGAATCCCGCGATGGCCGAGGGTGCCTCCTTCCTGCTGTCCGAGTGCTCCGCGGTCGCCAGGGCCGGGGGGATGTCGCTCGATCTCCGCAGCCTGGGCGCAGCAGGCGGGGAGGCCGAGCTGGTGTGCGATGCAGAGATGGAGCCGGCCGCTGATGACTGATCCCGTCTCCGATTCCGTTCTCGACCTCTTCGAGCGCGATCCCTCGGCGCGCCTCACCCTCCGGCGGATCAGGGCGGCGCTCCCCGGCGTCTCCGGCGTGGCCGAGGCGGTGGATTCGCTCGTCGCCTCCGGAAGCCTCTGGCTGGTCGGTCGCGGGCGCTATGCCCTCGCCTCCGCCCTGGGGATATCGTCGGGCAGCCTGAGGGTCCGCGCGAGCGGCAGCGGAGTCGTCACGACCCAGGGCATGAAGGTCGAGATACCCTCCTCGAAGCTCGGCGGGGCGATCGACGGCGACACCGTGCTGGTGCGCAGGACCGATCAGACCGGCGTCTCTCGATGGGATGGGGCGATCCTCTCCGTCCTCGAGCGGCGGAGGAAAGGGGTGAGCGGGGTCCTGCGGAAGGCCGGGAGGGGCTGGGTCCTCGATCCACTCGATCCGACCCTCCCGAGGGGGCTGCCGATAGAACGGTGCGGCGGTCCTCAGGGCTCGGTCGCATGGGGTCGCTTCCAGGGCGACGGCCTGATGCTCGAGATGACCGAGAGCCTCGGGGCTGGAGTCACGCCTGCCCTTCTGATCACTTCCGTCGCGCGGGACATGGGCTTTTCCGCCGTATATCCCGGCGACGCCCTGGAGATCGCTGCGCGTGCGGCCGCGAGCCCGCCGCCGACCCAAGCCAGGACCGACCTCAGGGGGCTGCTCTGCTTCACGATCGATCCGGTCGACGCCCGCGACTTCGACGACGCCGTCTCGCTGACGGTGGACGAGGACGGGTACGAGCTCGGGGTCCACATCGCGGACGTGGCCTCGTTCGTCCGGCCCGGAACGGCGCTCGACGACGAGGCCAGGCGGAGGGGCACCAGCGTCTACCTCCCGGACAGGGTCTACCCCATGCTCCCCGAAGTGCTGTCCAATGACGCCTGCAGCCTCCAGCCCGGCGTCGACCGTCTCACACGGAGCGTCTTCCTCCGATATGACGCCAGGGGCAGGAGGAGGAGCTTCCGCATCGCTCCGACAGTCATCCGATCCTCCTGCCGGCTCACTTACGAGCAGGCGCTGGCAGCCATGAACGGCGAGGAGCTGGACTGCCCCGGCGTGACGGGATGCCTCGGGAGGATGGCCGGGCTCTCGCGGATCCTCTCGGAGCGCGGGAGGGAGCGGGGTGCCCTCGGCTTCGGCAGCTCCGAGTTCCGGGTCCAGTTCGGAGAGGACGGGATGCCCTCGTCCTTCGAGCGCGTTCCGGACGACGAATCCCACGAGTTGATCGAGAACTTCATGGTCGAGGCCAATCGGGCCGTGGCCGAACACTGCGGCTGGCTGGGCCTCTCCGTCCTCTACAGGATCCATGACGAGCCTTCGCCGGAGGCTGTTACCAGGCTGCGGCAGTCGCTGACCCTGATCGGTCTCGGCTCGTCCGTCCCGAAACGGGCCGGGCATGCGGAGCTCGCGGCGCTCCTCGCGAAGACGGCTGGCCTGCCTTCCGAAGGCCTCGTGAAGGAAGCCGTCCTGAGGTCCATGATGAAGGCGGTCTACTCGCCGTTCGACACCGGCCATTTCGGGCTCGCGCTGCGCAACTACCTCCATTTCACGAGCCCCATCAGGAGATATCCCGATCTCATCGTCCACCGCGCCCTGGAAGAGGCCGAGAGCGGCACAGGCCGCCGGGCTCTGGACACGCAGGACGCCGCCAGGACATGCAGCGAGGCGGAGCAGACCGCGGAGCGGGCCGAGCGCGACTGCACGGAGCTCATGGCTCTGGCGTTCCTGGAGGGGCGCGCAGGGTCTGTGTTCAGGGGCGTTGTCAGCTCCTCCGAGGACTTCGGCACCTTCGTCCGCCTCCTCGACGTGCCGGTCGAAGGGATGATCCCGGCCAGGTATAGGGGCGCCTCCGGCGCCCACCGGCCGGGGTCCCCCATGGATGTCGAAGTGGTTTCTTCAGATCCACTGCTCCGGCTGCTCTCTCTGAGGCCGGCAGGAACCGGGAGGTAGCATGGCGGTCCCCGAGGGCCTCGTCTCTGCGATTTCCGGCTGGATAGCCTCCAGGGTTGCTGGGGCTGGCGCCGGCGGTGTGGTCCTGGGTCTCTCCGGGGGCATAGACTCGGCCGTCTGCGCGGGTCTGGCGGCCCGGGCGCTCGGGCCCGGAGGCGTGCTTGCGCTGGCCATGCCCATCGGGAACAGCGGAGCGGATCTGGAGGATGCCCGGCGGGCGGCGGAGCAGTTCGCCGTCGAGCTCAGGGTGGTCGACCTCTCCCGGTGCTACATGGAGGCCGCCGAAGCGTGCGGGATCACCGACCACAGGTCGCTTTCCGCAGCCAACATGAAGCCCAGGCTGAGGATGACCGCGCTCTACGCCCACTCCTGGGGAAGGCTAGTCCTCGGCACCGGCAACTACTCCGAGTATCTCATGGGCTACTCCACGAAATGGGGAGACTCGGCTGCGGACATCTTCCCCCTGCTGAGGCTGTTCAAGGACGAGGTCCTGGAGGTCGGGCGCCTTCTCGGCCTTCCCGGGGACCTGGTGGAGCGCATCCCCTCCGCCGGGCTCTGGGAGGGGCAGAGCGACGAGGGTGAGATGGGCGTGACGTACGACGAGATAAGGGCATACTTCGAAGGCAGGCTGGTCGGCCCGCAGTCCGCCGAGAGGATCAGGACCATGTCCTGCAGGAGCGCGCACAAGAGGGATCCGGCGCCTTTCTTCGACGCGAGGGAGTGGATCGGGACATGCCAGGCAAAGCCCTGCTGAGCTGCTGGAACAAGGAGGGAACCGAGGCGCTCGCCCGTTCCCTGACAGAGGCCGGATGGGAGATCTGGGCGTCGGGAGGCACGGCCGCCTTCCTGAGGGAGAGGGGGGTGCCCGCTCGGTCGACGGAAGAGCTGACAGGCATCGTCTCCCTCCTCGGCGGCAGGGTGAAGACTCTGCATCCCGCCATCTACAGCGCGATCCTCGCCGAAGGCGCCGACCGGGAGGCCATGGCCGCCCGGGGCGAGACCGTCTTCGACCTCGTGGCGGTGGACTTCTACCCGTTCGAGAGCTGCAGCCAGGGCAGCCCGCGCGATCCCGAGGTGACCGAGCTGATCGACATCGGCGGGCCCTGCATGATCCGGGCAGCCGCGAAGAACTGGAGACACGTGATCCCGGCTGCAGGGGCCGGGTGCTTCGAGGAGGTGGCCCGGGCGGTCGCGGAGGGAAGGGACGACGAGGAATTCAGGCTGTCGATGGCAGCGAGCGCCTTCGACCTCACCAGCAGGTACGACCTCGCAGTCTCCATGAACCTGGAAAAGGGAGCCGTCCCCGGGCTGCGCTACGGCGAGAACCCGCATCAGGCCGCCTGGATACACTTCAGGAGGCCTGCAGAGGGATTCGGCGCCGCGGTTCTCGAGTCAGGGGACAGCCTGAGCTACAACAACTACCTCGACGCCTCCGCAGCCTGGGACATCGTCTCCGACATGCCGGGAGACGGGCCGGCCGTGGTCCTGGTAAAGCACGGGAACCCATGCGGCGCCGCGACGGGCTCGACGGCCAGGGAGGCCTTCTCCAGGGCTTTCGAGGCGGACCGGGAGTCGCCCTACGGAGGCGTCATGGCCACGAGGACCGAGGTCGACGAGGATCTGATGGAGGCCCTCAAGGGGCTCTTCCTCGAGCTCCTGCTCGCCCCGTCGTTCGCCCCCGGAGCGGAGCGCCACCTCGCGAAGAGGAAGAAGATGCGCGCCCTGAGGATGCCGCCGGGCTCGGAGACGAGGCTCCAGTCGAGGACCGTCTGGGGCGCGGTCCTGCTGCAGGAGCCCGATCGGGGCTGCGATGGTGACCTCCCGGGGCGGATCGTGACCGCAAGGGCGCCATCGGTGGAGCAGACCAGGGCGCTCGACCTCGCCATGAGGGTCTGCCGCGGGACCAAAAGCAACGCGATAGTCATCGCCGACGCACGGAGCGCCCTCGGCATCGGAGCCGGGCAGATGAGCCGGATCGAGAGCCTGCGGATGGCTCTCGCAAGGGCCGCCAGGGCAGGGTTGTCGGTGGAGGGGGCTTCACTCGCGAGCGATGGCTACTTCCCGTTCGGCGACAGCATCGAAGCCGCAGCCGCGGCCGGCATAGCGGCCATCGTCCAGCCCGGCGGCTCCATCCGCGACCAGGAGGCGATCGCCGCCGCCGATGCGGGGGGGCTCGCCATGGTGTTCACCGGCAAGCGCCACTTCCGCCACTGATGAGCTCGAGCAGGCTCCGCAGGCAGATATTGCCGCTGGCCTTCGCCGCCGCCCTGCTCATGTCCTCGCAGGCGTCCGGATCGGGTCCCGCCCGGGGGCGCGACCGGTTCGACAGAGCCGACTCGCTCGCCCTGATCGGCAGATTCGGCGGCGCGAGGCAGGAGCTCCTGCAGCAGCTGGGCTCTCCAGGCCATCCCGATCCCGAGGCTCTGTTCAGGCTCTTCGGCATCTACCACGGGTGCGGCAGGGAGGTCGACTTCACAGTCCTCCTCGACAGCCTCGAGGAGGCCGGCTTCGATTCGCTGCGCGGATACAGGATCTCGGCCCTCGATCTCGCAGGGGACCCGGGAGCCGCATCTCTCTGCGGTCCGGACGAAGTCCTGCTGAAGGCCTTCCTGGAGGGTACGCCTAGGGAATGGCTCGATCCCGGGACCGTGCTGCCCCGACCCGCCTCCCTCGCCGAGCGCTACGAGCGGGTCGTCCTGACCCCCCCGGGCGAACTCTCGCCGGAGCAGCTGAAGACAGCCCTGGACGACTGCCGTCTCCTGCCCTCGCTCGCACCGAGGCTGCTTGCGGAGCTCCAGCCCGGAATCCTGTCGGGCGGGAAGGACTGGGATGAGGCGCTCGAGACCCTGGCCGGCCTGGGGGTCGAAGGCGCTTCCGTGATGAGGGCCCGGAGGATGCTGGCCACAAGGTCTTTCGACGAGGACTGGCTCGCGGGCTGCCTCGATTCCGCGACGGCGGTCTCCTCCGTGGCGGCGGCCGCTCTGGCCTTCTCCTCCCCCGGCACGTGGGGGGAATCGTGGAAGATTGCCGATGCGCTTGCCGAAGGCGGCGACACCTGGACTCTCCGGAGCCTGATCTCGGCTTCGGGAGACCCCGTATTCCGCTCAGGAGCCGGCATGGCCCTCGCCAGGGCCTCAGGAACCCCGTCAGAGCTGCTCTCCATGACAACTGCCGTGCCGGAAGGCTCCCCCGACTCTCTGCGGGCCAGAGCCGCCCTGTTCGAGGCCCGGGCTCTCCGGGATCTCGATCGTGGGGACGAGTCCCGCGAAGCGTATCTGCATTTCGCATCCGTCTACCCCTGGCACCCGGTGGCTGCCGAATCTGCGAGGCTCACGGCGCTGGCCCTGGACGGGGACATGGCCTGGGAGGCTGCTGCAGACGCTTATCTGCTTTCATTGAGCTGCTCCGGGGATTTCGAGGCGGACGAGACGGCCTACTGGAGAGGGGGCTTCTGCAGCCTCATGGCAGGCCGTATCCGCACCGCCGACTCCCTGCTGTCGGCCGGGTGCGAAGCCTTCCCCGGTGGATACTGGGAGGACGAGATGCTGTTCTGGCGAGCGAGGTGCTCCGCGCTGCTGGGCGCCGGAGCCCGGGCGGACGACCTTCTCCGCAGGGTCGCGGAATCTCATCCCTGGGAGTTCTACGGCATGCTCGCCGCCTCCAGGCTCGTCGGGGACCAGCCGACTTCGGAGGATATCTGGAGAGTTCAGCCGACCCGGATCCCGGCCGTCGCGATGGAGCTCCTGTCCTGCGGATACGGGCGCCTGGCGGTGGAGGTCCTGTCCTCCGGCCGGGAGCCCGGCAGGCCGGAGGGGGCTGCCGCTCTGGCGCTGATGGGCGAGCACAGGAAGGCGATGGAGGTGCTCACCGCCCTGGACGGCGACCTCCGCTACGGCAGCGGGAGAATCCTGCCCGACTCCCTGGTGCCCTTCTACTTCGCCGCTCCGTACATGGAGCTGGCGCTGCAGGAGGCGCCGGGTCTCTCGTTCGATGCATCGATCCTCATGGGGATCATCCGTGAAGAGAGCTCGTTCGACAGGTTCGCGTGCTCGTCGGTCGGAGCGAGGGGACTGATACAGCTCATGCCGGGCACCGCCTCCGACGTCGCGAGGTGGCACGGCCTCCCGCGGCTCTCCGCCGACCAGTTCGCGGATCCGGAGATGTCGGTGCACTACGGAGCCCTCTACATCGACCGTCAGTGGCGCAGCACGGGCGGCGCCGCCCCGCTGGCCCTGGCAGCCTACAACGCCGGCCCCGGCAACGCTTCGAGGTGGAGGGACGGCATCGGTTTCGACCCCGAAGACCCCGAGCTGTTCATCGAGCAGATAACCTTCCGCGAAACGCGGAACTACGTGAAGAAGGTCCTCAGGTCGGCCTGGATCTACGGGAGGCTCCTATGACTGCGATAGCCGCTCTGATCCTGACCCTCGCCGTGGATCCGCCGGGTCCCACGATGATCGTGTTCCCTCCCTTCGGGCATTGCATGGGCATCTACAGGGCTGGCACCGAGCAGCTCGCGGTGCTCCTGGGAGGGCTCGTGAGATTTTCCGATCCACAGGGGCTCGCCTGCGTGAAGCTCGACGAGTGGAACTCCCCGGGGCAGGGGGATGACGACGAGCTGGCCGTGTACGGCGTGAACAGCGGCACGGGGCAGATCATCTACAACGCCAGCATGTACACCCTGGGGCTCTACGGCTCCGAGGGGAGCGCCGATGACGAATTGATGTCGCCCCACGGCATTGCCGCCGACAAGGAGGGCAGGGTCATCGTGGCCGACACCGGGAACTCCCGTGTGGTCGTCCTCCGGCGCGACGGGGCCAGGCTCCGCCCGGCCGGCACGATCGAGGGGGGCCTCGAAGAGCCCTGGGGAGTCGCTCTCGGGTCCGACGGGAGGATCTGGGTCACGGACCGCGGGCGCGGGCTCCTGCTGTGTTACGAGAACCCCGGCGATGCCGTCCCTTCGACGCTCGCCCTCGATTCGCCCAGGGGCGTCGCGGCCTACGGCGGCGGCCGCTGGGACTTCTACAGGGAGGACGAGTTCCAGGCGGTTGTGACCGGGGACGGGAGCTCGCTCGCGGTCGTCCGCGGCGGGGAGGTCTCGGCGACGGTGACGACCGAGTCCTGCGGGGGGTCGTTCTTCAACTATCCCGTGATCGACTACTTCGGCAACGTCCTCGTCTCCGACAGCATAGCCTGCCGCATACACAAGTTCGATCGCAACCTGAACTACATCTGCAGCTTCGGAGAACCCGGCACGGGCGACACGCAGCTCGACGCTCCGACCGGGCTCGCCATCTGGAGGCGATACGGCCAGGTCTTCGTCGCCGAGAAGGAGGGTGCGCGCTACTTCTGGGTGGGCTCCGACTTCACCGGCGTCGAATTCGAGCCCTCAGGGCACGGATTCTCGTTCTCCGCGACCCTCTCGGAACCCTCCAACGTGACGGCGTCCGTCCTCGATCCCGAGGGCGGGACCGCGCACGCGTTCGACGGCTGGCGGAGCGAGGACAGGACCGTGTCCCTGGAGTGGGATGGCATCCTCGACAGCGGCTCCCCGGCCCCTCCGGGGCTCTACAGGCTCCGTGTGGTGATCGAGCCGACCTACTCGAGCAGGGGTTACTTCGAGAAGACCTGGGAGGAGAGCTTCGACATCGGACAGGGCGGTCCGGAATCCAACTGAGCCTTCTCCTCCTCGTCCTGCTCCTGGGAGCATCGGCCTTCTTCAGCGGCTCCGAGACGGCCCTCTTCAGCCTGAATCCCCTGCAGAGGTCGCGCTTGTCCGCATCGAGGAGCGGGAGGCGGGTGCTCCATCTGCTGTCCAGATCGGACAGGCTGCTGTCCTCGATCCTCCTGGGGAACACCCTGGTGAACGTGTTCGCGGCCTCCCTGGCCTCCGTGGCGGTCGACAGGCTGGTCGGCGGGACCGCCGGTCTCGCGATCTCGGTGTTCGGCATGACTTTCGTGCTCCTGGCCGTAGGCGAGGTGACTCCCAAGGTGCTGGCCTCCAGCTACGCCGAGAGGCTGGCTCCGAGGGTTTCGGTCATCATATCCGCGATCGTCGCCATCTCCTCCCCGGTTTCCTCGCTCCTGGCCAGGATCGCCTCGGCGGCAGTCCGTCTCTCGGGAGCGGGCACGGAGCACAAGCCTCTGTCAGAGGCCGAGATAATCTCCCTTCTCGAGCTGGGCCACTCCGAGGGCGTTCTGGGCAGCGAAGCCCTGGTCACCGTCTCCCTGCTCACGCTCGGAGAACGTCTCTGCACCGAGGCGATGGTCCCCAGGGCCGGCGTTTCGGCAGTGCGCACGGGATGGACCAGGGACCGCCTGGTCGGCACTGTCTCGTCAGGGGGGTTCACGAGGTACCCGCTGCTGGGAACCTCGAAGGACAGGGTGCTGGGCTTCGTCGACGCGCGAGACATCCTGTGCAGCCCGGACTCCAGGAGCTTCCCGGTCTACTGGATGGCCTCCTTCCCCGAAAATGCGAATCTGGCCTCCGTGCTGGAGGAACTGCGCTCCGGCAAGTCCCCCATGGGCGCAGTCTTCGACGAGTACGGCGACTGGTCCGGGATCGTCACCGTCGAGGATATCGTCGAATTCGCGGTCTTCCACGCCATGGGGGGAAGGAAGGAACTCCCGTCGGGTGTGCACAGACACGGCAAGGGCTTCTCGGTTCCGGGCGACCTGAAGATAGACGCCCTCTCCCGCCTGCTGGGCGTTCAGCTCGAGTCGAGTCACTCGGAGACGGTGGCCGGGCTCGTGGAGGAGTCCTGCGGCAGGATACCCGCGGAGGGGGAGAAGATGGAGGTCTCCGGAGCCGTGATCACCATCGTCAGGGCCTCGGGGCCGAGGATCGAGCGGGTCTTCGCCATGGCGGCCGCCAGGGAGGGGAGGACGGTCGATGACTGACTGGCTCCTCCTGCTGCTTGCGTTCGCCCTCACCGCGTTCTGCAGCGGCAGCGAGACGGCCTGCTCGGCGGCGAGCCGCATCCGTGTCCTGGGCAGGGTCCGCGAGGGCAGATCAGGAGCCCGTGCGACCTCGAAGCTGCTTGCCCGGCCCGAACTGTACCTGACCACCACGCTGGTCGGCACGAACATCGGCACCGTCCTCGCCTCGGCAGTCTCCGCGAGACTCGCCTCCAGGCTCGACCACGCCTGGGCCGAGCCCGCCGCGGCCGCCGTCACCGCGGTGCTCATCCTGATCTTCGCAGAGGTCGTGCCCAAGCAGCTCGCCTTCGTCTGGAGGGACAGCCTCGTGGACTCCCTCGTCCCGGTGCTGAAGGCCCTCCGCATCCTCTTCCTGCCGCTGGTCGCCGCGGCCAACGTGCTGCCCGGTATCCTCATGAAAAGGAAACGCTCCTCCAGGTTCTTCGAGAGCAGGGAGGAGGTCCGCTCCTTCCTCGTGGCCGAGGGCGAGGAGGCGGGCCGGGAGGCCGAGAAGCTGCTCAGACTGGGCTCCGCCGTCGCCGGAGACGTGGCCAGGCCGGTGGAGGCCTTCCCCTTCCTCTCCTCATCGTCGAAAATAGGAGAGACCCGGGAGGCGGCGGCGAGGAGCGGGTCGAGCTACCTGCTCGTCTTCGAGCGTGACGACGCGGGCGGAAACCTCCTGGGCTGCGCGAGGACCGCGGCAGTCCTGAGGGCCGACCCCGGCCTCGAGATAGCCCGCATCACCGAGGGCATGCCCTACTTCGATTCGAAGACGGTCCTCGGCAAGGCCCTGTACCTGTTGAGAAGGGCGGGGGCGCCTGCTGGAGTCGTCCTCGGGCGCAGCGGACAACCGAGCGGCCTGCTCGACTCTGATTCCGTCATGGACCTCGTGCTCGGCGAAGGGGGTGAAGGCCCGGCGCCGCGCAGCGGAACAATCGGATGGAGGAATGGGAGAGCCATCTTCGACTCGCGTCCTGTGGCTGACGCCTGATGCCGGGCCTCCGGAGGTCCTTCAGGGCTCCATCGCCGTATTGAGCGGCTTCGGCGCTCCGGAGGAGACCTCCGACCTCGTATCCCGGCTCACGGGTGCGGGGATGCCCTGGGTCGCTGCCTGCGGCGGCTCTCCGCTGGCCTGGCTCAGGTCCGGAGCCTCCGGAGTCCTCGGCCCGCTGGGGCGCAGGGACGAGCTTGAGGATGCCGCCCTGCTCCTCCTCGAGAGGATGAGGGCCGCGGAGGAGATCAGCCCGCTCACCGGCCTGCCCGGGAACTCCGCCATCCGCCGGGCTCTCGAGGAAACCGTCCTGGCAGCCGGACACCCGGCCGCGTACATCGACATCACCGACTTCAAGCCCTTCAACGACTGCTACGGCTTCGCCGCCGGCGATACCGCGATCCGGCTCCTCGCCTCCTGTCTGACGGACCGCCTCGTGGGCTGCTTCGTCGGCCATATAGGCGGTGACGACTTTCTCTGCGCCGGGCCCGGACAGGCGTTGGAGGCAGGGCTGTCCTCTGCCGCCGCCGCATTCCGCAGCGCGGTCCCCATGCTCTACGGGGATGCCGACAGGGCGGCCGGGGGCATAGAGGCCCTCGACAGATGGGGAAGGTACAGGTTCTTCGGTTTCCTCGATATCTGCATCTCAATCGTGACCCCCGGCGGATGCGCGACGGTGGAGGAGCTGGCGGCGAGAGCGGGCAGGGAGAAGAAGAGGAGGAGGGGCGATCCTGTCCTGTCCCGGGTCTCCGACGTGCTGCCGGGAAGGCCGGAGGAGTCGGTCGGCGCGCTGGAGGCCGCACTAGGCGAGGGCAGGCTCACTCTGGCCGACGCCAAGGCCGTCCTGGAGGCTGCCGGTGTGACCGGCGACGGACGGATGAGAAGACCCCTCGCCTCGTTCCTGTCGTGCAATGCGCCTCCGGGGCTGAGGAAGAGCGCGGCCCTCTCCCTCGGAGCGCTGGGCGACCCTGCATCGGCAGACGCACTGACGGCTGCTCTCTCCGATGCCAGCCCTCATGTCAGGACCCGGGCGGTCGAGGCGGTGGCGGTCTCCGGGCTGCCCGGGGCTTCCGGGGCTGCGAGGGCGGCCATGGGGGACAGGAGCTCCTGGGTTCGCAGGGCGGCGCTCCGCTCGCTGGGCTCGGCCGGCGGAGAGGAGGCGCTGGACGCCCTCCTGGGATCCGCCAGGGACGGCTGCGGAGGGCGCTCGACCCGGGATCTCCTGGAGGAGAGGATGGCCGCCCTGGACGGGCTGGCTTCTCTCGCCTCCCCCCTGGCGGGTCCCGCACTCCTCGAGATGGCCGAGGACCCCTGCTACAGGCCCCGCGAGGAGCTCTGGAGGGCGATCGCGCGATGCGGCACCGACGAGTGCGCCGTCGCCCTGGCCGCCGAGGCCTCGCATGCAGGCGAAGCCGCTTCGGCCCTTCCGTTCCTGAGACCCGACCCGCTGGGGGAGAAGGCGCGCGGGAAGGTCGAACAGGTCTCGCTGGACCTGGCCGCCTCGGGCGGGAATTGCGCCATCCCGGCGCTGATCTGCCTGGCGTCGTCGTCGGCACCAGCCTCCCACGCGGTGCGCGAAGGCCTCCTGACGCTGCTGCGGACATGCGGGGGGAGGACGTTCTCGTTCCTGCTCACAGCGCTGGAAAAGAGACAGGTGGCGATACCGGCCTCGCTGGTCGAGTGCGTCTCCGCCAGGGTGCGCCGCGATCCCGACCTGGTGGAGCGGGAGGCCCTCCTCGCCTTCATACGGCACGCGGCAGGATCGGGGATCCCCCCCGGAGCGTTCCTCGGCCTGCTCCGGCATCCCAGACGCGAGGTCTCGGTCGCGGCTGCGAGGGCCGTGCTGTCAGCCCTGGAGGCCGCGCTGGGCGGCCCTGAAGGCTCCCGCTGATCCGGGAGGCCGGGGGGATGACTCCTGCATGATCCCAGTTTACATTGTATGACCGTGATCGATCATGCCCGGAGTCGGGCGGGGAGGTGCCAGCTTGGCCTATATCCAGAACAGCGACGCCATGGCGGAACCTGACGACATCCAGGGGGATGGCCGCCCGGTTTCCGAGTCGGTGGGCGCCGGTCCCCTGTTCCAGGCCCTGCCGATAGCGGTGATCGTCACGGATTCCATGACTGGTGCAGTGATCGCCGCAAATCCCGCCGCCGGCGCTCTCCTGGGGGTGGACACCGCCGGACTGACAGGCAAGACCCTCTCGGAAGCCGCGGTGGACATCGTCATCGACTACGGGGTCGGGGGCAGGAAGGGCGCGAGGGCACAGCAAGCCATCGTCACCGACTCGCTGGGGTCGCGCGTGGCCTGCAGCATGTTCTCGAGCACGGTCGAAGTCGCAGGCCGGAATGCCGTGGTGACGGTCCTCCTGGACACCCAGCTCGAAGCCGTGCTCACCGGCAGGTCAGCCCGTGCCGCGAAGGCGAGGCAGTCGGCCGCGAAGAAGGAGGAGCAGGCTGCGGGGACCAACATGGCGGTCATCCTCGATCCCTCCGAATCCTCCAGGGAGTCCGCCGCCGAGATGCTCAGGATGCTGGGCATGGAAGTGATCTCGGCGCCCGATGCCGACGTCCTCTTCGACTCTCTTCCGTCGAACCGGAAGCCCACCCTCGCGGTGGTCGATTCCTCCAGGCTTGAGGATGCCGAAGACGTGCTCTCGAGGTTCCCCGGGACCCCGGTCATCGTCGCGCTCTCCGCCGGGAGCAGGTCGAAGGAGCTGGTGAGGGGCAGGGGCTGGTCCGATGTGCCCAAGCCCTTCTCGATAAACGATCTGGCTCAGGCTGTATCGCGCATACTCTCGAGCGGAGCCAGGAACGGCGCCTGACGCCCCGTGCCCGCCAGCAATCCGCTGCACAGGTTCTGCCCTGGCGCTCTCGCATGTCCGGAAATCTGCTCCCGGTGCCCTGGGGCAGGGCACCTGACGCCGAATCGGACTCCCGAGGGGGAGTCCGGGAGCTGCCGCGCTGCTGGTTTCCGAGGCGGAAACCAGCGTGGTGCCGGAGGAGGGAGTCGAACCCTCACGCCCTTGCGGACAGCGGATTTTGAGTCCGCCGCGTCTGCCATTCCGCCACTCCGGCACTCCTGCGGGCAGGTCGCAAATGTACTCCTGACGCAGCGCTGCGGTCAACGAGCGGCCGCATCGCCGCGCTTGACACTTCGAGCCGGGCTCGCATAGTATCGACCTTCACCGGGCCCATAGCTCAGTTGGCTAGAGCCACCGGCTCATAACCGGTTGGTCCCTGGTTCGAGTCCAGGTGGGCCCACCAGATGACGGGGGCGGGTAGCTCAGTTGGCTAGAGCACAAGCTTCACACGTTTGGGGTCGCAGGTTCGAATCCTGTCCCGCCCACCAGTTTCCCGGGAAGGCATGCCTCCGCGCAGGCCATGCATGACCCGGGACGACATGCCGGGTCGAGTGGCGGGGTGTGCCATGGCGCTCACCCCGCCTTTTTTTTCGGCCCCGGAAGGAGCCAGATGGAAAACGGCCTCGATCTCCTGATCAGGCTCCAGCTCCTCGACAGGGAAATCGAGAGGAACAGGGCGGATCTGGACAGGATCCCCCAGGAGATGAAGATAGCCGAGGCGGAGAACTCCGAGGCCCGGGGCGAGTACGAGGCCGTGGAGGCCGGGCTGGCCGGGGTGGCCGCCGCCCAGAAGGCTTGCGAGAAGCAGAAGGAGGAGGGCAGGGTCCG
>DIAQ01000120.1 GCA_002414865.1 candidate division Hyd24-12 bacterium UBA5074 | reverse complement strand
GGCCTGGTTCCCGGTGTACGGAGATCAGGCCCATACGCCGCTGCGGGGGCTGATGAACGTCTGCACGCAGGCTGCCGTGGCTTCGATCATCCTTCTCGGATGGCCGCTGGCGTCTCTCCTCCCGGCGATCTTCGCGCTGGCGGACAGGCGGCGCCGCAGGCTCATGGCGGCGCTGTGGGCGCCCGTGCTCCTCTTCGCCCTCCTGGTGTCGCTCCACTACAGCCCGTCGGTGGACTACGGCCCGAGGCACTATTACACGCTCATCCCCCTGTTGATGCTCCTCTCCGTGGAAGGGCTGGCCGGGGCGGGGCGCCTGCTGAGGAGGAGGAAGGGGGAGAGGGGAGTGACGGCGCTCCTCCTGGGTTCTGCGGGGATGTTCCTCTACTCCGCTCTGCTCTACATGCCCGAGTGCATCAGGGAGCGCAGCGGGGCCTGGATGGCCATCGACGAGGAGCCCATGAGGCTGGCGGCCGCCGGGGCGGCAGTTCCCGCGCTCGTGTTCATGCAGGCCGGCGAGCACGGCTATCCGAGCATAATGAGCGGCCTGAACTACGACTCGCCCTTCCTCGATTCCCCGATCGTGTTCGTCGCGCACCAGACCGAGTCCGAGGACAGGGAGTTCATGGATGCCCTGCCGGGCCGCAACGCTTATCTTTTCTGGTTCGACGGGACGAGCCACCTGGAGCCCTGGACGCCAGAGCTGGCCCGCCGGCTGGAGCCGGCGAGGGACCTGGCGCCCGATCCCGCATCAGCGAGGGGAGAGCCGAGATCTTGACCGGGAATGGCACGATCTGCTACATGCCGGCATACAACGCCGCCAGACTTCTCGAGGGCGTCGTGCGCGCAATTCCTGAGGAGGTCTGGCCTTCCCTCTCCACGCTCCTCGTCGTGGACGACGGCTCCACCGACGGGACCGCCGGGCTGGTGGAGTCACTGAGCGGTGAATTCCCGCGCATAGTGTTGTTGAAGCACAGCGTTAACAGCGGATACGGCGCCGCCCAGAAGACCGCGTTCGACTGGGCCAGGCGGAATGGCTGCACGGCGGTGGTGATGCTGCACTCCGATGGGCAGTATCCCCCTGCTTTGCTTGGAGATATGATTGCCCCTCTGTCGCGCGGAGCGGATGTGGTGGGCGGCAGCAGAACGCTGTACGGCGACATGCGCCGGGGCGGCATGTCACCAGCCAGGTACTACGGGACGATATGGCTTAACGCACTCGAGAACGCGGTGCTCGGGCAGAAGCTCACCTCTTATCACAGCGGTTACAAGGCGTACAGCGCCAGGGCGCTCGAGAGCATCCCCTACGCGAAGTACTCCAACACTTTCAACTTCGACAGCGAGATGCTGGTGGGAGCGGTCCGAGCCCGCCTGAGCATTGCCGAAGTGCCCATTCCCACCATCCACGGCAAAGGCTATTCCAGCCTCCGCCCCATCCCCTACGGACTCTCGGTGCTTCGTACGCTCGTGAGGTATATGACGGGCCGGATTTGACGAGTTAACAGATCAGAATCTGGAACCCCTTGCAAAATCGAGAGTTCCGAGAATCAATCCCCAGCCCAGGACGGCCATGTCGAGGAGGCAGAGCCATAGGAATGGCATAACAACATGTATGCCAATAGAGTTAACGCTATGGCGCAGGAAGGGGAGGGCGCAGGCAAGGGATACCGACAGGCATATGAAGGATCCTGCGGCCGCGGCGAGGATCCCCTGCCCGGACGCCGCCGACACCATGAGGGAGAACAGGAATATCTCCGAGAGGATCATGGACATGATGCCGAGGACCATCAGGCGGCTGTGATGGGTTCCCGTCTCACGGATGTTGACGTATCGCAGGAGAAGCCTGTTCCTGACCGAGCGCCATCCGCTCTTGGCCTGTGCCCTTGCCATGCGGAACCGGCGCTTCGAGAAGGTGGAGATGCTGTAGGAAGCGAGATGGACGACCTGGATGCTCCTGTCGAGGACGATGGTCCTGCCAGCGTCCGCAAGTGCGTAGCCGAACTCCTCGTCCTCGACGGTCGGGTCGGGGATACTCTCGTTGAAGCCTCCCATGGAGAGGAAGTCAGCCTTCCGCACGGCGGCGCACCAGGTGGCGAAGACCGCGATGCTGGACTCCCGGATGCGCGCGAAGGAATAGTGATAGTAAAAGTTCTGGTAGAGGGAGACAGTGTCGCAGGCCGGACAGACCGGCGTGTATAGCGTCTGCACCGCGGCGACCGAGCTGTCCTCGAACGCGCTGGAGAGCTTCCGGCAGATGTCCGGAGGCACGATGACGTCTGCATCTACGAACAGCAGGATCTCACCCGCGGCGGATCTCGCCCCCGTGTTCCGCGCGCCTGCCGGACCCACGCGGGCGGGATTCGAGATCACCCGGGCGCCGCAGCGACGGGCCGTGTCCGCTGTGTCGTCGCTCGACCCGTCGTCGATCACGATGACCTCTGACACGCCCCCCGTGGCTGCGACGGCCTCGAGGCACCTCTCGAGCGTCGCCGAGGCATTCCTGGCCGGCACTATGGCCGAGATCGTGGGCAACCCGCCTCCATGCGCATGCGCCCGCCGGTGCGCGCCGCACGCGATGAGCGGCGCCGACGGACGCGCAACAATAAGGCGGTTTCCGTGATCAGGAAAGGAGCGGCGGCAGGAGCCCGCCGGATCGCCTCCGCCATGGTCGC
>DIAQ01000032.1:29518-32935 GCA_002414865.1 candidate division Hyd24-12 bacterium UBA5074 | reverse complement strand
GAGGCATTCCTCGCGGGCAGGATACGCTTCGGCGGGATAGCGCACGTGATCTCCGAGGTCCTCGGATCGCACGACCCCGTCCCCCTCACCGGGGCCGAGGTCGCAGAGTCTGCGGGAGCCGCGGCGCGGAGGGCTGCCGAGGCCGTTCTCGAGAGGATGTCATGCTGACCATTGCAGCGGTCGTATTCGGGCTCGGAGCGGTCATCTTCGCCCACGAGGCCGGTCATTTCCTGCTTGCCCGGCTCGCGCGCATCCCGGTGGCGCGGTTTTCCATCGGCTTCCCGCCCAGGTTGTTCGGCTTCAAGCTCTGGGGCACCGAGTTCGTGGTGGGAGCCATCCCGCTCGGGGGTTACGTGAAGATGGGGTGGGAGGGCGAGGATCCCCCGGACAGGATCGGGTGGGCCCGCAGGCTGCTGTCGACCGCGGGAGGACCGATCGCCAACGCCATCCTCGCGGTCGGGCTCCTGATCGTGGTCCTCTCTGTCATCGGCCAGGACTATTCGGTCTTCTCCAACATCGTAGGCCCCGGGTCCAACAGCCTGGGTCTCGCCGAGGGAGACACGGTGGTCTCCGTGGGCGGGAACCCCACCCCGGATTTCATCGCCGTCAGCAGGGCCATGCAGGAGGAACCGGGGGGCGTGCTGGTCGCGGGGACCGCCGCAGGACGGATCGAGGTCAGGTATTCGGTTGCGCGCGAGGAGGCTCCCGGCTTCCAGCCCTTCATCGCCCCCGTGATCGGCGAGTGCTTCATAGGCATGCCGGCCTACGAGTCGGGGCTCGAGGAGGGGGACACGCTCATCTCCGTGGACGGCGTCCCGCTCGCGAGCTGGAACGATCTCGTGGTGTCCGTGACGGCCGGGCACGAGATGGAGCTGGTCTACAGCCGGGGCGGCGGAAGGGATACCGTCGTCCTGTCACCGGAGATCGTCGACGGCAGGGCGATGATCGGCGCCACTCCGCTGACCGCGGTCGAGAAGGTGAGGGTCCCGCTCGGGCAGGCCCTGTCCCTGTCGGCGGCGTATGTGGTCGAGTTCGTCGGGACGGTCTACGAGGGGCTGGCGTCGGCCTTCACCCGCCCGAGGGAGTTCGTGGACCAGACCGGGGGCCCGGTCTACATCGCCGAGCTGCTCGGACAGCAGGCCGGCTTCGGCATCGGCAGGCTGCTCCAGACCATGGCGATGATCTCGCTGGCCATCATGGTGTTCAACCTCCTGCCCATCCCCATCCTCGACGGAGGGCAGATGGTCCTGCAGCTCATCGAGGGGGTCCGCGGCAGGCCGCTGTCATCGAAGGGCCAGATGATAGCCCAGCAGATAGGTGTAGGCATCCTGCTGGCACTCTTCGCCCTGATCATGTGGAACGACCTGTCGAGGCTTTTCCTCCGGCTCGTCAGATAGTCTGCGGGAGGCTGTCGGGAGGCAGGGGCTGCTCCGGGCCGCCCTCCGGCATGGGCACGTCCGCGATGGAGTCCACCAGGAGATCGTAGAAGAGCACGGCGCAGTCCGGATCCGAGTCGCATATCCGGAAGAGCTCGCCGAGCTCCCCGGGTGTCGGCCTGTCGTCGACCATGCTGTCGGGCAGCACCATGACGGGAGCGAGCCTTCCGGCCCATCTCTCCAGCGCAGCCCTGTCCCCGGGCGGTATCTCCCTCGACTCGTTCCCGGAACATCCCGGGAGGAGCAGAAGTAAGAAGAGGACGAAGGGCGCCTTGTGCATCGGCTCTCCTGTTCTGAGGCTGCGCGGAGCAGTATAGTCTTCGCTGCACACACGGAACAGGGCTTTTCAGCGGAGGTTCGATGAGGTCGGCCCTGCTGCTGGCTGCAGCGCTTTTTTCGATCTGCGCCGCCTCGACCTACGGCAGGAACAAGGTCCAGTCGGGCGGGCTCGAGTGGTGGGTGATATCCACCCCGAGATTCGACGTCTATTATCCGGAGGGCGCGGAAGTCGCCGTCGACACCCTGGTCGCGGTGGCCGAGCGCGAGCTGGAATCCCTGGGCTCGTACTTCGACTACCTGCCGGACCACCCCATCCCCATCGTGCTCTACGTCTCCCCCGGCAGCTTCAGGCAGACCGAGATCATCACCGAGGAGCTCCCCGAGGCCGTGGGCGGCTTCACGGAGTACTTCAAGGGCAGGGTTGTCGTCCCGTTCGACGGCAACTGGTCGCAGTTCGTCCACGTCATCGATCACGAGCTGAACCACGCCTTCGTCTACAGCATGCTCTACTCCAGCTCCCTCGAGCGGATCGTCTCCTCCAGGGCCCCGCTCTGGACTGTCGAGGGCCTTGCCGAGTACACCTCCGCGGGCTGGGACCAGGCGTCGGAGGCCGAGTTCCGCGACATGGTGATAGGTCAGGTCACGGTCCCCATCGAGCAGCTCTCGAACAGGGGCGACTACCTGGTGTACCGGGAGGGGCAGGCCATCTACCGGTTCATCGAAGAGCGCTACGGCGAGGAGAGGCTCAAGCAGTTCGTGCGCAATCTGGCGGGGCGGGAAGGCCTCGACGGAGCCATGGAGGCCGCGTTCGACATGTCGGTCGCCCAGTTCGACCAGAGGTTCCAGGAATGGGCCCGGGAGAACTACTGGGCCCAGCTCGCGGACAGGGAGAGCCCGGCGGACGTGGCCACCCCGCTCACCCGCGACGGCAGGCTGATCACCCAGTACGGGAGTGTCCTCTCACGGGATGCCAACATGATAGCAGGCCTGGAGCAGTGGCACGGAGGACTCGCCATCACCGTGAGGTCCACGGTCGACGGCGACGTCATCCGCAGATGCATGAGGTCGGGCGGCATCCGCGACGTGGGCCTGTCCCCCGCCTACCGGATATGCGCGTTCTCCCCGGGTGGCGACTCCCTGGCGGTGGCTTGGCACGACGTGGCGAGCGACAGGCTGTCCATCTGCACTCCGGAAGGGGACAGGAGCCTCCCGTTCGCCTTCGACCTCATCCGCGACCCGGCTTGGTCCCCCGGAGGCGACAGCATCGCGTTCGTCGCCCTCGAGGGCTCCCAGGCCGACGTCTGGTGCTGGGGGATCGGCGCTGGCACCCTCTCCCGCCTCTCCGAGACCCCGGGTGGCGAGAGGGATCTGAGCTGGGGGAGGGACGGCCTCCTGGCCTCCATGGAGACCGGCAGCGGCTGGACCGCGTCGATATTCAGGACGGGAGCCTGGCACCCCCTGGCCGGCGGGGAGGACCTGAGGTATCCCATGAGCACGGATTCGGGCCTCGTATACCTCGACTACGACGGAGCAGCCCAGGACCTGTTCATCCAGCGCGGCGACGGCTCGAGGGGAAGGCTCACCAGCCTGTACAGGTCGATCGACTCACCCTCGTGGGCCGACTCGTCCGACGTGATGACCTTCCTGTCCAACGACTGGAACGGCTCCACCATGTTCCTCGGCTACGGCCTCCTCTCCCGCG
>DIAQ01000032.1:26684-29178 GCA_002414865.1 candidate division Hyd24-12 bacterium UBA5074 | reverse complement strand
GGCCCGATTCGGTCTCCAGGCACTACAGGATCACCCCCTATTCGCCCGTGCTCTCGACCGACTATGTCAACGCCCTCGCGGCGTACGACTCCTACCTGGGGCTCGCAGGCTACACCCAGCTGGCCTTCAGCGACCCCCTGGCGCACTCGAGGCTGTATGTCCTGGGCAATTTCTCCGGCAGCGTCACCGACGCCGACGCGGGGGTCTACTACTCCTGGCTGCCCGACAGGCTGGACTACGGCGGGGCGGTCTACCGGCAGAGCACCAGGTACGTCTTCTCCTTCTCCGACGGGCACGAGGAGGAGGTGAGGGATGTCGACACCGGCATCAGCACGGGGTTCTCCTGGCCCTTCAGCCCGGCCCTGCGGATCGATGGAGGGGCCGGCTTCCGGCACCTCACCCGGACGGGCATCTGGAACTCCGACGCAGACTATTCCGCCAATGTCCTCTCGGTGGGCGCCGGCCTCGTCCTGGACACGGCCCTGTGGGACTGGGTCGGGCCGAGGGTCGGGAGCAGGATGCTCGTCAGGTGCGAAGTCGCCCCACCGATCGGCGATCTCGCCACCTACACGACCGTTTCGGCCGACTTCAGACGCTACCTGTGGGTATCGAGCCAGGTATCCCTTGCGCTGAGGCTGGCCGGGGCCTCGAGCTGGGGGGAGAATTCCCAGCGATTCTTCCTGGGCGGCGCCGTCCCGCACCGCGAGCTCCTCGGGGAAACCGACGAGGGCATGGAGGACCTCCTGGGGTTCTACGGCAACTACGGCGACATGCTCCGCGGCGAGAGGTATTCGTCGCGCACCGGCAGGAACTACGCCGCGGCCACGGCCGAGATCAGGATCCCGTTCGTGAGGGCCGTCATGCTCGACGCCCCCATCCCCATCACCCTCAGCAACGTGCGCGGGGTGATCTTCGCCGATGCGGGCACGGCCTTCGACGAGCCGGCCGAATTCGTGGGAGCCAGCACGGAAGGCGGGTTCCGGCTCGAGGACATAGGCCTCGGCATCGGGATAGGCTTCCGCGTGAACCTGGGCATCTTCCTCCTGAGGGAGGATACGGCATGGGCGACGGATCTTGCCGGGATCGCCGAGAAGCCGCGCCATTACGTCTCCCTCGGCGCCGGATTCTAGGAGAGCGTCTGAGCTGTTCCATCCTGGCACGGGGAGCCGTCGCGCGCCGTGGCGCCGCTGCGTGCTTCCCGCCCGTATCTACAGAGAGGTGAAACACTTGCCCCGAAGCGTAATCGCGCTGCTGTTGGTGGCCGCCGCGGCCGCCGCGTGGGACTGCCCCGCGTGCGGAGCCGCGAATGCCGGCCCAGTGTGCACCAGGTGCTTCCTCCCGGAGGTGCCGGCGGGAATGTCGTTCGTGCCTGCGTGCAGCGTGGTGCTCGACGGCGACACGGTGGACGTGGCGGCGTTCTTCGTGGACAGCTCGCCCGTCACCTACAGGCGTATCCTCCCCTGGATGAACAGCACCATCACCACGGCGGAGCAGCTTGCCGCAGCCGTCGGCGGGCTCTACGACACCAGGGGCGAGTTCCTCTCGTACACGCCTTTCACGAGCGCCGAGGGCGGCGGGCTGACAGTTCCATCCGCATGCTTCGACCTGCCCGCTGGCTCCTTCACGGTGGGAGGCGCCGGCGAGTTCCTCGCCTCGGAGGGCAGGCGACTGCCCTCGGCTGCCGAGCTGGAGGCCGCGTATCAGGCCGGGCTGGTGCCGCCGGTCGACACATACGAGGTCATGGAATCGTTCGCCTCGGTGATGGAGGCCTCGATCGGACCGCTCCTCGGAACCCTCTCCACCCAGGCGATGTTCGCCGGATTCAGCTCGCCCTCGGAGCGCGTGATCTGGGAGTGGACCTCCGACGTGACGGGCTCGGAGGACATACCCGGGCCCTGCGCGGTCATCTTCCGCCCGTCCGGGACCGGGGTGGCCCTGGGTGGCTCCGGTTACTTCAACGTGATGTTCAGGGGCGCCGTGACGCTCCCCTCGAGTCTCGCAGGAGACTCCTGACGAAAGGAGCCTTTGGCATGAGGTACGTTGCGTTTTGCCTTTCGGCCGCCATCGCGATCGCAGCCTGCGGCTGCGGCAGGACCGTCACGAGGACCGACCCCGGCACCGTGACCGACCTCAGCGGTTGGTGGAACGACACCGATGCGAGGATGGTCGCCGATTCCATGGTTGCGATGTGCATGACCGGCAACTGGATGCGCGATGTAGACACCGGCGTCCGCGGCGAGACGCCCTCCGTCGTCGTGGGCAGCGTCGTCAACCGCACCACGGAGCACATCAGCACCGACGTCTTCATGAACGACATCGAGAGCGCCTTCATCGAGTCCGGCAGGGTCAGGGTCGTCGCCACGCGCGCCGAGCGCGGCGAGGTGCGCGACGAGAGGCGCGACCAGGAGAGGTTCGCCTCCCCCGAGACGGCCGCCGAGTTCGGCCGCGAGCTGGGCGCCGACTTCGTGATGATGGGCAGTCTCGACTCGATAAT
>DIAQ01000032.1:24573-26319 GCA_002414865.1 candidate division Hyd24-12 bacterium UBA5074 | reverse complement strand
ATCAAGAAGATCATCGAGTGGTGAGAGCCCTCCTGCTCGCCGCCCTCCTGATCTCCTCCTGCTCCGTCGATTACACGGGGAGGATGGCCCCCGTCAGGTCCGCGCTGACCTCCGGGGAGGATGCCCTTCCGCTCTTCGGCGAGGCATTCCAGGACAGCACGGGCGGCGACAGGCTGCTGTTCCTCATGGAGAAGGGCAACCTCCTGCGCCTTCGCGGGAGATACGCCGACGCCCGCCGGCTGCTCCTCGAGGCGGACAGGCTGAGCGACATGCAGCGCGGGACCGACCTGGGCGAGGAAGCTGCCTCCCTCCTCACGAGCGACCTCGCCAGGGAGTTCCGCGGAGCCGACTACGAGCAGGTCCTCCTCAACTACTGCCTGGCTGCCTGCTACGCCTCGGAGGGAGAACTCGAGGAGGCCCTCGTCGAGTGCAGGAGGGTGAACGAGAAGCTGGAGGCCTTCAACACCGGGTACGAGCACGACAACAGGTATCGCGACGACGCCTTCGTCCGCTACATGATGGGCGTCCTGTTCGAAGCCGCCGGTGACATGGACGACGCCCTCGTGGCGTACCGGAACGCCCTCCGCGTCTACGAGACCGACTACGGGAGCTACTACGGGTTCCAGGTCCCCGAGCGCCTCGAGATCGACATCCTGAGGGTGTCGGCTCTCCCGGGTTTCGAGGACCTGCATTCGGAGTTCTCGAACAGGTGGCCGGGAGTGTCATGGGAGGGCACCGGGGCCGGAGAGGGCAGGGGGGAGGTCGTCGCCTTCGTCGAGGAGGGCCTGATCCCGCCCAGGTACGAGCGCTCGGTGGAAGGCTATTCGGAGAATCGCGTCTACAGGGTGGCCGTGCCGGCCATCGTCGCGCCCGGGAGGCGGACCTCGACCGTCATCCTCGAGTGCGGGGACGCCCGCTCGGAGGGCTTTCTCGCGGAGGACCTGGCGGCGGTAGCCGAGAAGAACCTGGAGGATTCGGCGGCCAGGGACCTCGCCCGCGCGATCGCACGGGCCGCGGCCAAGGCAGGAGCTGCCGGCCTGGCAGAGGAGGCCGTCGAGGAGGCCACGGGAGACGAGTCCGGATGCTGGTCCGAGGGCACGGGCTTGGCCGTGAGCGTAATCGGCGCAGCCATGGAGAACGCGGACCTGAGAGCGTGGCTCACCCTTCCCGCGCGCATCTCCGTCGCGAGGCTCTCGCTCGAGCCGGGCCCTCACAGGGTAGGCATCCTCGTCGATGGTCGGAGAATCTCCGAACAGACGATCGAGATAGAGGAGGGCGTCGTCAGCCTCCTCTTCGTGAGCGCTCCGGGGGGGAAGTGACTCCCGAATCGCTCGCAGGGATGATCGACTCGGCCATGCTGAAGCCCGAGACATCGGCAGGCGATATCCGGAAGCTCTGTCTGGAAGCAGTCGAGTTCGGCTTCAAGGCGGTCTGCGTCAATTCCTGCAGGGTGCGCCTGGCCGCCGACATCCTGGCCGGCGCAGCGTCCCCTCTCGTCTGCTCCACCGTCGGCTTCCCCTTCGGCGCCGATGCCGCGGCGGCCTGTGAGGCCGCGCTCGCGGTGGAGGCCGGCGCCCGCGAGATAGACATGGTCATGGCTGTGGGGCTGGTGAAGGACGGGGACCTGGATTGGGCCGCGCGGGGCATCTCCGAGGTCGTCCGGGCCTCCCGGGGTCATCCCGTCAAGGTGATCCTCGAGACCTGCCTTCTGACCGACGAGGAGAAGATCGCCTGCGTGGAGATATG
>DIAQ01000032.1:11225-24240 GCA_002414865.1 candidate division Hyd24-12 bacterium UBA5074 | reverse complement strand
GGACGTCGCTCTGCTCTCAAGGGCCTGCCGTGGCCGGATGGCGGTGAAAGCCTCCGGCGGCATAGCAGACCTCGACACCGCCCTCGCCCTGATCGATGCCGGCGCCTCCCGCCTCGGCCTCACCAGGGGCGTCCAGCTCGTCCAGGAGATGAGGAAGCGGGCGGCCAGTGGGGTCGACTAGCCGCCCGCAGAGGGCCGGTTCCGGGGGGTGTCGCCTCTACTCCGGCGATTTGGCCTCCTGGGAGGGGACAGGCCGACCGATAATGAGCAGATGCGCCGGAACCGACAGATCCGAGATCGCCGGAGACACGGCCGACAGCACCCGGGGCGGAACCCCGGGGCATCTGTGACCGCGAACATCCGACTTCCCTATCATGCCCTTAACTGAAGCAACTTCCTTGCCAGAAAATCGGCCACTGGTGCTCAACGAGCCCCAGAAGGAGGCCGTGGAGCATCTCGACAGCCACCTCCTGGTGCTCGCAGGCGCAGGCAGCGGAAAGACGCGCGTCCTGACCTGCAAGGTGGCGCGCCTCGTGGAGAGCGGCGCGTCGGAGCCGTGGCGCATCCTGGCCGTCACCTTCACGAACAAGGCGGCGGGGGAGATGTCCGTGCGCGTCAAGGCTCTCCTGGGTGAGCGCGCGGCGCGCATCCGCATGGGCACCTTCCACTCCATCTGCGCGTGGATCCTCCGCAGGGAGGCCGGCAGGGGCGGCTGGCCGGAGAACTACAGCATCTACGATGCGGACGACTCGCGCGCCCTTGTGAGGCGCCTCCTCAAGTCGTCGCCCCTCGCGGGCCGCTGCACTCCATCCTCTGCTCAGGCATGGATCTCGCGCTGCAAGAACGCTCTGACCGGTCCGGAGCAGGCGCTGGAAGGCGCCGCCACTCCCTTCGAGAAGGGCCTTGCAGAGCTGTTCGCCTCCTACGACGCCTCGCTCCGCGTCAACGGGGCATTCGATTTCGACGATCTATTGACAGTATCTCTCTACCTACTGCGGCAAAATAGTGACATTCTCGCCCGCTACTCCTCGATGTTCAGATGGATACTCGTGGACGAGTACCAGGATACGAACCTGGCTCAGAAGGAGCTGCTGCTGGCGCTGACGGGTCCGGGCACCCTCGTCTGCGCCGTGGGCGACGACGACCAGTCCATATACGGATGGCGCGGCGCCAGGGTGAGGAACATCCTCGAGTTCGGCGAAGACTTCCCGGGCGCGAGGATAATCAGGCTCGAACAGAACTACCGGTCCACGGCCCCCATCCTGCGCTCTGCGTCCTCCCTCGTCTCGCACAACGAGGGGAGGCACGGCAAGACGCTCTGGACGGACAGCGACGGCGGGGAGGAGGTCGGACTCCGAGCCCTCGCCAGCCCCGAGGCGGAATCCGCGTGGATACTCGAGCAGGCGTCGGAAATTCGACACTCGACCGGAACGCCGTACAGGAACATGGCCGTCCTCTACAGGACGAACGCCCAGTCCAGGGAGCTCGAGAGTGCAGCCCTCTCGGCGGGCATCCCCTATCAGATAGTCGGCTCCATCCGCTTCTACGAGCGGGAGGAGATAAAGGATCTCATCGCATGGCTGAGGGTCATGGTGAATCCGATGGACAGGATGAGCCTCGAGCGCGTCCTGAACAAGCCGCCCAGGGGTATCGGGGACAGGAGCCGGGAGTCCTTCTTCGCGATGTGCGACAGGTCGGGGAGTGACGTCTTCTCCGTCCTCCAGATGACCGAGAGGATGGAGGGCATCTCCTCGAAGGCGTCGGAATCGCTGCGCGCCCTGGGGGCTGTCGTCCCCGCCATCTCGCGCGAGGCCGCGAAGGGCGCGCCGGTCGCCGAGATGGTCGACCGGGTCCTGGCCGAGCTGGGACTGCTCGAGATGTATTCCGGCCCCGATCCCGAGGACGAGGCGAGGATGCAGAACCTGGAGGAGTTCAGGCGCACGGCCTACGATTTCGATCTGGCCAGCCCGGGGGCCGGGCTCGCGGGCTTCCTGGCCCGCATCAGCCTCATGACGAGCGTCGACGAGTACGACGAGGCGGCCGACAGGATCTGCTTCATGACCCTGCACTGCGCGAAGGGGCTGGAGTTCGACACGGTCTTCGTGGCCGGGGTGGAGGAAGGCCTCCTGCCTTTCGTGAGACCCGGCGAGCAGATGCCGTCCGACCTCGAGGAGGAGCGCAGGCTGCTCTATGTCGGAATGACCAGGGCCCGCAGGAGGCTCATCCTCACCTACTGCCTGCACAGGCAGCGACCTGGGTCGCATCTCTACGGTCCGTCGAGATTCCTTGCCGAAACCAGCGGAGGTTCTGCGGCTGCGCCGGGCAGGCCCGTCGCCGGGCCGGAGGAGGGGACCGCCGTCTACCGCAGAGGGAATGTAGTCCATCACCCGCGCTACGGACTCGGGATAGTCGTGGCGGCCTCGAGGCGCGGGAGCGAATGGCAGCTCACCATAGATTTCGGTCTCGACGAGCCCAAGATTCTCCTGACAGGATATGTTCCCATCCCGGTGGTGAAGGAGAAGGGCTCGCCAGGGGAGACATTCGGATAGAGGACCGTCCATGGACCAGGGATCCGGGGATTTCCGCGATCTGCAGTCGATTGCAGCGACCGTCAGGATGGACGCTCTCCGGAGCATCTGCTCCGCCGGCTCAGGTCACCCCGGCGGCTCCCTCTCCTGCGTCGAGATACTGGTCCATCTCTACTTCGCGAGGATGCGCATCCGCCCCGACGAGCCGGAGTGGTCCGGGAGGGACAGGTTCGTGCTCTCGAAGGGGCATGCCTGCCCCGCCCTGTATGCCGTTCTCGCCCGCCGTGGCTACTTCGACCCGGCCGAGCTGTCCACGCTCAGGGCTCCGGGCTCCAGGCTCCAGGGCCACCCCGACATGAGGCTCCTCCCCGGGCTCGACTGCTCCACGGGGAGCCTCGGGCAGGGTTTTTCGGTGGCGGCAGGGCTCGCCCGGGGGCTGGCATGCGGACCGGCCTCGCAGCCGTCCTGCCCGAGGGTGTACTGCCTGCTCGGGGACGGCGAGCTCCAGGAGGGCTGTATCTGGGAGACGGCCGCGACAGCCGCCGCCGCCCGCCTCTCCAACCTGGTTGCCGTGGTCGACTGCAACGGGCTCCAGCTGGAAGGCCCCATCGACGGCATAAAGCCTGTCGGCTCGCTTTCGCGCAGGTGGCTCGAGTTCGGCTGGCACCCCCTGGAGGCCGACGGGCATTCCTTCGGCTCACTCGAGGCCGCTCTCGACGAAGCCTGCTCCTGCGGCCTCCCTTCCGTCGTCCTCGCGCGGACGGTGAAGGGGAAGGGCGTGAGCTTCATGGAGGGGATCGCGGAATGGCATGGGAGGTGCCCCGGGCCGGAAGAGCTGCGGGATGCCCTGCGCGAGCTGGAGAAGGGCCTGCGATGGCCCTGATGCGGGCTGCGAAGGACGGATGGATGGACGGGGTCATCGCAGCCGCCGGGGCCGATCCCCGGGTCGTGCTGCTCGATGCCGACATCTCCCGCTCCGTGGGCGCCGGCAGGTTCGCGGATGCCTTTCCCTCGAGGTACTTCCAGCTCGGGATCTGCGAGCAGGACATGGTCGGGCACGCCGCGGGGCTCGCGCTCGCGGGTCGGGTGCCCTTCGTCGAGAGTTATGCCGTGTTCGCCGCCGGGCGCGCCTGGGAGCAGATCAGGACGACGGTCTGCCACATGGGCCTCGGCGTGAAGATCGGAGGGGCGCATGCCGGCCTCAGCGCCGGCCCCGACGGAGCTACTCATCAGGCCCTCGAGGACATCGAGCTGATGCGCGTCCTGCCCGGCATGACGGTGCTCGTCCCGTCGGACGCTCCCCAGGCGGAGGCCTGCGCCCTCCTCGCGGCACGCCTGGATGGCCCCTGCTATGTCCGCTTCGGACGGAATCCGGTCCCCGTGCTCCACGAAACCGTCCCTGAAGTGGTCCCGGGAGGGGCGGAGGTGCTCGAGACTGGCGAGGATGTGCTGCTGATCGGTGCCGGGGTGATGGCAGGCGCCTGCGCCGAGGCCGGGAGGATACTGGCGGGGAGCGGCGTCCGAGCCTCCGTCGTGAACGCCTACTCCATCAAGCCCCTCGCCGGGGAGATCATCTGCTCGCTCGCCCGCGGCTGCGGGGGCGTCGTCGTCGCCTGCGACTGCCAGAGGACGGGGGGGCTCTTCGGGGCGGTGGCGGAGGCCCTCGCGGTAAGATGCCCCCGGCTGATGGCTTCGGTGTGCGTCGAGGACCGTTTCGGAGCCTCGGGGGACCCGGCCGGGCTGCTCGCGTCCCTCGGTCTGACCGCAGAGAGGATAGCGTTGGAAGCCAATGCATTGCTGAATAGGAGAAGAACGGGCGATTGACTTCGCGGTGCCCCTGTTTTAGCTTGAATCGAAAATCGTCGTCAGGCAGGGGGCAGGACCCCACAGGTCTGGAAGGAGGTTGGAATGGCGAGGATCCTTGTTTGTGATCCCATTGCTGCCGACGCCGTCGAGGCGATAAGGGGGATGGGGCACGAGGTCGTGGAGAAACCCGGCATGAGTCCCGAGGAACTCCTCGAAACGATCCCGGGCTTCGATGCCATGGTCGTCCGCAGCGCAACCAAGGTCACCCGCCCCGTCCTCGAGAAGGCTTCGGGATCGCTGAAGCTGGTGATCAGGGGCGGAGTGGGCATGGACAACATCGATGCGGAGGCTGCGAAACAATTCGGAGCTAGGGTCATGAACACACCCGGCGCCAGCTCCATCGCCGTCGCCGAGCTCGCCATGGCCCACATGCTGGCCGCCTGCAGGTTCATCTCCCGGGCCGACCGCACCTGCAAGGAAGGCAAGTGGGAGAAGAAGACCTTCAGCAAGGGCCTCGAGCTCTGGAACTCCACGCTCGGGCTGGTCGGCTTCGGGCGCATCGCCCGCGAGGTGGCGAAGCGGGCCCTGGCCTTCGAAATGAAGGTCCAGTTCTACGATCCGTTCGTGGAGGACCCGACAGGCCTCGAAGCCAGGAAAGTCGACATGGAGCAGCTCTGCCGGACCTCGGATTTCATCAGCCTGCACATCCCGGTGACGGCGGAGACGAAGAACCTCCTCGACTCGCCCCAGTTCGGCATGATGAAGAGCGGGGTCGTCATAATCAACTGCGCGCGCGGAGGAGTGCTCAACGAGAAGGCGCTCCTCGAGGCGATCGACTCGGGCAGGGTGTTCGCCGCAGGCCTGGACGTGTTCGAGGTCGAGCCGCCGGCCGACAAGGCTCTTGTCTCCTCCGACAAGGTGATCGCGACGCCGCACATAGGTGCGGGCACCGAGGGGGCCACCACCAGAGTCGGCGGAGAAGTCGTCAAGATCGTCTCCGAGTTCTTCGGCAAGTAACCCGTCGCCTCGAAAGGCAGGCCTATGCGCATGACTGTCAACCTGCTCCCGGCGGGACTGGCGCTCCTCCTCGCCACAGCGGCGGGGGCCCAGGCCATTCCGGAGCCGTCTGCAACGCCCGACAGCCTCCTGCTGCTGTCGGACAGCCTCGCCGCGGCCGCGTCGGCCCAGGTGGCCGAAGCGCTCCCCGAAGTCCGGCCCGCGGTGCTGACGAGTATTGCGGACGTGCCGAACGACGCAGGAGACCACCTCTCGGTGTCCTTCGAGCCATCTCCCGACAGCGCCTCGGTCCTGGCATACCTCATCCTCCGCAGGACACCCGGCGCACCGGACAGCCTCGGCGGCCAGTGGACCATCGTGAAACACGTGCCTCTCGGTGACCCGACCACCGACGTCATCGACGGCTACGATCCAGATTTCCTCGTGGAATCCGGGGTTTCGTACGAGTACCGCATCGATGTGCTCACCACCGACGGCAGGCAGATAGAGGGAGCCTCCGTCAGCCCTGTCGCAGTGGCCTCCGGCGAGTGGTTCCACACCGAGAAGCTGAAGGTCCTGGTGGGCTGCGTGCTTTTCATCAGCCTGATCTTCTTCTACTTCAAGAGAGCCCTTTCAGGCCATCAGCTGTATCTCAGGCCCATCCCCGGCATCGACGCCATAGACGAGGCCATCGGCAGAGCCACGGAGATGGGCAAGCCGATCCTCTACGTGCCTGGCCTCTCCTCCATCGAGGATGTCGCGACCATCGCCAGCCTGACCATCCTGGGCCGGGTTGCGAAGAAGGTCGCCCAGTACCAGACGCCTCTGCGCGTTCCGAATCGCGACCCGATCGTCTTCACGGTGGCCGAAGAGGCCGTGAAGCAGGCCTATCTGGAGGCCGGCAGGCCCGACTCCTACGAGGCCAACTCCGTGTTCTTCGTGACCGACAGCCAGTTCGCCTATGTGGCTGCAGTCAACGGCCTGATGATCAGGGAGAAGCCTGCGACCAACTTCTACCTGGGCATGTTCTGGGCCGAGTCGCTGCTTCTCGCCGAGACGGGAAGCCTGTCCGGAGCCATACAGATTGCCGGCACCGACGCCATAACCCAGCTCCCCTTCTTCATCACCACCTGTGACTACACCCTGATTGGAGAGGAGCTGTACGCCGCCAGCGCATACCTGGGCCGCGAGCCCAAGCAGGTGGGTGCGGTGAAGGGCCAGGATGCCTGCAAGGGCATTGTCATGACATTCGTAACCATCGGCATCCTCCTGTGCATCATCGACCTGGTGACAGGATCGTATGCGGACCCGTCGAAGTCCCTGCTGGCGAAGCTGCAGGGCCTGATCGACGTCACGAGCCTCGAATGACGGGCGGAAGGGAGAAAAAGCGGTGAAGAGGAGCCTACCGCTCATGATCGCCCTCGTCGGGGGCGTGATAATGATCATCCAGTACTTCGTCCCTCACAGGATATCCCAGGACGTGTTCAACTACTACACCTCCTGGGGCCCCATCGTCGCGACTTTCGCTCTGATACTGGGCGTCGGGAGTGTAACCCGCGTGCACATGTACAAGATCAGGATGAAGTCGACGAACTGGGCCTACAGCCTCGCCGTCATCCTCCCGATGTTCCTGATGCCGGTGTTCGCCCTGCTGCCCGGCTCGCTCCTCGGCGGCACGGACGGCCCGGGCTTCTTCGACTTCATGTACTCCCGCGTCCAGATACCCATCCAGGCGACCATGTTCAGCATGCTGGCCTTCTACATCGCCAGCGCCGCATTCCGCGCGTTCAGGGCGAAGAGCCTCCTGGCCACCGTGCTCCTCGTGGCGGCCGTCTTCGTCATGCTGGCCCAGGTCCCGATCGGTGATCTCGCAGGACGCTGGCTGCCCAACACAGGGCAGTGGATCCTCAGGTTCCCCAATCTGGCGGCCAAGAGGGCCATCGAGCTGGGCGTCGGCTTCGGTATGCTCGCGACCAGCCTCAAGATCATTTTCGGCGTCGAGCGCGGCTGGCTCGGCGGGGCCGGGGAGTAGGTGAGCGCCATGAACTTCTGGGAGAAGATGCTGAACATCGACAGGCGCTGGATATACCTGGCCATCGCGATCATCGTGATAGTCCCCTTCTTCGCGAGGATGGGGCTCCCGGTGGTGCCCACCCGTGAAGTGGAGAGCATCTACAACCTCGTCGACAGCCTGGGACCGGAGGATGCCATCTTCGTCGGCTGGGACTTCGACCCGGGCACCGAGGCCGAGAACCAGCCCATGGGCGTCGCCGTCCTGAGACACGCGTTCTCGAGGCACGTCCCGGTGTTCATCACAGCCTACTACCCTCTGGGTCAGGCCCTTGCACAGCAGGCCGTGGGCGGGATCTTCGATACGCGCGTTCCCGGCAACTACGCGTTCGTCCCCTGGACCGAATGGGAATCCATGAGAGCGGCGGGCTTCGCCGGACGCGACTCGCTGGAGACCGCCTGGACCGCGGCGGGGCATGCCCTGCCCGAGGGCGCACGGGGCTGGGTCTTCGAGGGTGTCGACTACGCGTTCCTCGGCTACCAGCCGTCCTTCTACCTGGTGATCCTGGGCATGGGCACATCGATCGCCTCGCAGTATCCCACCGATACCAATGGGAACCCGGTGCCCGAGATGCCGATACTCCAGGCTCACAAGACCCTTCGCGACGTCGACCTGGCCGTCACGCTGGCGGGATCGACCACCTGCATGACCTGGGTGATCTACGGGACTTCGAGAGTCGGCCTCAGAGTAGCCTTCGGAGTCACGGCGGTCATGGCGACCGACTACTTCCCGTACATCCAGTCGGGGCAGATCGTCGGGATGATGGGCGGACTCAGGGGAGCTGCCGAGTACGAAGTCCTGGAGACCCAGGGCGGCTATACCGACGTGACAGGCAAGGCCTATCGCGGCATGGACGTGCAGTCCCTCGCCCACATCGCCATCATCCTGATGGTGGTGCTCGGGAACATCGCCTTCTTCGCCGGCGGCTTCAACAAGAAGACCGCGCTGAAGGCCAGGAGGTAGGCGGAAATGTACGAAACCATAGGTATCTGGGTCGCGGCGCTCTTCACGCTGGCGATCTACTCGTTCCTGTACAAGGAGAATCCGCTCTATCGTCTGGCAGAGCATCTCGTGGTCGGAACCTCGCTCGGTTATTCGATGGTCATAAGCTGGCAGCGGATGATCTATCCCAGGCTCGTCCTGCCTCTCTCGAGGGGCGAGGACTGGCTGCTGATCATCCCCGCCGTGCTGGGGCTCATGTACGTGACGAGATTCTTCCCCAAGATAGCCTGGATGTCGCGCTACCCCATCGCCTTCCTTCTCGGGACCGGCATGGGCGTGGCCTTCCCGTACGACATGCAGGCCCTCGTGCTGCGCCAGACCCAGGCGACCCTCATCCCCATCTACACCCCGGGGGCGCCCTGGCACGAGATCCTCGGCAGCATCGTCATCGTGTTCGGAACCCTCGCCGCGCTCATCTACTTCTTCTTCTCGAAGCCTCACAAGGGCCTGTTCTTCGGCACCGGATCGAAGGTGGGCATCTGGATCATCATGATAGGCTTCGGCGCGACGTTCGGGTTCACGGTCATGGGTCGTATCAGCCTTCTGATCGGCAGGGTGCAGTTCCTGCTCTCCGACTGGCTGCACCTGATCCACTGACGGGATGCGGGGCCCCTCCGCCGCGTGCGGAGGGGCCCGTCCCCGGAGGCACAATGAACGGCGTCCTCCTCAGCCTTCTGCGCGATCTCTCGGTCCTCGAGGAGGTCGACTGCACTCCCGATCTGGTCTTCACATTCAGGGGAAGCATCATCGCGGAGGCCGATGCGTCCGGAGAATCAGTGCTCCTCGATGTCAGGTGCCATCCGCTGGATGCCCCGGCCCTGATCGAGGAGTACGGCTGCAGCAGCGCTCCGGGCACTCTGGAATCGGGTCTCATACGCTTCGAGCTCCTGTCGCCGGCCTCGGACGAGGAGAAATCCGCCATCCTGGAGGCTTTCCGCTCGGCGATGGACCTGGCGGGCGAAGGGGTCGGCAGCTCCGGGGCCTGCGCCGGGGAAGGCGTCGCCGAGTAGCATCCCATCGGTAGAAGGAGGAGATGTACATGGAGAGAATGGTGTGCATGGTGTGCGGCTGGGTATACGACCCCGAAACCGGCGACCCCGACAGCGGGATTGCCCCTGGCACTCCGTGGGAGAGCCTCCCCGACGACTGGGTGTGCCCTGTCTGCGGCGCCTCGAAGTCCGATTTCAAGCCGGAGTAGGTGGGACATGACCAAGACCGTTGTGCTCATAATGGTGTCGAACCGCAAGGAGTCCGCCACAAAGGTCCAGCAGATCCTCACGGGCTGGGGCTGCATGATAAAGACCCGCCTCGGCATACACGAGGGCGTGCTGGACGACTGCACGGAGAGCGGCCTGATAATCCTCGAGCTGGTGGGCGAGGAGGAGAAGAAGGCCGAGCTGGAGCGCAAGCTGAACGTGGTGCCCGGCGTCGTAGCCCGCAGGGTGGACCTGACGCTGGCCTGAGAATGCCCGGGCTCGGCGAGGCTCTGGAGAGGCTCTACCTCCGCTACAACTCGAAGGACTTCGTCGAGCCCGATCCCCTGCAGTTCCTCTACCGCTATCCATCGCTCCCCGACAGGGAGATCGCGGGCCTGGTGGCCTCCGGGCTGGCCTACGGGCGCGTCGAGCAGATCCTGAAGAGCGTCGCCAGGGTGCTCGACTGCATCGGCCCCGAGCCGTCGCGATTCCTGTGCGGAGGCGTCTCCGGGGAGCCCGTCGGAGGGTACTCCTGCTACAGGCACAGGTTCTCCTGCGGCGAGGAGATATTCGCGGTCGCAGGCGCGGCGGCGCGCATCCAGAAGGCCCTGGGCGGAAGCCTCCTGGAGGCTTTCTCCGGCGGCGACATGATCACGCGACAGAGGAGCTTCGTCGCGACCGTCCTGCGCGAGGCGGGCCTCGAACGCTCCACGCTGCTGCCCGAGCCGTCGCTTGGGAGCGCGTGCAAGAGGCTCAACCTGTACCTGAGGTGGATGGTGAGGAACGACGAGGTCGACCCGGGGGGATGGGGTCCGCGGATGGCGGCCTCGGAGCTCATGGTGCCGCTCGACGTGCACATGCACAGGACAGGCCTGCTGCTGGGGCTTACGCGGAGGAGGCAGGCCGACATCAGAACAGTCAGGGAGATCACCGAGGGCTTCGCCGCGCTGAGGCCCGACGATCCCGTCCGCTATGACTTCGCCCTCACGCGTTTCGGCATCCGCCGAGATCTCACCCCCGCCGCCCTCCTGGAGGAGCTGGAGCTGGGTCCGGGCGACGCGTAGTCGGCGTATCCCCGTGTCGTCCAGCCCTGCATGCAATCAGACAATCGCCGGCAGAAGGGGTGCCGCCGGACGCCAGCCGCAGGCAGCACATCAGCAAGCACCGCGACAATATGTAATAAGATGCCGTCTTATCACGGACGTCCCGGAGGAGCTTGACGCCCCCCCCCCACTTGACATCGTTACATGCACTCAATCCGGGAGGGATGAGATGAAAGCGCTCATAGCTCTTCTTTGCATCCTTGTTGCAGTTGCGGTCGCCGATGACGCAGATCGCTGCTATTTCACCGGTTCGGTGTCATGGGCTGGCAATGAAGCCGACTATGCAGTAATACAGCTCAGCAATGACAAGAGCGGATTCGAGGACAGCCTTCATCTGGCAGAGCCCGATGACTACAGTTTCGGCTGGTTCTCAACATATACGATCATCCATAATCAACCTTGGCGTCTCGATTGCTGGCTCATGCTCCATGGCCAGACGGTTCCGATGCCTAAGTACCGGGCCCTGATCATGTTTCCTGACGATTGGGAATGCGTGAACTATGTCTGGTATTGTCGTAGCACATTCGAATGGTAGGTTTCTGAGAAGCGTCGCTCATCCTCTGAAACTCCCCGATACGATATTCATCAGACATCGGAAGGCACAGGACGTGCCCGGTCACGGATTATTGCTGGTCAGTGCGGTCCTGCTCCTGAGCATGGGTCCAGGACCTGCGGCAGGCATTCCATGGTATCGGACATATGGTGGAGCTGGCCGGGACGAAGTCACCGGCCTGGCTCGATGCACGGATGGCGGTTTCGCACTTGTGGGAAACTCTGATTCCTGGTCTGCACTTGATGACGCATGGCTCGTCAGGACCGATCAGTCAGGCGCGCTCGAATGGTCTGTGCTGTTCGGAGGTTCGAGCTTCGACTACCTGTCCTCGGTAGTCGAGGAAGATGACGGGGGCTTCCTGCTGTCAGGAACAACATACTCCAGTGGTGCAGGATTTTGCGATGGATGGCTGGTCCGGACGGACAGTGCGGGGGCTGTTCTGTGGGAGAGGACATATGGGAGCCCCATACTCGAAGAGTGCATCTTCAGCCTGTATCAATGCTCTGATGGGTCGTTCGTGACAACCGGCTATCAGGGGCTGCTTCTCGAGAATAGCACATCCATGTATCTGGCCGGGTTCGACGAGGAAGGGGAGCTGCTCTGGGAACGACAGTTCGGAGGAGGTGCTCAGGACTGCGCATTTTCGGTCACCGGGACAGCCGATGGCGGATATCTCCTTGCGGGACAGACCGGATCAGGCAGCGCCGGATCGGCAGACGGGTGCGTGATCAAGACCGATGAATCAGGCAACTTGAGTTGGGTCAGTGTTGTCGGTGGAAGTGAATTCGACCGGTTCTGCCATGCCGTCGAAACTCCCGAGGGTGGAGTCGTCGCAGCAGGGTACAGCCATTCCGGAATCAATCCAGCCTGTGCAGACATGTGGCTTGCCAGTTTTGACGACTGTGGAGGATTCCTGTGGGATTCCCTCTATGGCGGGCCATCGGGCAACGATGATGCCGAGTGGATCGAAGTCACTCCGCAAGGTGCGCTGATCGTCTGTGGATTCAACGGATCCGATGAACAGGGCGGATATGATCTGTGGCTGCTTCGTCTTGACGGCGCAGGCGACGTGGCATGGGAGGTCCAGTTCGGAGGATCCGATAGCGATGCCGGCAGCTGTCTCGAGCTGGAACCGGATGGCGGCATCCTGGTCGGAGGTAGAACAAGGTCATACGGAGCAGGCGATTATGACTACCTTCTTCTGGAGTGCGACGAGGATCTGGGCCTCTATGAAAGCCCAGCCCCTTCGGTTGCAGAGCTTCCGATGGATATCCTCCCCAATCCGCTCCGATCATCTGCCGTGATCAGCTTCAGCCTCCCATCCCCGGGGAAGGCTTGCATGATGCTGTTCGACATCAGCGGCCGTGTCGTGAGGACCCTGATCGATGACGATCTGCAGGCTGGTGTGCACACGACAATCCTTGAAGGATCAGATCTGCCTGTCGGGGTCTATATCTGCAGACTCGTGCAGGGAAATTCATCGGGTTCGAAGACCCTTGTCCGTCTCAGGTAGAGCGGGTAGAGCTGGTGTCAGACAACACATATTTCACATATCTTCGTATAGTTATATTCATCATATAATTACAGAGATGCTTGAATGACTTGGTGCCCCTGCGACGCCAGCCGGTGCGTGCTGCGCAATGGAAAGCATCAGCGCGGAGATGGCAGGAAGTTGTTGTACGACTGCGACCGGGGGGAGGATGGTGCCGAGGGGCGGAATTGAACCGTCGACGCACGGATTTTCAGTCCGTTGCTCTACC
>DIAQ01000032.1:10273-10990 GCA_002414865.1 candidate division Hyd24-12 bacterium UBA5074 | reverse complement strand
CACGGATTTTCAGTCCGTTGCTCTACCAACTGAGCTACCTCGGCACCGGCGCGCGCCAATCTATCACGCGGGAGCCGACGCGGTCAACCTCCGACGGTCTGGTGGAGCGCCTCCTGCCGCTGCATACTTGCACGAACGCCAGTCCGGGGGAGGTGATGGGATGACGCCCTACAGCGACGGAGAGTGCCCCTGCACATCGAGCTGCGGTCTCCACGGCGACTGTCAGGCATGCCAGGCCGCGCACCGCTCGTCCGGTTCCGAGACGAGCTGCGAGAAGCTGGGCGTGCCGCGCGCCGAGGAGGAGCCGCGCTATGCGGTGAACCTGCTCGATTTCACGCCCTGCGCGGGTTGAGCGGGCAAGATGCCCCCGGACAGGCTGTCCGGGCTTCTTGCCGGCCTCCCCAGGATAGAGAGCCCTGATCTCATCGTGGGCATGGACACGATGGACGACGCCGGGGTGTTCCGCCTCGACGACGACACCGCGCTCGTGCAGACCGTCGACTTCTTCGCCCCCGTGGTCAACGATCCCGTGGCGTGCGGGAGGATCATGGCCGCCAACTGCCTGTCCGACATCTGGGCCATGGGCGGCCGTCCGATCACCGCCATGAACATCCTCGGCTTCCCTTCGGCGAAGGTACCTCTGGAGATCATCTCGGGGCTCCTCACGGGGGCCTCGGAGAAGCTGATCGAGGCGGGCGCCGTGCTGGTCGGCGGTCA
>DIAQ01000032.1:4157-9888 GCA_002414865.1 candidate division Hyd24-12 bacterium UBA5074 | reverse complement strand
AGCGGCATCCTGGCCTCCGAGATCAAGGAGGGAAGGCTCCGCGAGCGAAGCGTCTCCCGGGCCGTGAGGACCATGGAGCGCCTCAACAGGTATGCGTCCGAGGTCCTTGGGGGCTATGACACCAGCGCGATGACGGACATCACCGGCTTCGGTCTCCTCGGGCACGCCCTCGCGATGGCGAGCTATTCCGGGACCTCGTTCGAGTTCCACGCCTCGTCGGTCCCGGTCTACGAAGGCGCCGTCGAAGCCGCCTCCTCGTACCTCCCGGGAGGGACGGGCAGCAACGAGCGATATGCCTCGGGATCCGTCGAAGCCGACGAGAACATAGATCCGAGGCTCCTGGCGGTCCTCTACGACGCACAGGCTTCGGGGGGGCTGCTCGCCTCCGTCCCGGCCGCCGACGCGGCCGCTGTCGTCGATGCCCTGGTCGCGGCCGGCGATGCCGATGCCGCAATTGTAGGACGGGTGCTCGAGGAAGGCGGCGCAAGGCTCCGGGTCGTCCCGGGTCCCGTGAGGAAGGTGCTCAGCTTCAGGGACTAGCCCCTCCGCCCGCCCCCGCGGTCGAGGGTCCTGCTCATCACTCCTATGTCGTTGCGCCAGACCCATCCGATGCGCTCGTAGAAGGCCCGGGCCGGATTGTCCGTGTATATGAAGAGGTGGATCTTCTCGATTCCGACCTCCGCGAGGCTCTTCTCGACGGCCTCCATCAGGCTGCGTCCCAGCCCCGCCCCCTGGCAGTCGCTCCTGACCGCGAGATGGTAGACGTAGCCTCTGCGCGTATCGTGCCCGGCCATCACCGATCCCGAGATGCCCGCCCTGTCCTCGGCGACCAGGCAGAACGCCCCGTTGGCCTCCAGGAAGCGGGAGAAACCCTCCGGCCCGTCGGCCTCCGTGATGGCGTTACCGGGGAAACCGCTCCAGAGGGATATGAGCCGCGGGTAGTCCTCCAGCTTCATGCACCGGATCATCGAAGCCTTCAGTCGGGCAGCCTGCCGAGCGAGCGCATCCCCCTTGCCGCGAAAACGGCGGACACGACGCACAGGACGAGCGAGAGCGCCAGGTAGGCGTCGGGATGCAGGCGGGCGGCAGGATCGGCAACGCCCCCGGGGTAGCCCGGGAAAGCGATCAGAGCGACGAAGCCGGGCTTCGAGGGGACTATGGAGAGCACTCCTGCGGCGAACGCGCCGAGCTTCGTCCAGACCTCGGAGAGAGGCTCGAGCCAGAGGATGAGCGAGGCGGTCGCCAGAGAAGTCAGCGGCACCGTGGCCGCCATCTGCCATGGGAATGCGCCAGGCAGGGCTTCCAGTGCCAGCAGAGCGGGCACGGTTCCCAGCAGGCAGCTCACCAGCAATTCGCCCGCCAGCAGAACGCCCTGCCCCGCCGGGGAGATGGCCAGCGACACCGCGAGGCAGCGCCTGCGCCGGGATGAGGCCCAGCCGGCGCACAGCGCGGCCGGCGCCGCGGCCGGCAGGATGCAGATGGCTCCGATGAGCGGATCTCCCTGGAAGTGCAGGGCGGCCAGGATCGGCGCGACGGAGAGGATTATCCAGAAGAGGGGCCTTCGCAGAGCGCTCCCGAGGAACAGCCCGCAAGTCCCTGACATGGCGCGCATGGCTCCCAGCTTCGTCAGCAGAACAGATCCTGGTCCCTTCCCGGCTCCTCTTCGGCCTCCCCGGACAGGAGCGCGGCGATGGAGGGAGAGCGTATGTCCAGCCTTGTGAGCGCCCTGGCATTCGCCCTCGCCAGCGCGGAGAGCGAAGCGACGGCCGCGGAGGGCGATGGGTGCTCGAAGACGAACCCGTCCTCCGTCTGTCTGAGGGACATGATCCCGGGGATGTCCTCCAGCGAGGTCCTCGGGAGCGCGGGGCAGAACGCGGCCGAGATCTCCACGGAACCTGCGCAGAGCCGCGCCAGATCAGCCCTTCCTATGAGGCGCTCGATGTCGGTTTCGCTGCAGAGCGCAACTCTGTCGGCGCACGGCGGGATCGAGCCCACGGAGTCGGCAACCAGGACCAGAGCCTTCCCGATGGCCTTCAGGTCGTCCAACTGGCGGAACAGCTGGGATGGAATGGTGCACTGGGCCACCAGCACGGACGGGTTCTGGAGCACTGCTGACGCGAAGGCGAGGCAGAGCCGCTGCTCCCTGTCCAGCTTGTCGACCGGCGTGCTCCTGACCTCCCCGAGGCCGCACCACCTGAGGACTTCCTGGACGGAGCCCGGGGACTGCCTGGCGGATATGCCCGCGGAGGCGGCCAGCACCTTGAGGAAGCCGTACGGGGTCGTGCCGTCAGGGCAGCAGGGCTCGGCGGGCAGGAATCCGATGATCCTCCGCGCCTGCCGGTCCGTCGCCGGGATGGAAGCCTTCCCGGCGGTCACGCGGCCGCACCACGGCTTCGAGAAACCCGCCAGAACCGAGGCGAGCCGCTTCAGGAACCCGGCGGAGTCGCTCGCGAAGACGACGGCCGAGCCACCCAGGACGGCGAGGTCGGCCTCCTTCAGCGAAGTTGTACCGACCCGCAGGCTGTGAGCCTGAAGGAGGACCGGAGGGGCTTCGGTCAAGGGCTCAGCCCCTCTTCTTCATGTTCGAGAGGAGGCTCGAGTCGGCGCGCTCGATGGCCCGGACTACCGCAAGACCGCCCCTGCCGCTGGACCTGGGCGTGCCGCCCGACTCTATGCAGTCGAGGAAGTCGTCCATCTCGGCCGCGAGTGGCTCGAACGTGTCCAGCCGCGGGGAGACGATGTCGCCCGTCCTGTAGGCGAGCTGGTACTCGCCGAAGGACGCGGGCTCGATGATGTCCACCCTCCGGTCGTAGATCTTGATCTTCTCGTCGGGCTCGGTGTCGTCGTAGACGAGCATCTTCCTGCTGCCCACGATGACGGTGCGGCGCAGCTTGGACGGGGAGAGCCACGAGAGCTGGACGTTGGCGATGGTGCCGTCGGGGAAGCGCATGTCGACGAAGGCCACGTCGGGTATCCCCTCGAGCACGTAGTCGCTGCCGAAGGCCTGGACCTCCTCGGGCTCGGCGCCCAGCCAGTAGAAGAGCATCGAGAAGTCGTGGGGGGCGAGGTCCCAGATGACCGACACGTCCTTCTGGTGCAGGCCCAGGTTCACCCTCGTGGAGGTGATGAAGTAGAGCTCGCCGAGCTCTCCGCTCTCGAGTATCTCCTTCACCTTGAGCACCGGGGGCGAGTACAGGAAGGTATGCCCCACCATCGTGACGAGTCCCCGGGCCTCGCCTATCTCGACGAGCTCCGAGGCTTCGCGCACGCTTGAGGCGAACGGCTTCTCGACGAAGATGTGCTTCCCGGCCTCGAGGGCCGCCTTCGCGAGAGGGTAGTGAGCCATGACATCGGTCGCGATGATTATCCCGCTTATGCCGGGATCGTTCACGAGGTCGGAATAGTCAGTGGTCTGGTCGAGTCCGGGATAGCGCTCGGCGGTCCTCTTCAGGCGCGCGGGGTCCCTGTCGCAGAGGACAAGGCTTTCGCACCGCCTGTTGGCATTGAGGTTCCGGACCAGATTCGGGCCCCAGTACCCAAGCCCGACAACTCCAAGACGAAGCATCGGCCCTCCGAAGTGTGCGGGGTGAAAGCGGTCAACTGCCATAAGCTAAGGGAAAGCCGCACTGCGGTAAAGAAGACGGCCATTCTGGCGCATCCGGGCCCGCATCCCTTCCCCGATCGCGGGATGCCCGGCTCGTCGCATCGTAAATCAGTGTAGTGCATAATATTGATATCAAGGTCCGAGCCGGCCGTCATGGCGCGCGTCTTGCTTCTTCCTTGTCATGGACAATGGAAAGGGGTCGTCATGAATGGTGACAGAATGACCATCAAGGCGAGGGAGGCCGTGAACGCCGCCTGGAAGGCCGCATCCGCCGCCGGCAACCCCGAGGTCACACCGCTCCATCTCGCCGCAGCCCTTCTGGAATCGCCGGAAGGCGTCATCCCCGGCGTCATCGCCAGGATGGGGGCCGACGCGGGGGCGCTTGCCTCGCAGATCCGATCGGAGACATCGAGGCTCCCCAGGAGCGAAGGGGGCTCGGAGCCACGGACGGGGGCCCGGCTCCAGAAGGTCCTCTCGGTCGCCGAGGGCTTCGCATCACAGCTGAAGGACGACTTCGTGGCCGTCGAGCACCTGTTCCTCGCCATCCTTTCCGAGGAGGGGCCCGCCTCTGCGCTCCTGAGGAGCGCCGGCGTCACGCCTGACGACTTCCTGAGGGCGCTCTCCGAGGTCAGGGGCTCCTCGAGGGTCACCTCCGAGAACGCAGAGGACAACTACGACGCCCTCGGCAGATACACCCGCGATCTCACGGCCCTTGCGAGGCAGCAGAAGCTCGATCCCGTGATAGGGAGGGACGACGAGATCAGAAGGGTGATGCAGGTCCTGGGCAGGCGCAGGAAGAACAATCCGGTGCTGCTCGGCGAGCCGGGCGTGGGCAAGACGGCCATCGTCGAGGGTCTCGCGGGCAGGATCGCCCAGGGCGACGTGCCCGAGAACCTCAGGGACAGGAGGGTCCTCGCCCTCGACATGGGAGCCCTGGTGGCCGGCACCAAGTACCGCGGAGAGTTCGAGGAGAGGCTCAAGGCCGTCCTGAAGGAGATAACCTCCTCCGAGGGGACCATCATCCTCTTCATCGACGAGCTCCATACCCTCGTGGGCGCAGGGGCCGCCGAAGGCGCCGTCGACGCTGCCAACATGCTCAAGCCTGCGCTCGCGAGGGGCGAGCTGCACTGCATCGGCGCGACGACGCTGGACGAGTACCGGAGGCACATCGAGAAGGATGCCGCGCTCGAGAGGCGGTTCCAGCCCGTGATGATAGAGCCTCCGGACGTGGAGGACACCATCAGCATCCTCAGGGGGCTCCGCGACAGATACGAAGTACATCACGGCATCAGGATCCAGGATGCCGCTCTGATAGCCGCCGCCACGCTGTCCGACAGGTACATCCAGGGCCGCTTCCTCCCGGACAAGGCGATCGACCTCGTGGACGAGGCGGCGAGCAGGCTGAAGATCGAGATAGAGAGCATGCCATCCGAGCTCGACGAGGTGAACCGCAGGATCCTGCAGCTGCAGATAGAGAAGGAGGGCCTGCGGAGGGAGAGGGACGACCCCTCGCGGCTCAGGCTCAGGACCCTCGAGACCGAGCTCTCAACGCTGCAGGAGACTCAGAGGGAGCTCGAAGTCCGCTGGCGCGGCGAGAAGGATCTCATCGAGGAGAGCAGGGAGCTGGCCCGCAGGGCGGACGAGCTCAAGGTCCGGGAGGCGGCCGCCCAGAGGGCCGGGGACCTGCAGAAGGTGGCCGAGATACGGTACGGCACCCTCAGGGAGGTCGAGAAGGCCGCCGCCGAGGCCAGGGCGAAGCTCGCGGCGATGCAGGAGAACGGGGCCATGCTGACAGAGGAGATCACGCCCGGGCACATCGCGGAGGTCGTCTCACGCTGGACCGGCATACCCGTCTCCCGGATGCTGGAGGGTGAGAGGGCCAGGCTGCTCAGGATGGAGCAGGAGCTGCACTCGAGGATCATCGGCCAGGACGAGGCGGTGAGAGCCGTCTCGGAGGCCGTCAGGAGGGCCCGGGCCGGTGTGCAGGATCCGAATCGTCCGCTGGGGAGCTTCATTTTCATGGGCCCCACCGGGGTGGGGAAGACCGAGCTCGCCAGGGCGCTCGCGGAGTTCCTCTTCGACAGCGAGAACGCTCTCATACGGCTCGACATGAGCGAGTACATGGAG
>DIAQ01000032.1:0-3905 GCA_002414865.1 candidate division Hyd24-12 bacterium UBA5074 | reverse complement strand
GAGTACATGGAGAAGCACTCGGTCTCCAGGCTGATCGGGGCGCCTCCGGGATACATCGGGTACGACGAGGGCGGGCACCTCGCCGAAGCGGTGCGGAGGAAGCCCTACTCGGTCGTCCTCTTCGACGAGGTGGAGAAGGCCCACCCTGACGTTTTCAACATCTTCCTGCAGATCCTCGACGACGGCCGGCTGACCGACGGTCAGGGCAGGACGGTCGACTTCCGGAACACCGTGCTCATCATGACGAGCAACCTCGGGAGCGACTGGATAGCCGAAATGGCCGGCTCGGGCGCGGATCACTCCCGGCTCGCAGCCAGGGCCCGGCAGGAGCTGGAGGCCTGCTTCAGACCGGAGTTCCTGAACAGGGTCGACGACGTGATCGTGTTCAGGCCTCTCACGAGGGAGGACATCAGGGCCATCGTGCTGCTCCAGATCGAGAGGCTCCAATCGCTCCTCTCGGCGTCGCGGATCAGCCTGGAAGCGGACTCCGCTTCGGTTGACCTGCTCGCGGAGCGCGGATATGATCCGGTCTACGGCGCCAGGCCCCTCAAGAGGGTCATCTCGAGAATCGTGCAGAACGAGCTTGCGAAGAGGATCCTGGAGGGTGGCGTGTCGCCTGGATCCACCGTCCGCCTGACGGTCGCGGACGGGGAGCTGTCGTTCGAAGTGAGCGGCCCCGCCCCGGCCTAGGCAAACCCTCTCCAGAGGAGCAGACGGCATTGCGTGTGGCGCTCGTTGTGCCCCACTGGGGCAAGGATTACATAAGAGCCCGCGACACGCGTGGCATAGCGGGATGCTGGCCCACGCCGGGCCTCCAGTACGTGGCCGCCATGCTGAGGGACGCCGGGCACTCGATAGTCTTCCTCGAGGGATACTTCTACTCCAACGAGGAGATGGTGGACCGGGTCGTCGAATCCGGTGCCGATGCCGCGGGCGTGTATGTCATCTCCATCCTGTGGGACAACGCGAAACCCTTCCTCGAGCAGCTCAAGTCGCGCAAGCCGGACATCTTCACCTTCGCAGGAGGGCACGGGGCCACCGGGATGCCCGTCAGGCTCCTGACGGAGAGCCCCCACCTCGACGCCTGCACCGTGGGCGAGGGCGAATACACCAGCGTCGAGCTCATCTCCGCACTCGAGCGCGGACTGCCCCTGTCGGGCGTGGATGGTCTCGTCTTCCGGGACGGGGATGGCTCCATAGTCACCAATCGCCCCAGGGCCATGATCGAGGATCTCGACGCCCTTCCGTTCCCCGCGGTCGAGTTCTCCGAGATGGAAAGGTACTTCCCGAGCTTCGAGCAGGTCTCGCGGCTGCCTGTCATGCAGATGCTGGCCAGCAGGGGCTGCACGGGGGGATGCCTCTACTGCTACAAGATGTACGGCCACAGGATCCGCCTCCGCAACCCCGTGCTCGTCGTCGACGAGATCGAGTCCTACATCCGGAGGTTCGGCACCCGCGAGATAAAGTTCTGGGACGAGCACTTCACATACAGCCACGATCATGCGGCCGCCATCTGCGACGAGATAATACGCAGGCGCCTCAGGATCAGCTGGTGGTGCTCCTGCCGGGGCGACGCCGTCGACCCGCGCATCCTGAGGAAGATGTCCGACGCCGGCTGCTGGTGCATCAACTTCGGGGTGGAGAGCGGCGTCCAGAAGAACCTCGACACGCTCCTGAAGCACGAGAAGCTCGAACGGATCGAGCATGCGGTGCGGATGGCGCATGCCGTGGGCATCAAGACGCACACCACATACATCTTCGGCATCCCCGGAGAAACCTACCAGGAGGGCCTGCGAACGATAGAGTTCGCGAAGAAGCTCAACTCCTTCACGGTCGAGTTCTTCCCCATCACCCCGTTCCCCGGCACCCCGCTGCAGAAAGGCGTGGAGAAGGGCCTGTTCGGAACCATGTCCGACAAGCTCGGAGACCAGGGGATGCTCCTGGAGAGGCCCTGCTTCGTCCCGTTCACGATGACCGCCGAAGAGATAATGAAGCTGAGGCGCCTGTCCTACGTCAGGTATTTCCTGAGACCCTCGTTCCTCTTCTACAGGTTCACGAACATCATGTCGCCCTTCCAGCTCAGGGCCATCTACCACGGGGCCAGGAGCCTCCTCCAGATGGCGGGAGAGCAGCTCGGAAGCGAATGGAAAAGGCTGACGGCCCGTCGTTCAGCCTGATCGTCCCCGTCCACGACTCGGAGGAGACCCTGCCTGCCGTCCTCGGCGCGCTGATGCGCGGCATGGCGCGGGATGACGAGCTCATCGCAGCGGACGACAGGTCCGGCGACGGGTCGGTCGATGCCTGCCGGAAGGCCGGCGTGGAGCCCGTGTCGAGCAGCAGACCGCCCGGTGCGGCCGGCACCCGGAACTTCGGCGCCTCCCTCGCGGGGCGGGAATGGCTGCTCTTCGTGGACAGCGACGCCCTGCCCCCGGAAAACTGGAGAGAGGAGCTCTCGGCAGGCCTCGCCGGGGTGGATGCGGTGCAGGCCGTCTACGCCAGGGACACGCCGGGCGGACCTTCCGCCTTCTACAAGAACTACTACTATCACTACACCTTCACGAGGCGCATCAGGACGGAGACGATCAGAGGCTGCGGCACATTCTTCTTCGCGGTCAGGCGGGAGGTCTTCGAGGCGCTCGGCGGCTTCGACGAGAGGATTGCGGGGGCTTCGATCGAGGATGCCGACTTCGCGGCCAGGCTGAACGCGCGTGGCGGCCGGATCCGCCTGCTGAAGCACCTGGAGATAACCCACCTGAGGCGCTACGACCTCGCTTCGCTCCTGTCCTACGACTGGAAGATGGTGAGGGCGAAGACCAGGTTCCTGCTGAGGAGGGGTCTCGGCGGACGCGGGCTCTCGCTCTCCATGGCCGGACCCGGGGAGATGCTGCCCTTCGGCCTGGCGGCTGCCGGGCAGTGGCTCGTTCCGGCAGGCCTTGCCGCCGCGCTCCTGGGATTCGCTCCAGGGATCGCCTTCGCGGCCGGAGGAGCGGCTGTCGTCGTGCTCACACAGGGGTTCTTCTGGTGGGCATGCATGAGACAGGGGGGTCTCCGGGGCCTCGCCGCATGCTTCGTGGGCCTCGCCGATCTCCTGGTCCCTGCGCCCGCCGCCCTCGCCGGGCTGGCCGAGTCCGTGCTGGGCAGGAGATACTGATGACCGGGCGCATCCTGCAGTTCGGCGGGGCCGCCCTCCTGCTGGCCTCGTTCTTCGTGCTCACCTCCGTCGCACCCGCTGGAGGGGCAGCCGGCAAGGTGATTGCAGCGGTGACACTCGTCCCTGCAGCGGCCCTGGCGGCCTGGGCCGCATCGGGTCTGATCAGGCGCGATATCGCATCGGTGCTGGGAGCGAAGGTTCTGTCCCTGCGTCCGGCGGCCTTCCTGGCGCTGCCCTGTCTGTTCGTGGCGCTCTTCTGCTCCTGGGTCGCCCTGGGGCCGCTCGACGGCATCCCGAAGGGCGGGGACGAGACCGCCTATCTCCTGCAGGCCAGGATCTTCGCCCGCGGCGAGCTGAGCGCTCCGCAGCCGTCCGTGCCGGATCCCCGCCGCTTCCTGCCGTTCCGCCTCCTCCTGTTCGAGGACGGCAGGATGTTCACGATGTATACGCCGCTCCATTCGCTGATGCTGGCGCCCTTCGCCGCAGCCGGAGCCGATTCCCTGCTCGGTCCCCTCGAGGGCGTCCTCTCCCTGGTCGGAGCCTATCTGCTGCTGAGGCTGCTGGGGGGGGAGCTGAAGGCGAGGCTGTCAGTGCTGCTCATGGCCGCCTCACCCTTCTTCCTGCTCATGTCGGCCACGAGGATGGCTCACAATACGAGCCTGATGCTGTGTGTCTGGGGATTGTACCTGATCGCGTCCGCCCTGAAGGGCCGGTCGGCCGTCTTTGCAGCCGCCGGCGGGCTGCTGCTGGGTCT
>DIAQ01000096.1 GCA_002414865.1 candidate division Hyd24-12 bacterium UBA5074 | reverse complement strand
TCACCACCCAGGCGCCCCTTCCCGGGGCGTGGCTCGTGAAGAACAGCTGGGGCTCGGGCTGGGGACTGGACGGCTTCTTCTGGATCTCCTACTACGACAAATGGTCCTGCCGCCAGCCCGAGATGGGCGCCGTCTCCTTCCAGGATGTCGTCCCCATGCCGTGGGACACGATCTTCTGCCATGACTACCACGGGTTCCGGGACACCATGGAAGGCTGCCAGTCTGCGATGAACGCCTTCAGTGCGGGAAAGGCCCTCATGGTCGAGGCGTCCGGCTTCTTCGTTCCGGAGGACAGCACGGATTACACCGTGAGCATCTACTCGGGCATGGCCGGAGGCGAGCCGGCCGGGCTGCTCTCACAGGTCCAGGGCTTCGCCGATCAGCACGGATACAGGACGATCGAACTCCCCGAAGCCCTCTCCTTCGCCGAGGGGGACAGCTTCTTCGTGCGACTCGACCTGTCCGCGGGGGGGCAGCCCTACGACAGGACTTCTGACGTGCCGGTCCTCCTCGGAGCCAGCTACAGGACGATCGTCGAGTCCTCGGCCCAGCCGGGACAGAGCTGGTATCTCGAGGACGGCGAGTGGAAGGACTTCTACGGCTGGGAGGGCAACCCCTATCCCGGCACGGGCAACTTCTGCATCAAGGCCATGGCTCAGAACTACGGGATCAGCCTCTCCCCCGAAGCCCCGCTTGCATTCGCGGGACCGGTCGGGGGACCCTTCGAGCCCGAGGCAGGCGAGCTCGTGCTGCACAACAACACCGGCGGGAGCATTCAGTACGGCATCTCCATGAGCCCGTCCGAGAGCTGGCTTTCGATCGATGCTCCCCAGCAGGGCGTCCTCTCGGCCGGCGACTCGCTGCCCTTCTCGATCGGCCCGGGGGACGATGCGCTCGTCCTGGGTCCAGGTGCCTACGAGATAGAGGTGTCGTTCACCAACCTGACAGACCACAGCGGCGACACCTCCATCCCCGTCACCCTCCTGATCGGCGACCCCGAGCCGTTTCAGTCATGGGACATGAGCTCAGACCCCGGCTGGGACCCCGAGGGTCTCTGGCAGTGGGGCGTGCCGCTGGGCCAGGGAGGCGAGCACGGGTATCCGGATCCCGGGTCGGGCTTCACCGGCAGCCATGTCTACGGCTACAACCTCGCGGGTGACTACGAGAACTACCTAGCCCCCACCAGGCTCTCCACCGGCGTGATCGACTGCTCCGACATGAGGGCTGTCCATCTCAGGTTCATGCGCCGGCTCGGAGTCCAGGGGGGATTCGATTCGGCGAGTCTCGCTGTCAGTCTCGGCGACCACGAGTGGACGACGCTCTGGGCCAATCCCATCTGGCCCGATGTCGCCGATTCCGACTGGGTGCAGGTCGAGTACGACCTTTCAGGGATCGCGGACGGGCAGCCCGAGGTCTACATCTCCTGGGTCATGGGGCCTACGAATGATGGATGGACATTCTGCGGATGGAACCTGGACGACGTCGAGCTCCTCGGTCTGGAGCTGCGCCCGGGCACGCTCCTGCCGTCGCGCATGGTCCTCGGACCCGTCGTCCCGAACCCGATACGCACGGGGTGCACGCTGACGCTCGTCATGCCTTCCTCGGGCCTGGTGAGGACCGCCGTGTTCGACCTCTCGGGGCGGGTGGTCGCCGAGCCTTTCGAGGGCCTGCTGGGCCGGGGCTCCTCCGAGTTGTCGTGGGACGGGCGGACGGACGACGGGCGGCGGCTTCCCGCCGGTCTCTACGTGATCCGCGCGCGTTCCCCCTTCGGGGACGCCACGAGCAAGGCCGTCCTGCTGCCATGAATCGAAGGGCGCCGGCGGGAGACCGCCGGCGCCCGCCCTGGCCTGGTGCCTGTGTTCAGTTCCTCTGATCGGTGGTGAGGGTCGCAGCCCCGGGCGGCAGCACCGGGGCCCCGGGATCGGTGCCCTCGGGGAGCATGCTCTTCGTACCGTCGCCCATCATGTAGATCTCGAAGAAGGTCCTGAGGTTCTGGATGTTGTCCGCGGACAGGACTCCGAGGATGCGCCTCTCGCCGTCGTGGAGCAGGACCGTGACGTCGTCGCCCACCTGGATCTCCCTCATCTGCTCCAGCGTCAGGGGCAGCCAGAGTCGCACCTCGAAGTCACCGACCGTCGAGGGAGACACCTCGATCTGCTCGATCCGCCCCATCTCGAACGCGGTGATCTGGCCGGCCGCCGTGATCTCGAGCAGGGGGCCCGACGCGGGCCTCTCCTGCCAGCTTCCGGCGCTCCTGAAGACCAGGATCAGGCTGTGCTCGACGGCGCCGTCGTATGACCTGCGCGTTTCCGGATCGAGCTCGAGCGTTCCGTTCGAACCCCTGCCGTTGACCTCGTTGCCGATGACCCGGTAGGTGGTCATCCCGTCGATGGGGGCGCAGATGGTCTGGAGTCTGGCGGTTCCGGGTATCAGCGCCTGGAACGAAGTCCAGCGCCCTGGATGTATCGGCGTGCCTCCCGTCGAATCGGGAGGAACCGGGATTCCGCCGTCGGGGGGCACCCTGCGTGCGGTGCTGTCTCCGGGAGCGGCTCCCGGCCTCTCGACATAGACCGTATCGGGCGGGACCTTCCCATGCCCCGAGTAATCGTAGATCGTCACCGTGTTGGAGCAGGCGCACAGGACGCCCAGAAATGCCGCGAGGAACAGAGAAGGATGTCGAGGCATATGCCACCTTTCGAGCCGTTCGCCGGAAGCCCGGCATCAGCAGCGACTATCCCGCGGAGGCTCCGGAGGTTCCCGGCATCCCTCGCGCGGCTTCGGATTGCCTGTCCACGAGTTCGCCCATGGATTCGAGCCTGCCTGCGGCTCTCCAGGGATAGTCGCCGGAGCCCAGCAGCTTTCTGTTGAGCGCGACCGCGACGGCCTTCGACTGCTCGTCTCCGAGCATCCTCCAGACAAGGCATGCGGCTTCCGCGGCATAGGCCGCATCGCTCCCGTCCACCACTTCCCTGAGTACCTCGAGCGCCCTCTGGCGGTCCGATCTCGACAGGATGTC
>DIAQ01000074.1 GCA_002414865.1 candidate division Hyd24-12 bacterium UBA5074 | reverse complement strand
AGGACGGCATGATTCTCGACCTGCGGTCCCGAACTCGGGGGCCGGCACCTGCAGGTCGAGAATCATGCCGTCCTGGGAGGACGACACCGTCGCCAGGCCTCCTGCTTGGCAGAAGGCAGCTGCAAGCGCAATAAGCGCGAGACCGAGCTTCACTGCGACTCCTTCCTGAGGACAAGAAACACTATCGCGTTCGAGGGATTTCCTTGTAAGTCGGGAAAATACCATTGTTGCACCTTCGGGTAAAGCGGGCACGTATGCAAGCCGGGAGGGTCGATTGAAGTTCCTGATCGCCTCCGTTCTGCTGATGGGAGCCGCCGGGGGCGGGGACGGGATCGCCCTTGTCCTCTCCGGAGGAGGGGCAAGAGGTCTCGCTCATATCGGCGTACTCCTCGCGCTGGAGGAGGAAGGCGTCCCTGTGGCCGCAGTGGCCGGCACGAGCATGGGCGCGCTGGTGGGAGGGCTCTACTCCTGCGGCTACAGCGCCCTGCAGATCGACAGCATAGCGCGCAGCGTCGACTGGGACAGGCTCTTCTCCGCCGACGCCGAGCGCGAGCTGACCTCCCTCCCGCAGAGGATGACGGAGACCGGCGACCTCCTCACCCTGACCCTCAGGGGACTGACCCCCGTCCTTCCCCGGAGCGCGGTCTCCACCCAGAGGATCGGTGCGCTTCTCTCGTCGCTGACCTCGTTCCGCCAGGCGGGCTGCGGAGAGGATTTCGACTCCCTCCCCGTGCCGCTGCGCATCGCATCCTTCGATCTCGTCTCCAGGTCCGTCATCGTCCACGGGTCGGGTGACCTGGCGGGCTGCATGCTTGCCTCGATGGCCATCCCGTCCGTGTTCCCCGCGGTCAGGATGGGCGACAGCCTCCTGGTGGACGGCGGCGTCGCCGACAACATGCCCGTCGACGTGGCGCTCTCCGCCTGGGACCTGCCCGTCCTCGCGGTGGACGTCTCCGGAAGCCCGCAGTCGATCCCGGCGAGACCGAGCATCGTCGAGGCGGGCACTCTGACCCTGGAGGCCCTGCAGGCAGCGGTGAACTCCTCCCACGACGCACCGGCGGACTGGATCATCGACCTCGATCTCGGAAGCGCCAGGGCCTGGAGCTTCGGAAGCGCCGAGAGCCTGATCGCAACTGGCTACAGGACCACGATGGCCTTTCTCGCCGAGCATCGCGAGATACCCAGGACGGGCTCCACCCATCATTCCTGGCACCCCGGCCGCGTCGGGCTCAGGAACACGATCCTCGGCGGGCTGGTGCGTTTCCCGTACAGAGCGGTGTTCCCATGGCTGAATCTCCAGAGAGGGGACCTCGTCGGACCGGAGGAGCTGAGGCAGGCCTCCGAGATGCTCTATGCGTCCGGGCTGTTTTCCAGCGTCTACCCGTGCCTGCTCCCGGCGGGCGACGGCACGGCAGACCTCCTGCTGCGCCTGGAGGAGAGGGATCCCTCGTCCATCGGGATAGGCCTGATCTACTCCAGCGAGTTCGGGCTCGACGGCAGGATCACGTTCCGCAACTGGAACTTCCTCCACACAGGCAGGCGGCTGATCTTCAGCGCGGGAGGTGGGAGCGGATATGCCTTCGGGGAGGCGACCGTCCTCGATCTGGGAATCCGCCGCAAGTGGTTCAATCAGCTCACCGTCAGGGGCTGGCAGATGTGCACGACCATCTACGACAGGGAGGGGTGGACCGGCGAGGGCGTGGAGACGAGGCTGGAGGGCGAGCTCGCGTCGGGTTTCTCGATGGGATGGTTCGGCCTGACTCAGACGGGGGTCCTGGGCTCGCTGCGCTCCAGCTCCGCCGGGGGCAGGGACGCCTTCGCGGCTCTCTTCGTGAGAGGCGTCAGGGAGACGCTGGACGATCCGGTGGACCCCGAGCAGGGGGAGAAGCTCTCCCTCGTGCTGGCGCTGGATCCCTTCGAGGACCGTCAGATGGCGGGCTTCGACTGCATCCTGGCCACGCGCCCCGCCAGGAGGGTCGTCCTGACGGTGGACGGCCTGGTCCGCATCAACTCGGGCGAGGACATCGGGAGCTGGCAGTACTCGAGGCTGGACGGATCGTTCCAGGTCCCCGGCCACCCCTGGAACTCCATGCCGGCCAGGGAGCGGACAGGAGCGGCCCTCACGGTCAGACGCAACCTCAGGGGACCTTTCTTCATAGGGCTGAGGGCGGCAGGGGCGTGGGACTGGGAGAGCCCGCTCGCGATAGAGGATGGAGAGGCTGTCTGGGGTGCCGGAGTCTCTGCGGGGGTGCGCACTCCCGCAGGCCCTGCGAGCATCAGCTGGGGCTACGGCAGCGGCGGCAGGGAGGAGTGGACCGTCAGGATCGGCCTTCCCGTCAACGCCGGACCCGGCAGGTAGCCCTTCAGCCCTCTTCTCCGGGATACCCGATGGTCTGCGCCAGGATGATCCTCTGGCCGGGACGCAGGTCCATCGCCTCCGCGAGCGCCGCCTTGTCGATCGCACCTCTCGCCACGGTGGAGAGGCCGAGGGCTGCGCAGCAGAGATACACGTTCTGGCTTATGTAGCCTGTGTCGGCTGCCGAGAAGAGCACCTTCGCCTCCTCGTCCATCCTGTCGTCCATCCTGTCGAAGTCGGCGACGAAGACCAGGCTCACGGGAGCGTCGGCCACGAACGGCTGCATCCCGGTGACGGCCCGGATGTCCTCCCCGAGCACCGGGACGAGGCTGCCGGCCGCGGCGTCGTACAGGAACAGGCCGGACTCGGTCGCGACGTAGATGTCGATCTCCTGCTGATCCATGGCGCTCGGAGCCGTCCTGCGGCCGGATTCGGGCCGGTTGATCCCGAATGCGGCCCACAGGATGTCCGAGAGCACCTGGTCGGAGAGCCCTGTCTCGCTGAACGAGCGGCTCGACTTTCTTTCCGCGAGCGCCTGGAAGAGCGTCATCTCGATGTCCATCTGTGGCTCCGGGAGTTGGTGGGGGATTATTTCCGCGCCGGCGGGCGCGATGCCTGCGGCGAGAAGCATCATGGCCGTCAGACAGGGCAGGCTGCCCATGGCTGTCATAGAGCCTCATCCTCCGATTCCGCTTGTGGGCTATCACTCCGGGCCGACCCGTCGCGTCGGTCCGGGACCCGGCGAATATGCCCCGCTGGGCGGTTCCGGGGGGAGCGGACTCGCAGTTTTCGCGCCGAACCGTATGTTCGTCATGCAGGGAGGCGCCGTCTGGAGACGTCTATTTCCGCATCCTGCACCTGTAATGCGGCATGGAGCCGGTTGCAGGGCCGAACAAACAGGGAGATGCCATGTCGAGATTCAGACGCGCCCGCAGACAGAGCCCGCCCAGCCCGGGATCGTTGACCGGGACCACGGAACGCATGTGGCGCAGGAAGAGGGTCAGGATGGAGGACGGCGTCTTCTTCGG
>DIAQ01000087.1:26268-26856 GCA_002414865.1 candidate division Hyd24-12 bacterium UBA5074 | reverse complement strand
TTCCCAGAGGGATGACCACACTGGTCCGCCTGATGTTCGGCCCTGTGACCGTGAGGGTGATGTCCCCCGAAGGCGGCCCCGGGAGCTCGGCCACGAGATGCCCCGACGCATCCGGAGTCTCGACGGTGTAGCTCGAGAAGCCGGGGCCGTGGATGCAGATCGTCGCGGCCTCAGGATCGACACCCCCCGTCCCGATCGTGACGGGGATGAGCAGCGTGTTCGAGGTTACGATCCCGGGCGCATCGATGGTGGGCTGCACCGGCGGCATCCGATGGATCACCATGGAAGGATCCCCGAGCAGGTTCAGGATGAAGACGACGCATCTGTAGACGTTCTGCTGATGGCTGAAGGGGATGTAGCTCTCCTTCGCCTCCGAGACGATCTCGCCCAGCGAGAGGGTGGGATCCTCGAAGGCTACGCTGAACAGCTCGCGGTTCATCCTGTCGGAATAGCCGAAGAGCGGATTGCCGGGGGATCCCCATCCGAAGCTCGTATTGCCGATGTACGAGACGCCTCCTCCGACCGGATTCGTGATGAGGTGCTCGGAGATGGCATCTCCATCGAAGGCGTTGGTCCAGCAGCCGGTGG
>DIAQ01000087.1:783-25892 GCA_002414865.1 candidate division Hyd24-12 bacterium UBA5074 | reverse complement strand
GCTCGAGCGCCGAGATCGCCTGCTCCAGCCCATACGTGCCCATAGACTGGTACTGCTTCGTGACAGTGAAGAACGGCGGGATGCAGTTGTCCACGATCCAGTCGGCCTGGACCGCACCGTCGGTCTCGGGGTCGTAGGTGCCCGCCATCATGAGCGCATCGTCGAGGTGATCCGTGATGTCGGCCGTCTCGTATGCGATGACCTTGTTCACGAAGCCCCAGGCCTCGTCGATGTCCTCGACCGAAGCCCTGCCCACGGAGACATCCGGGTACAGGTCCAGACTGTCCGCGAGTTCGCCCCAGATGTTGTTCCCGTTCCGGTTCCAGGTACCGTCGAGATCGGAGAAGTAGAGGTCGCTGGGCCGTATGTCGCCGATCCCACCCGCGAACTGGTAGTTGATCACGAAAACGAAGCGGCAGGGTACGATGCCGACGTCTCCTCCGAGCAGCACGAAGTCTATGCCATCGGTGAGCCACCTGCTCTTGATGTAGTTGCGGATCCTCTCCGCGTCATCCGCGCCGGGTGTCGATGAGTAGATCTCACCAGTCGTCACCACCTCGGTCGGCATCCCGCCTCCGGTCCTCCATGCGGCGAGGCTGTCGAAGGGCGCCCGGACCGGTTCGCCGGTGACGATCAACATGCGCACCTGTAGATCTCTGTCCGATACGCGGGTCGGAACGGGAGTTCCTCGATCCCCCGGCGATGTCTCGACCTCGATCCCGAAGCTCAGCAGCCGCTGCATATGTCTGGTCACCGGATTGTAGCGGAGAGGATGCACGAGGATCTCGGCACTGGGAACGCCGTCGCGATAGCCAGTGCCCGTGAGCTCGACGGTTGTTCCGGGCCAGTATCCATCGGTCCCGTAGATGACTTCATCCCTCTGCGCCGACACATGGGCCGGCAGCGAAAGTATCTCGGGGGCGGGCAGCGGTCTGATCAGCCAATCACCTGGCAGATCGCCCCATTCCACCTCGGAGACTTCGATGCGGGTGGCGACCTCTCCCGCAGGCAGGGTGATCCATTCCGGATACGATGGCAGGTCCGGGGCGCCGGGCTCGACTCCGATGAAGGCGAAGGGGAGGCAGGCAGCCACCTCGCCGTCCTCCTCCCGGACCTGGATGACTTCGGAATCGGGAACCCGGAACCAGGAATGTGCGGACCCTGTACAGAATGCGATCAAGAGGGATGTGCCCAAGGCGATCATCGCAGGCCTCCCCGGGAGAATGCGCGATACCGCAGAGCGGATCGGCTGTCCGGAGGCTCTGCAGGCTCAATCTACATCCGGTTGAGGGCGGCAGGGAGTACGCAGCCTGCGGGAGGTGAGAACGGCATCGCTCCCCAGGGGTTGGAGGAGCGGATCTTCGCGCATGTCAGAGCGCTGCACTCCGAAGCAGCAGGATCTGGTGGGCCGCGGGGGACTCGAACCCCCGACCCTCGGATTAAAAGTCCGATGCTCTACCATCTGAGCTAGCGGCCCATCCTGAACAGGAAGCATGCAGCGCGGCTACGGGTTGATGCAATGCCGCTGCAGCTCTCCCGGGACTTGCCAGAAAAATATGAATTGTTTACAATTATGAACACATTCACTTTACCGGGCGGTACAATGGGACTGAGAGAACAGCGCAAGAAGCGGACAGCCGCAAGGATTCTCGACTCGGTGGGGGAGATCCTCGAGAGGAAAGGCTATGCGGAGTTCTGCATGGCCGATCTCGCTCGAACCGCCGGTGTGAGCGTCGGAACCCTCTACAACTACCACAAGGACAAGGACGACATCCTGCTCGCATACACCCGCAGGCACATGACCTCCTGCTTCGAGCGGGCCAGGACCTGGGTGTCCATCTCCCACGAGTCGGGTCAGGAAGCCATCCTTGGCCTGCTCGAGATCTATCTCAATGGTCTCATGGAACTCGACAGGCAGATGCTCGGAACCGTGCAGCGGGTCTCCGTGGAGCGCAATGTCATGGAGGCGGACGAGACACGCCTCTCCAACCTCGTCACGACCCAGCTCAAGGGCTTGCTGTCCACGCTCAAGGATGAAGGCCTGATCGATCCCGGCGTAGAGGTCGACGCTGTCTCCCTCATCCTGTTCAGCTTCTTCTCCGATCTGGTATTCCAGTTCTCGAGGGATCCGGGCTTCGAGCCGGAGATGGTGAGAGACACGCTGCGCAGGTGCCTCGCCCTCGTCTACAGCGGTATCAGGAGGCGCGGCGGTGACGCCTCTCCGAAGGCAGGACTCCAGGGTCCATTTCCTCCTGCGGAGGTCATTCCTTGAACATTCCCCGAATCGCGGTAAGCAAGCGTGTGACCTTCCTCATGGTGTTCGCCGGAATCCTGGGCGTGGGCTTCTTCGGCCTGTCCCAGCTCGGCATCGACCTGTATCCCAAGCTCGTCTTCCCCCAGATCATGATCTTCAGCCAGCTCAACGGAGCCGGCCCCGAGGAGATCGAGAACCTCGTCACCCAGTACCTTGAGAAGGCCGCCGCCTCGACCAAGAACGTGAAGAACGTCTCCTCTACCTCGAGTCCGAGCATCAGCGTCGTGACCGCCGAGTTCAACTGGGGGAGCGACATGAACCAGGCGGAGACCGATCTGAGGAGGTTCCTCGACCGGTACAAGACATTCCTGCCCGATGACGCCAGCGACCCGATGGTGCTGGTGATGGAGTCGAGCCTCGCCCCGATGATGTTCATGACATTCTCCAGCGACATGCTCGACGCCTTCGAGCTGCGCAGGATCGTAGAGGACGAGATCGAACCCCAGCTGCGCCGCGTGGAGGGCGTCGGCTCCATCAGCATATCCGGGGGCTTCACGCGTCAGGTGAACGTGGAGGTCGATCCTGTCGTGCTCTCCCAGTCGGGTCTGACGCTGTCCCAGCTGGTGGGCGCCATCGCGTCGGTGGGCGAGGACAGCCCTGCCGGAGAGATCAACATCGGTGGACTCAACGCAAACATCAGCCTGGCGGGCTCCTTCGAGTCGATCGACGACATCAGGCAGCTGGTCGTGGGTCACAGGGCCGACGGCTCCCCCGTGCTCCTCGAGCAGATCGCGACGGTGGAGGACGGCTATGCCGAGAAGGTCGGCTATGTCAGGCTCAACGGCAACGACGCCGTGGTGGCCGTCGTCTTCCGCAGGTCCGACGCCAACACCGTGAACGTGAGCGACGGGCTCAACAGACAGATCGAGAACCTCCGGAGAAGCTACGGCGACGTGATCGATCTCAGGATCGTCTATGACCAGGCGACCTTCGTTAAGGGATCCATCAGCAACCTCTGGTCCTCGGCCATTCAGGCCCTCCTCCTGACCGTGGTCGTGCTGCTGGTGTTCCTCAGATCGTGGAGGAGCAGCGCCGTCGTGGGCATCTCCATCCCGATGTCCGTCATCGCGACCTTCGCAGTCATGTATTTCGTGGACATCGACCTCAACATCATCTCGATGGCCGGGCTCGCGCTGTCGGTCGGCATGCTCGTCGACAACTCCATCGTCGTGCTCGAGAACATCGTGAGGCACAGGGAGGAGGGCGAAGGCGCGGTCAAGGCGGCGATCGACGGGGCATCCGAAGTAGGCATGGCCATCACCGCATCCACCCTGACCACTGTGGCCGTCTTCGTGCCCATCCTGTTCGTCCCGGGCCTCTCGGGCCAGATCTTCCGGGACATGTCCCTGACCATCAGCTTCAGCCTCCTGGTCTCTCTCTTCGTTGCGCTCACGCTCATTCCGGTCTTCACCTCCAGGTCGAAGAACCTGGTCACGATGGGCGACGAGAGCAGGCTCCAGAAGAAGGTCAAGGCAGGCTACGACAAACTCGAGGCCGGCTACTCCAGGATCGTGAGGAAGGCGCTCGAGCGCAGGCGGCTCGTCGTCTTCGGAACGCTGGGCTTTCTCGTGATCTGCATCGGGCTCATGAAGCTGGTCCCCGTCGAGTTCTTCTCCCAGACCGACGAGGGCTTCATCTCAGCGACCACGAACAGGTCTCCAGGCACGGTTCTGACGGCCACCGACTCGACCTCCAGGTTCATCGAGCAGGGGATAGCCTCCATTGTCGACTCCAGCGACATGGAGGCGTCCTTCTTCGAGGTGGGGCAGCAGGAAGGGTTCTCCGCCGCATTCGGCGGCAGCGGATCCAACAACCTCAGCTTCTTCCTGAAGCTGGTCCCCAGGCAGGACAGGAGCGTCACTCAGGAGGAGTACACAGACAGCATAAGGACCTTCCTGGCAACCATCCCGGACGTCGAGTACAGCTTCGAGGAAGGCGGACCGATGTCCAGCAGCCAGGCCATCGAGATCCGGTTCTTCTCGGAGGACCTCGCAGAGCTGAGGAGAGTCACCGCGCGCTGCGCAGATGTCCTCGAGACGATCCCCGGGACGCGTGACGTCCAGAGCTCCATGGATATCCAGAGGACAGAGTTCGTGGTGCATCCCGATGCGGTCGTCCTCGCTCAGAACGGCATATCCCGGTCACAGCTGGGCTCCGAGGTGTCGATGGGCATGATGGGCCAGACCGCAGGCTTCCTCAGGGACGCCGGCGACGAGGTGGACATCTTCGTGCGGTATGCGCCGCCCTACAGGAGGACGCTGGAGGACCTCATGTCCAGCCCTGTCGGCAACGAACCCATCGCAGCGCTCGGGAACCTGGTCCCCGGTCTGGTGCCGCAGTCCATCCTGAGGCTGAACTCGTCCCGCATGGCCACCGTGGGCTGCGGGACCTCCGGACGCGCTCTGGGCTCCGTGGCCGCGGATGTGCAGAAAATGCTGGACACGCTGGATACAGGCGGCCTGAGATACGAGCTCGCGGGCCAGGTCGAGGACCAGAAGGACACCTTCTTCTACCTCACCATAGCAATACTCGCCGCGATCGCGCTGGTGTACATGGTGATGGCCAGCCAGTTCGAGTCGTTCCTCGAACCGTTCATCATCATCTTCACTGTCCCCATGGCCTTCATCGGCGTGGTCCTGACCCTGCTGTTCACCGGCACAAGCCTTTCGATCACGGCCATGGTGGGCATGCTCATGCTCGCCGGTATCGTCGTGAACAACGGCATCGTCCTGGTCGATTTCGCCAACAAGCTGCGGGAGAAAGGGATGAGCGTCATCGAAGCCGTCGCCGAGGCGGGCAGGATCCGCATGCGCCCGATCCTCATGACCGCGCTGACCACGATAGTGGGCATGGTGCCTCTGGCCCTCGGGCTGGGCGACAGCGGCGAGACCTGGGCACCCATGGCGAGGACCGTCATGGGCGGTCTATCCGTCGCCACGCTCCTGACGCTGTTCGTCCTGCCCGGACTCTACGTGATGTTCGGCTGCAGGAAGAAGTTCGACTCGGCGCCCGGCTGCGACAAGTAAGCGGTCCCGCATATCCCCTCCGGGCCGGAGCGAGTTATAGTCCGGCACCAGAAGCCCGATCCGGAGGGGAATGGACACACAGGACGCCACCCCTGTCGAACAGAGGGACATTCGATTCGCCGGAGCCCGCCTTCCCTGGCATCTGATCCATCTCGAGACCATCGGATCAACCAGCGACTACCTGAAGCAGAACGCCCGCCGGCTGCCGGACCGCACGGTCGTCGCGGCTGACAGGCAGACGGCCGGGAGAGGCCGGCTCGGGAGGTCATGGTCGTCTCCCCATGGCGGCCTCTACATGAGCATCCTCTTCAAGCCCTCCCCGCCCCCGGAGTATGCGCCGCGGCTCTCGCTCCTCGCTGCCGATGTCCTCTGCGACCTGCTCGCCGAGGCTGGCATCAGTGCAGAAGTAAAGTGGCCCAACGATATAGTGACTGGCAGCAGGAAGATCGCCGGCATCCTCCCAGAGGGGGGCTCCCTTCCATCGCCATGGATGGTCCTCGGTGTCGGACTCAACATCGCGATAGCGCCGGAGATCCCTGACGGGCGTGCGCTCGAGGCATCCTGCTGGGGAGCCTGGGCCTCCCCCCCGGCATCGATGGACGTTCTGGCGAGTTTCCTGAGGCGCCTTGACGAGGTCTGGCCTGACCGGGACGACAACCCGCTGGAGGGAAGGCTGGGGTCGCTGCACTCGAGGCTCTGGTGCCTGGGCCATCTGGTACGCATGACAAGGGGTCCCGAATCGGTGGTGGGGACGGTCTCGGGGATTGATCCCGAGGGCCGCCTGCTGCTCGCGACCTCCTCGGGGATGCAGGCCTTCGACAGCGGCGAGCTCCGCCCGGTCTGAAAGCATCGAGCCGGCGACCGAGCCGGCGGACGGGAGTCGATCTGAACACTGCAGGATCGCGCCCCAAGACCTTCATACTGGACACCAACGTACTGCTTTACGACTACAACTGCATCGACAACTTCGAGGACAACGACGTCGTGATCCCCGTCACCGTGCTGGAAGAGCTGGACGAGTTCAAGAAAGGGAACGACCTCATAAACTTCCACGCCAGGGAATTCATCAGGCGGCTCGACAGGCTCGCAGATGTAGGCCCCTTCGTCGATGGCATCTCTCTCGGCCAGGGGAGGGGAAGGTTGTTCCTGAGCGCGGTGGAGCCCCGGTCGGCCCTTGTGGAGGCCGCGTTCATCAGGGACAAGGCCGATAACAGGATCCTGGCGCTCGCGGACTCCATGCGGACTGCCGAGCCTGACAGGATCGTCATCCTGATAAGCAAGGACATCAACCTGCGGATGAAGGCCAAGTCCCTCGGCATCCCGGCGGAGGACTACGAGACCGGCAAGATAGCCAACCTGGAGGAGCTCTACACGGGATGCAGGGTGGTCGAGGGGATACTGCCCTCGCAGATCGCCAGGTTCTACGAGCCCCCGTTCGCCATGCCGCCCGCCGATCTCGGGATAGAGGGGATGGTCCCCAACCAGTACTTCATCCTCAGGAACGGCAGCACGAGCGCGCTGGCCGTCTACAACCCCGCGAGCGGGCTCCTGGAGCGTGTCTCGAAGCAGAGGGTGTCCGGCATCGACCCCAGGAATGCCGAGCAGGCCTTCACCGTGGACGCGCTCATGAGGGCGGAGGTCCAGCTCGTAACCCTCACCGGAAAGGCCGGAACCGGCAAGACGCTCCTCGCCCTCGCAGCCGCGCTGGAGCAGAGGCGGGCCTACAGGCAGATCTATCTCGCGCGGCCGGTGGTGCCCCTCGGCAACCGCGACCTCGGCTACCTGCCGGGCGACGTCCACTCCAAGCTCGATCCCTACATGCAGCCTCTGTGGGACAACCTCTCCGTGATAAGGAACCGGTTCGCGCCGGACGGGCAGGAGCAGAGGCAGATCGCGGAGATGATAGAGCACGAGAAGCTGTACATCACGCCGCTGGCCTACATCCGCGGCAGGAGCCTGGACAGGGTGTTCTTCATCGTCGACGAGGCTCAGAACCTCACTCCGCACGAGGTGAAGACCATCATCACGAGAGCCGGCGAGGGGACGAGGATAGTCTTCACGGGCGACATCTACCAGATCGACACGCCGTATCTCGACAGCCAGTCGAACGGCCTTGCATACCTGGTCGACAAGATGAAGGGGCAGAGGCTGTACTCCCAGGTGAACCTCGTGAAGGGCGAGCGCAGCGCCCTGGCCGAGCTGGCGAGCAACCTCCTGTGATGTCGGCGGGCATGGCCGCACCTTCCGCAGGAGACGATATTCGCCCGGTCTCAGCCACAGGGAGCCTGTGATGTGCGGAATCGCCGGTGTGATAAGCCTTGGGAGGCCGCTGCAGCAGTCCGACTACGAAGCCGGCAGGGCCATGACGGGCCTCCTCCATCATCGCGGACCAGACAGCAGGGGCGAGCTGTTCGACGAGAGATGCTACCTCGGTAACTCGCGCCTCAGCATCATCGACCTGTCCTCCAACGGCGACCTGCCGATGAAATCGGACGATGACGCCGTCTGGCTCTGCTACAACGGCGAGGTCACCAACTTCAGGGAGATCGAGGCCTCGACACGGCTGAGGGACAGGTTCCGCTTCCACAGCACATCCGATTCCGAGACCATCCTCCACCTGTACGAGGAGAAGGGAACCGCGTTCCTCGGGGACCTGTCCGGCATGTTCGCGTTCTGCGTCTACGACCGGCGGGCGGGCAGGGTGCTGATCGTCAGGGATTTCTTCGGCACGCGGCCGCTCTTCACCATGAGGCTCGGGGACAGATTCTACTTCGCCTCGGAGATCAAGGCCTTCTTCGGGATCCCGGGCTTCAGACCCCGGGCCAGCAGGGAGGCGGTGTTCCATTACTTCTCTCTCGCATACGTCCCGGGAACGCTCACGGCCTTCGACGGGATTTCCGAGGTCGACGGAGGGCATCTCGTGGAGATCGATCTCGAGGCGGCGAACCCTTCGCCCCGGGTGTCCGAGTACTACAGGATAAGGTTCGACACCGACGACGACATGACGATGGAGGAGGCCGACGAGGGCTTCTTCGAGGCCATCCGCGGCGCGGTGGAGCGCAATCTGATCTCCGACGCACCGGTGGGCGTCACCCTGTCCGGAGGCCTCGACAGCAGCTCGGTGCTCGGACTGGCCAGGCACCTCGGCCGCAGCAGCGAGCTGCACAGCTTCTCGCTGCGGATAAACGAGAAGAGCTTCGACGAGTCGTGCTACCAGAGGCTGATGGCCTCCTACTCAGGCTCCATCCACCACGAGATCATGGTCAACCCGGGCGACGTCGAGCAGAACATCCACCGGCACATCGCCTTCATGGACGAGCCGATCGGCGACGGCTCGGCCATCCCGTTCTTCCTCCTGGCCCGCGAGGCCAGGAAGTTCGTCAAGGTCCTCCTGTCCGGCGAAGGCGGCGACGAGATCTCGAATGCATACGAGACGCACATGGCCTGCCGCATGGCCGGCCTCTACCGGAGGATGGTCCCGCGGCCGATCAGGATGCTGAACCTGATGCTGGCCTCGCATCTACCGGTGTCCTACCGCAAGCTGAGCTTCGATTTCCTGGCCAAGAGGTTCACCAGGGGCGCGGAGATGAGCGTCCCCGACGCGCATCTCCACTGGAGACACGTTCTGGAGGAGTCGCAGAAGCGCGCTCTCATGCCTGGCAGCAGCTTCAGGCCCACCGAGTCGTTCTTCGAGGAGATGTACGACAATGCCGGCTTCGATGACGACCTCGACAGGATCGCGCTGATCGACCTCAAGTACTTCTTCATCGGCGACCTGATGCTGAAGAACGACAGGATGGTCATGGCGCACTCCGTCGAGGCCCGGTTCCCGTTCGTGGACCGCAAGGCCTTCGAGTTCTTCGCCAGGATACCTCCACGGTACAAGATCCGCGGCTTCACGAGGCGCTACATCGAGAAGCGGTCGATGGCCCGCGTGCTGCCGCCCCGTATCCGCAGACGGCAGAATTTCGGCATCGAGCTCCCCTACTCCTACTGGTTCGAGGGGGAGCTGAGGCACATAGCCGAGACCTATTTCACCCGGGAACGGGTCGAGTCCACCGGCTTCCTGTCCTGGCCCGAGGTGGAGGCCATGTGGAAGCAGCACCTCTCAAGGCGGAGGGACAACGGCAGGGCCCTCTGGTGCCTGCTGACCCTGCTGATCTGGCACGACCTGTTCATCGAGAGCGACGGCTTCAGGAGCTACCTGGCCTGAGCCCCGCTCCCTCAGGGCTCCTCCCCTGACGGCGAGAGCCTTCAGCCCGGCGAAATCCATCTTCAGCCGCGCAAGCGCCAGCAGCGCGAGGATTATCGAAAAGGCATTCATGAATGCGTGGTCGAGGATCGACACCGCGAAGGCCGTCCCCCTCTCCACACCGAAGCCCGAGAGCAGGAGGACCATCGCTCCTTCGTACACACCCAGACCGTTGGGCGAGAATGGTATGGCCTTGGCCAGGTTCGACGCGAAGAGGACGAAGGCGGTCTGGAGCGGCCCGAGCCGGACTCCCAGGCTCCAGAGGAACACCAGCAGCGTCATGACGTCGAAGACCCATATCAGCAGCGATGTCAGGAACAGCCGGGCGAATGCCGTCCCCCGACCCTGGAGGGTCGACCGGAGCTGGCGGATGTGGGGCCTGAGGCGTGCCGCAGGACCGATGAATGCCCTCAGGAGGACCTCCGTGCGGAACCAGAACAACCATGCCGCAAGGGCGCAGGCCAGGAACAGCAGGGCTCCGACCGCGATGTGAAACGGCCCGGCAGGCGATCCTGCGGAAGGCAGGCCGGGGATGCACAGGAGGGCCATGAACAGGAGGGCCGTGAGATCCAGCGCCCGCACCAGGAAGGCCGAGAAGATGGATTCTGGATATCTCAGATACCCCTTCTCAGCCAGGTAGACGATCTTGGTCACGTCTCCCAGCCTCGCGGGTATCACCTGGTTCGCGAGGTCGGCTATCAGCTCCGTGCCGAGGGCATCCCTGAAACGGATGGAGGACTTGAACATCGATATGATCTGGACGAGCCTGGACCCGCGCAGGACCCAGGAGAGCCCGTAAACGATGCAGAGGGGTGCGAGAACTGCCGGATCGAGACCGGCGACGGCCTCGAGAGAGCTTCGCAATCCCGAGAACAGCCCGGTCGCCACAATGAGGGCGAGGCCGACGAGAAGTGGGAACACCCGTCCCAGCGACCCTTTCAAGAGGCCTCCATTCCGCCTGCACGGGAATCTAGGTCAGGCGCGGACCGGGTCAACCGCGCAGCCGGTGACGAAGCGACTGCGAGCGGCGATGTTCGGGGCACCGGAGAGGGAGGTGCGCACATGGAGAAGATCAGCGTCGTGATCCCCGCCTTCAACGAGGAGGAAGGCATCCGGCCCGTCATCGGGTCCGTCCTGGGCATCCTCGCGGGAAGGCCCGGCTCCGAGGTGATCGTAGTCGACGACGGCTCGCGTGACGACACGGCAGCCGCGGCCAGGGAGGCCGGTGCGAGGGTCATCGCTCACGGGAGGAACCGGGGGTACGGCGCCGCTCTCAAGACCGGCATCAGGGCCGCGCGTTCCGAGATAGTCGTCATCACCGACGCTGACGGGACATATCCGGTGGAGCGCATACCCGATCTGCTCGAGGCGCTGGGCGCCTGCGACATGGCTGTTGGCGCCAGGACAGGGGAAGTGGTGCACATCCCCACGGCCCGCAAGCCCGGGAAGTGGATGCTCCGCATGCTCGCCGAGTACGTGACGGGCACCCGCATCCCCGACCTCAACTCGGGCCTCAGGGCATTTCGGCGCAGCTTCGCCATGCAGTATTTCCCGCTGCTGCCCCAGGGCTTCTCCTTCACGACAACGATCACGGTCGCGTCGTTCTGCGACGGCTATTCGACGGAGTACATCCCCATCGACTACCACGTGCGCAAGGGGCGGTCCAAGATCACCCCCGCGAGCTTCTTCTCGTTCCTGGGCCTCGTGCTTCGGCTGTCCGTCTATTTCAGACCGATGAAGGTCTTCATGCCGGCGGCTCTCGCCTGCCTGGCGCTGGGTCTGGGAAAGCTCGTCCTCGACATCGTGGTGGCCCTCCGGCTCTACGGGAGCTTCGGTTCGCTCCTCAGCCAGGAGGTCCTCTCCGTCTCTTCGTTGATCCTCCTCCTCTCGGGCCTTCAGATAGCGCTTGTCGGAACGGTCGCAGAGGCCCTGGCCCGCAGATGGAGCCCCGCAACCGCGCCCGTGTCCGACGTTCGCCGCGTTGACGAAGGGGCTGCTCCGGGCGCGCCCGGCAGCGGAGATCCCTCCTGAGTGTGCGGCTTCGCAGGAATACTGAGATTCGACGGCGGCCGGCCTGAGGAGTCAACCCTCTCGAGGATGGGCTCGATCCTCGCTCACAGAGGCCCCGACGATTCCGGGATGGCCGTATGCGGGCCATGCGGGCTCGTGCACAGGCGCCTGAGCATCATCGACCTGAGCCGCGCCGGAAGGCAGCCGCTGCCCAACGAGGACGGCAGCCTCCAGCTCGCCTGCAACGGTGAGATCTACAATTTCATGGAGCTTCGATCCGGGGCCGCGCTCGACGGCAGGGGACATGTCTTCAGATCGAGGACCGACAGCGAGGTCCTCGTCCACCTCTTCGAGGAGCAGGGTGAAGCCATGCTCCCGTCCCTCGACGGGATGTTCGCACTGGCCCTGTGGGACTCCAGGCGGAGCAGGCTGCTTCTGGCCAGGGACCGCTACGGGATCAAGCCCCTGTTCTTTGCACGGGTGCCCGGCGGCATGGTCTTCGCCTCGGAGATCAAGGCCATACTCCGCTCCGGTCTGGTGACCCCGGAGCCCGACAGGACCGCCCTCCACCACTACATGTCCCTCGACTACATCCCGGGAAGCCTGACCGCCTTCCGGGGCATCTCCGAGCTCCCCCCGGGCTGCGCCATGGAGGTGTCGGACACCGGGGAGACGAGGGAGTGGAGGTTCTTCGAGCCATCCTACAGGATCGACCGGGACATGAGCGAGGAGGAGGCCGTCGAAGGATCGCTGGCGATGCTGGGCAGGGCAGTGGAGAAGCAGCTCGTGTCCGACGTGCCCGTGGGTGTGATGCTGTCCGGTGGCATGGATTCCAGCTCTCTGTCGGCTCTGATGGCGCGAACTCTGGGCAGCGCGGACTTCCATACGTTCTCGCTCGGATTCGACGATCCCAGCTTCGACGAATCCCGCTTCGCCAGGCAGGTCGCGGCCTTCCTGGGGACGGAGCACCACGAGATCAGGGTCACCTCCGCAGACGTCTCCCGCCTGCTGCCCAGGTATCTCGCATACATCGACGAGCCATACGGCGACGGATCCGCCATCCCCACCTTCATGCTCGCCAGGCAGGCGCGCGACTTCGTGACGGTCCTCCTGTCCGGAGAGGGGGGTGACGAATTCTTCGGCGGCTATGACACCCACGCGGCGCACAAGGTGAGAAGGGTCTACAGGAAGCTGCCCCGGATCCTGCGCAGGGGAGTCGTCTCCCCGATCGTCGAGGCGCTGCCGGTTTCGCACAGGAAGCTCAGCTTCGAGTTCAAGGCGAAGCGGTTCGCGCGGGGGGCCGAGCTCCCCGTTGCCAGGTCGCACTACTCCTGGAGGGAGGTTCTCGACGAGGAGCGCAAGACCCTCGTGCTCGCGGGAGATCCGGCGGGCATGCCGGCGACCTGCGGCCTGTTCGAGGAGGCCTATGCGGGCTGCTCCGCGGAGGACGAGCTGAACAGGCTCCTGCGCATCGACTGGGCATTCCACCTCGCGGACGACCTCATGATCAAGAACGACAGGATGACGATGGCCAGCTCCCTGGAGGCCAGGGTGCCGTTCACTGACAACGAGCTGGTGAACTTCCTCTCCACGGTCCCGGTGGAGCACAAGCTGCCGGGCCTCCGCAAGAAGAACCTGCTCAGGAAGGCGATGAAGGGCCTCCTCCCCGATGCCATCCTCGACAAGAAGAAGGTGGGGCTGGAGATGCCCTACTCGTCATGGCTCAGGGGGGATCTGAGGGAATTCGCAGGCTCCGTCCTCTCCGGACCGAAGCTGGCCGAGACGGGGCTCTTCCGGCCGGAAGGCGTGGAAGATCTCTGGAGCCAGCATCAGCTGATGCGCATGGACAACGGCAGAGCGCTCTGGGGGATACTCAACTACATGATCTGGCACGGCCTCTATATCTCCGGGAACGGATGGGTGGACGTCCTGGAAAGTGACCGCGTCGGAGGCCCGGTGGCATGAGCCGGGCTCGCGTTGTGATCCTGGGTGCGGGCCCTGCGGGGCTGGGAGCGGCTATCGGGGCTCTCTCCCGGGGGTTCAGCGATGTCACCGTCCTCGAGGCGGCCGATGCCCCGGGCGGGCTGTGCAGGAGCGTGAGGCATGCGGGGGTGGACTTCGACCTGGGCAGCCACAGGCTTCACCCGGCTTCGCGCGGGGAGGTCCTGTCCCTGGTGCAGCGGCTCCTCGGGGGCGACCTGCTGAAGCGTCCGAGGAACGGCAGGATCCTTCTCGGCGGGAGGTTCGTCGCCTTCCCCCCGAAGCCGCTCGACCTCGTGCGCAATCTCCCGCCCGGAGTCACTGCACAGCTGCTCGGTGAACTCGCCATGCGGCCCTTCAGGAGGCCGCCCGGCAATCCGGCCGACTTCGCCGCGGCTGTCGAGGCCGGGCTCGGGAAGACGCTGGCCAGGGGCTTCTACATCCCGTATGCGAAGAAGATCTGGGGGCTTGATGCCTCTGAGATCTCGGCCGAGCAGGCCCGGCGCCGGGTTTCGGCGCAATCCCCGGCAGCCCTGGTCTTGAAGATGCTGAGCAGGGGAATGCGCTTCTCCGGATCCCTGGAGGGGATCTTCTACTATCCCCGGGGAGGTTTCGGCCGCATCCCTGACGCCATGGCGCGGGAAGTCGATCTCATGGGGGGCAGGATAGTCCGGGGCGCCAGGGCGGCCGGCCTGCAGGCGAGGGCCGGCGGAGGTCTCGATGTCTCCTGTGAAGGCGAGGCAGGCGGGTCGTTCCCAGCGGACATCGTCCTGTCCTCGCTCGCGATCGAGAGGCTGATCCCGATCCTGCGGCCGTCGGTGCCCGACCCCGTGGCGGAGTGCGCAGCCGGACTGCGGAGGAGGGATATGACGTTCCTCCTGGCAGGGCTGGCCAGGCCCGCATACACGGCTTTCGACGCGCACTACCTCCCAGGTCCCGAGACGGAGTTCACGAGGCTGTCCGAACCCCCCAACTACGCGGGAGCCCCTCACGGCTCGACCGGCCTCTGCTTCGAGTTCCCCTGCGATCCCGGAGAAGTCCGCGACTCCCCGGACCTCTGCAGCGCCGCGTGCTCGGGTCTGCGTGCGGCCGGCCTGCCCGATCCGGGGCGGCTGGATGCCGTCACGGCCGCCGGGGAAGACGCCTATCCCGTATATGACATGGGATTCCGGAGGCGCCTGGACGCGGTGGAGCAGGAGCTCGAGAGATGGCCCCTCCTGAGCATGGGCCGACAGGGGCTGTTCGCCCACGACAATTTCCATCATGCGGTGATCTCCGGGCTCGAAGCCGCCAGGTGCGTCAGGGAGGACGGCACCCCCGACAGGGCTAGATGGGCGGGCTGCCGGGAGGGCTTCCGCTCCCAGGCCGTGGTGGACTGATCCCGCCTTCACACGGCCAGGAGATCCAGACATCGGCACGGTCCGTGGCCACCTGCAGCAGGTTTGCCACGTAGTTCCTGGCCTTGGCTGTGTGCTGCGGACACCCCTCGCCGGCAAATCCCAGCGGCTCCCTGAGAGCCGGCACGCTGTCGAGCAGGAGCCTGCCGTCGTACCCCGGCCCCCTGCCCGAGCCCTCCAGGACCTCCATCCCCACCTTGAACGCGATGGGCTCCGCGCAGATGCGCCTGGCCATGATCCTGCCCCAGAGCGCGACCCCGACGGCCATCACGACTCCCAGCACCAGGGCGAAGCTCTTCGCGCGTCGGGAGGTCCTGCCGGCCCATGCCAGGAGTCCCGCCGCCGTGATCGCGAGGCCGAGCGAGGGGAGCCAGTGGAACGATCGCTGTATCCACACCAGCGGGAACGGCGCGATCGTGACGAGCATCGCGAAGCAGCCGAAACGCACCATCCCGGGGAGCGAAGGGATCAGGAAGCCTGACGCCATCAGGAGGATGGAGATGCCTCCCGCTGCGAGCAGCGGCACGCCGTGATGGAAATGAAGTCCCTGGAGGACGAAGTCCCCGAACTGGGTCAGGTATGCCGTCCCCGTGTTGAAAGTGCCCGCATCCGACAGGGCGATCCCCGCCAACGCCCTGATCCCGAACAGGACCGGGAACAGGAGCAGGCAGCCGATCCAGGCCGGGAGGCCTTCCCTGACGGTCTTCACGAAGCCTCTGCCACGGGCGAGCCAGCCCCATGCGAAGATCAGCGGGGCGGTCGAGAGGGCATTCTCCTTCGCGAGGAAGCCGAGGAGGACCAGGGCCGGAACGGCCATGAGCGCTCCTCTGCTCCTCCTCCGCCCGTCGAGCCAAGCGTCGTAAAGGCTGATGGCCAGGAGTATCGGGATCGACATCAGCCTGTCGTTGCGTCCCGTGAACAGGTAGAGGGACCAGGCCTGAGACGGCAGCATCGCCCACAGGAGGGCGGCAAGGCCTCCGGCCGCGATGCCCCAGTTCTTCACGAGGAGCCGGGCGGCGAGGCAGAACGCGATCCACGCCAGAAGGGCGTCCGTGAGATGGTAGAACCTCGCGTCGGCATGCCAGAGCAGGAAGTCACCGAGGAAAGTGAGGCTGTAGAGGGGGCGTGTGAGGCCCCACTTGAAGGATTCCGTCAGGGTCCATACCGGCTGTTCCGCGCGCCCCTCGAACAGGTAGGGCTCGACGAACCTGGTCACGGTTTCCGAGTCGAAGGGGGTGAAGAAGACCTCCGGCCTGAGCAGAGCCGTCAGGACCGGATAGAGGGCCAGCAGCAGGAGGAGCAGCCTCCTCGTGCGCGGGTCCGTCGACCTCTCCATCCGATGTGCCTCCTTAGCGCCGTCAGGCCTTCATGACCGGCACTCTCGAGGGACTCCTCATCATAGCCGGATGGGCGGCCCGGAACCACCTGGGAGTCCTGAGCGCTGCGCTCCTGAAGGCGGGCTCGCCGGCTGCCTCTCCGGCCAGGAAGAGCCTCGCCTCCCTTCGCGGCGCGACCCCGCCCTCCGTGAACTCGGAGTAAAGGGCTATCCTCCCATCGGCGCCCCTCCCGGACCGGGGAGGAAGCTCCATCCCGAACTCGTCGGCGCGGGAGGCGAGCTCGCAGTTCCTGGGAAGGTTGAAGATGGAGAGGTTGAGGAAGTCGACCGAGTCGCCCAGGGAGGCGATCCTCTCCACCGTGAGCGATCTGTCCGCTCCTGTCTCCCCAGGGAGTCCGAAGAGCAGGTAGAGGTAGGTCCGGATCCCGCCGGAGGCCACCTCCCGCGTCACCATCTCCCACTCGTCGGGGCCGAAGCCCTTGCCGTACCTCCCGAGCAGCCCGGCGGACGCGCTCTCCGCTCCCAGCTGCAGCAGCAGGCAGCCCGAGTCGGCGAGCTCGCCGGGCGGACACGACTCGAGCAGCTCCCGGCCCGGGCGCGCGAAGCAGAAGAAAGCGGCGCCCGACGATTTCAGGACGGGCAGAGCCCTCCGCAGCGCAGCCGGCGGCACCGCCGAATCGAGAAGGTGCAGCACGGGCCTCCTCCCGGCGAAGCGGGGGATCGAGTCCAGGAACATCCCGAGCGACTCCGCGCCCGACGCGGACCATGGAGTGTCCCTGTCCGGGCAGAAGAGACACCTGTTCCACCAGCAGCCGGTCGAGAGGGTGAAGGGGATGACAGGATGAGGTGAGATCCAGTCGGTATCCCCCTGCATGTCCGGATAGACGACTCGCGAGAGCATCGTCCCGGGCTCCTCGCCGACGAGGCACGAGCCGTCGCCGTACGCCACGGACGGGAAGGCCCTCTCGAGCAGGCCTGCCCCTGTCCCCGTAGTCCTGAGGCTGTTGGGGAGAGAGCCCCCGACCTCCGGTCGCACACCCCTGCCTTCGAGGTAGACGCAGAGGTCGATGGCCGCGGCCAGCTGAGAGAGGTACGAAACCGACACCAGGATCCGGTGCGGCTGAACCGACGCGATCACATCCATGGCATATGACCAGAGTGGCTCGAACGGGTTTCCTCCGGATCTCGACAGGGCGAGCATCTCGAGCGGGGAGTGAGGGTCGCACGGAGGAGCCAGGTCCATGAGCGTGGGCTTCCAGCCGCCCAGATCGCAGCGGCTCCTGACGAGGGCCGAGTGCAGCACTCCCGACGCCGTCCTGTGCCGCGACGGGGTGAATCCCTCCCTCGAATTCCTCAGGCAGGCCAGCGAGGAGGATATGTTGTTCGCGCCGCTCATGCCTGCGAAGAGCCTGTCGAAGAACTCCAGCGAAAGGTCGAGCAGCGGGGCGGAGAATCCCCTGGCCTTGAGGGCGCCGGCCAGGAGGAAGGCGCCTGAAGGAGGCTCGGAGGGGGTCGTGACCGGAGGGGAGATCACCAGGAAATCGGCGCCGCCTCCACCCACACTCAATCCCGGTCACCATCCAGGAGCATGACCGCAAGACAGTCGCCGAATACCGATGAGCCTGTCACGCGCGCTTCGCCCGCGATCTCCCGGACGGAGGGGCCCGCCCAGTGGTCCTGCACCAGCCAGACCCTGGGAGAGCAGGACAACAGGCTGTCCACCACCGTGAAGGGGTCGAGCCGTCCTGACGGGGCATCCTCCCTCCGGTACGGGTCGCTCCCGTCGGGGAGCACGGGCTGCATCGAGTCGCCGGCGTAGAACCGCCAGGCCTGGCCGGCGGACTTGCTCCCCAGCACCACCAGGGCGTCGCCCTCGCGCCAGCCCGCCTGGACGAAGGCCTCGGCGGCCTGCCAGTCGCTCCTGTGGTATGGGAACGAGGAGATGGAGTAGTAGGGCACGAGCAGCGCCGCGGACAGTGCGAGAGCGGCGAAGGCGACGGCGCGCCCCGGCCGGGTGGACGCGGCTGCTGCTGTCGCGGCGCCGAAGGCTGCCCAGCCTATCGTGAACTGGCGGACGGTGGGGTCGTCGAAGAGGAAGAATCCGAACGGGGCCAGGAATGTCGCCGCGATCCAGAGCCTCCGCCCCGGGTCCAGCCTGCGGGAAAGGATCGGCTGGAGGAGGAGGGCGAGCTGTACCGCCGTTGCCGCAACCACTGCCGTGAGCATCCTCGGCCTGGTGAGGACCGCCCTCGAGAGATCCGGGAACACGCCACCCGCCAGGAACTGGGTGAACACCGATGGCGCCCGGACCATCATCCTGTGCGGGATGCCCTGCTGCATCCCCGCCGCGGCCATGCGCCTGGCCCTCAGCTCCAGCTGCCTCCCGAAGAGAGCGGCCAGCGGCGCGTACATGACGAGGACGGCGGCACATGCGGTAAGCAGATACGAGACAGGGGCCCTCTCCTCCGCCGGGACCGTGAAATACAACGCCAGGCATGAGACCGCGGCGAGGAGATAGGCGTGCTGGGTGGAGAAGCCGGCCGCAGACACGGCTATGAATGCCGCGAGGCCCTTCCGGGAGCCCCTCCACGCGGAGGAGGAGGCGTCCAGGGCGGCGAAGGACCACAGGGCGAGGGGGCCGTAGATCCAGGCCTCCTGTCCCAGGGAGACGGCCATCGGGCAGACCGCCCAGATCATCGCCGACAGGAATGCCCCGCCCCTGCTCCCGAAGCGCAGGCAGAACCTGAAGAGGAAGACTGTCGCTGCGGCCCCCGCGAAGGCGAAGAGCATCCTCGCTCCCGCCTCCCCCGGGCCGAACAGGAAGACGGAGAGCTTGAGCAGGAGAAAGGCCAGCGGAGGATGCGGGGTGCCGGACCCGGCCAGTATCGCGGTGCGCAGGATGGGCTCCCCCACGAGGCCGGCCGCATAGGCCTCGTCGACCCAGATGCTCTTTCCGGAGATGAACGCCAGCCGGCACGCCAGAGCGACGATCGCGGACGCCAGCGGCATGGCCCAGCCGGCGATCCCGCCTGAACCCGAAGCCTTGGGGGCCGTTCCCTCATGCATGGCCGGAATCTAGGCCGTGCGTGCCGGATCGCACAACCCGGACCTCCTCCCTCCCGGGAACGCGTTCCGCGGTTCGCACTTTGACCGGGTGGGCGCAGGGGCTAGATTAGTGTCAATCCTGCAACGCGGAGCGTTATGCCGAGTTTTCTGCCGGGTGTCGACGAAATCCTCCTGCACGCGACCAACTCGCTTCCGGGCAGTCCCTGGCTGGAGTTCCCGATGAGGTTGCTCAGCAGCTTCGGCGCCTGGGCCATCCCGCTGGCCGTGGCCGCCGCGCTCCTGCTCGCATGGGGGAGGCTTCCGGTCCAGTTCGCCATCCCCGCCGGAGCCGTGCGCACCCTCTCGACGAGGGACGCGAGGCTCGTGCTCGTCGCACTTGTCTGCGCAGTCGCCATTTCGGATCTTTCCTCGAACACGATCAAGCATCAGGTCTCGAGGACGAGACCGTGCAGGGACCCGGAGGTGACGAACCTCGTGGACCATGGCATCAGGGTTCATGGGAACAGGTCTTTCCCGTCTTCGCATGCGGCCAATTCCGCGGCTCTGGCGACTGTGGCCTCGCTCGCGTACCCCCCGGCCGCGCCTGTCGCGGCCTCGCTGTCATTCCTCGTGGGAGCCAGCCGGGTCTACGGCGGGGTTCACTACCCGTCTGACGTCGCCGCCGGCTGGGTGCTTGGGATGATCGAGGGCGCCGCAGTCTGGGCTGCCTTCCGGAAGAAGGCCTCGATCGTCCCCGTGTTCCGGTACGCGGGAAGGTTCAGGCGCAGGCGCAGCAGCCAGATGCAGCCTCCCGAAGGGCAGTGGGACCGTCTCCCGTTCCATTCCCTCGACGGCTGGGAATGCGACGCGCTTCTCCACAGGAACGGCAGAGAGCTTGCGGTGCTCGTGCACGGCCTTCATGGAGACATCCGCTTCTTCGACTCCCTCGACAGGTATTTCTCGACGAAGGGCTATTCGGTTCTCCTGGTGCCGCTGCGAGGCCACGACGGGCACCCCTGTCCCACCACCACCGGCGGACCCGACGAGGCCATGGACCTCGCGGGCGCGCTTCTCGCCGCTGAAGCGGCGGGCTTCCCGGCAGCCGCCACGATCGTCTACGGGTGCTCGATGGGAGCGGCGGTCGCGGTGAAGACTGCCTGCCTCCTGTCGGCCTCCCCGGTGCGGGGGGTCATAGCCCACGGATGCTTCACCTCCTTCTTCGAGTCGGCCAGGACGCGCCTCGGAACATGGAGGGCGATGCTGCTCCGCATGGCCCTGCCCGGCCCTTCGCGCAGGAGCCTCGACCTCTTCAGCCCGCTGGCCTATCTCCCCCTCGCGCCCGAGTCGCTGGGCTTCGTGTTCCTCCATGGCTCGAGGGACGGCATCAGCCCTCCCGACATGGGGACCAGGCTTGCGAAGGCATGCAGGCGCGGAACGCTCGAGGTGCTCGGGGGCGCGGGACATCCAAACTGGGAGGATTCCGAGAGGTCCAACTCCTGGCAGTTCGAGAAGGCCATGGATCTGGCGCTCGAGCTCATAGGCTCGTCCGGGCGGAGGGACACACCGCTTTTCGTTGACGAGGATGGGGTGCTGCGCGATGTTCCCAAGCTAAGGGAACGACCAACAAGAGGTGCTGGATGAAGGGTTTTCGCGAATCAGGCGAACTCGCACTGGCTTTCGCCGCAGTGATAAAGGAACTGAACGCCGCGTTCGCGGAGGCGGAGCACCTGCCCGTGACGAGCGACTCAGACTACGAGGCCTATCAGGCCTTCATGAGCCGCCTCGTCCTCCTTCAGCGCGAGCTCGACGACTTCATCGACAGGGCCATGGCCCTGGAGACCACTATGCAGGACGCTCCGAGCCAGGTCCTCGACTTCTCCTCGGAATGGGAAGGCTACTGATCGCGTCCTGAGACCCCGAGGCTCCTCCTGGCCCACCAGATCGCAGCAGCTCCCGCCAGCAGCAACATTATGGTCAGGGCGAAGCCCGCCATGAGCTTGTCCGCCGGGCTCAATCCTGCGCCGGGTCGGAACGCGGGCAGCTCGACCCACATGAACCTCCCGCCGGAACTCGTCACCACGGTGGAGCCCGTCGCCCGGTGGAGGCGTCCATCCTCGTCGATCCAGCTCCACGCCGCCTCCGGGAAGGACACTGTGTACTCGAAAGACAGGGAGTCGACCTCTAGGAGGCTGGGAGGTCCGGGGACCACGCTCAGTTCATGCATGGCCCGGAGCGTTGCCGCCAGGGACTCGGGCACCACCGTGCCACAGCCGCCGGACGGCGATGCGGAGCGGGCCCAGAAAACATCTCCTCCGGGCTTGCCCGCAGTGTCGCAGAGAGTGATGAGGAATTCCTCGGGAGACAGGTCCTGCGCCCTGGCCGGGGTCGCTGCCAGGCAGGCGAGCAGGAGCAGGGCAGCCCTAGCGGACAAGCATTCTCCTCACGGCTCCGAGCAGCTCCTCGGGGGTGGCCGGGAGCTGAAGAAGCTCGATCCTGCTTGCGAAGAGGGGTATCCTGGGCTGGAGCCCGGTGGCGATCAGGATCCCCTGCCATGGCGCCCTGCCCGCCAGCGCCGCCGCCAGCTCCAGCTCCTGAGGCCTGAGCCTCGCCACGATGAGCCTGCATTCCTGCTGGATGCCGGCGAGCTCCGCCAGGGTGCTCGCCCTGAGGGATCCGCCTGGCACGGACTTCTCGATCTCCGCGACCAGGCGGCCCAGGTGGTCGTCGTTGGCGTAGAAGCCCACCGACTCCCCATCTCCCTGCCTGAGGGAGGAAGGCAGCGCGATGGTCAGGTTGTCGCCCTGCTCGTTCCGAGCCGTCCATCCTCCCAGGGCGGCGATCTCCCTGTCGATGGCCAGCAGGGAGGCCGTCTGGGTGGCGAGGAGCACCGGATAGATCCCGAACTGGAGGGTGAGGTATCTGCCGGGGAGGATCGGCCTCGTCCCCCGGCCGATCCTTTCATGGACCGACGAGTCCAGCGCCGCCCACCTCTCCGGGCACAGGGGAGCGAGAACCCTCAGGAGCTCCAGCAGCAGTCCGGAGAGCGCCTGCTGGGACAGCCAGACAGTGCATCCGTCCGCGGAGGCGGCCGGGCTGATATCCAGCTCCCACCCGAGGATCTCGCATGCCGCCGAGATGGTGGACGCCAGGGAGGAGGGCTCCGCCTCGGGGGAGATGATGCCCGGACCTGACAGTATCCGCATCTCCCCCATGCCCGCCGAGACGCTGTCGAGTATGAAATGGCTGATGGTGCGGTCCGGCCCCGGGGTCATCCTGCTCCCGCAGCGCCTGCCGTCCAGCAGGAACTCCACGCTCTCGGGGAGGAAGACTCCCCTGAGGGCGAGCTCGAACTGCCGTATCAGCCTGTCCGATCCCAGCTTGTCGAGCAGGCGCCCCGCCCACTGCCCGATCGCGATCTGTGCAGGCACTCCCGCGGCCGCCTCCAGCCATCCGCTCCAGGACTCGATGATGCCATCGGCATCGTACGAGGCCGTGCCGCCCGGGACGCGCTCGACCGGTGCCGGCGCCGGCGCCCGTGGCGGGAGCCTGGTCCAGGTTATAACGTGGCCGTCCCTCGACGGGTGGATCTCCTCCAGGATGTCGCCCGTGAGAATGCGCATCCTCTTCGGCCGCTCGTCCCCCGACGCGGTCAGCGGGCAGCCGTCACAGGTTCCCGATCGACCGTAATACTCGTAGCAGTGATCGATCCCGGGCGTATCCCCCTGCCAGAGAACCCTGAAGTTCCTGATCTGCACGGCCGGGAGCGATGAGAGATCGGGTCCCGGCGAAGGGGCACAGCCGTCGTGGCAGTACCTCTCGAGCATCCTGCCGACCGCCTTCAGCAGACCAGGATCGGCGGCGGCCGCCCTTTCGAAGCCTGCGCAGAACCTGTAGCCCTCCCGCAGCTTCACCTCCACCACCGCCTGGAAGGCCTCGCCCAGACCGGTGGACAGGGCGGCGATGGATCCGGGACCGCAGTCGCCGGCGCAGGCGGATGGTCCGCCTCCGTCCGGCGCAAGGATGGCCAGGGCGGAAGCCCCGATCTCCGGGGCGATGTCGGCAAGAGCCGGGGAGAGCGAGCTCCACGACCCGGGGGAGTGCTTCTGGACGATGGATTCTATGTCGTCGAGAAGAGCCCTCCTCCCGTCGAGTTCCGCCCCGTATCTGCTCAGGGCGAGCAGGTCGAGCCTCATGGCCAGGATGGGGAGCATCACCTTCAGCCTCTGCTCGGTGGCGACGGGGGAGTGAGCCCCTCCGAGAACCGCGATGTACTTCTCCGAGCGGCCGAAAGGTGCGATGCAGAGGTTTCCCAGCTCGGCGGGAGTCTCTTCCGAGTCGACCCAGAGGATGGAGCCGCTCACCCATGTCGAGAGCATGCCTCCGGGAGACAGGTCCTCGCGCGTGACCGAGAGTCCCGCCTGGGCGAGTATCGACGGGATGCCCTCGCCCGAGCCGTCGAGAAGAGCCCCCGAAGGTATGCCGACAGCCTTGAGGAGGAAGTCGAGTTCCTGCCTGAACCCGCTCCCGGGCTGCTGCTCCCACTCCGACAGCACGGCCTCCCAGGAGGCCTCTTCATGCGGCGGCAGCGGGAGCAGGGCGATCCACCTCGTGCCGCTGCGCGCCCGCGTGCAGTGGCACAGAATGTCCCGCCGCGAGCCCCACCGGTCGAGGACGCTCGTCGTGAACGAGGACGAGCCGCATTCGCGGAGGATCGGGGCGAGAAGCTCGGTACCGCCGAGCTCCCAGGGTGTGTATCCCAGGAGGGCGACCATGGCGGGCGAAGCGAGAGGCGCCCTGGAATCCGGCGACAGCATTATCCAGGGTATTCCGGGGGAGGCCTCCGCACCTGGTCCGTCGAGGAAGTAGACGAAGTACTCCTTCCCCGTTGCGCGCGCCGCGGCGACGCGAAGACCATCAGCCGTGCGCAGGGTGGACTGCACGAAGCGGGAGTTCTCCGGGCAGGGGTCGAGAAGGTCGCAGATCGCGGCTCCGATGGCCTCTTCACAGGCGACAGGGCCTGTGGAGGAAACCTCGGTGACCACCCCGCCTTCGACGGTGAGCCTCAGCAGTACGGCTTCGATACCTGGTTCAGGCATTTGCCTCATAATAGCGGCCCGGGCGGCCGGCGCAAAGTGAGTGCACGGCCCGGGCTCCCATGTGCTCGCGAGTGCGCCGCAGAAGCTTCTGGTGGCGCATCCCGACATCCTTGACACCCTGCATTTCCCACCCACATATACCGCTCTCGCACGGGCCTTCCCGGGCGATCTCGGGTTCCAGTCTGCCTGCGGTCTGCAGGGCATTGACACCCAGAGAACCAGGGTCTAGATTAGTGCGCTGCCGGTAAGGCACACGATCTTTGAAATCGCAGAGAAGACAGGTGCGATAACCGCGTTTGTGTGGGAACCTGAGGCAATAGCCTCCTGGATCTGACAAACCTGATTCTGTCAGGATAGATCTCTTTTTGCGGAGAGTTTGATCCTGGCTCAGGACGAACGCTGGCGGCGTGGATAAGGCATGCAAGTCGTACGGGATGGAGATACAAGCAATTGTTTCTCCTGAGAGTGGCGAACGGGTGAGTAACACGTGGATGACATACCTCCTGGTGGGGGATAACCCAGGGAAACCTGGGCTAATACCGCATGAGGTCAGGTTGCTGCGAGCTTCCTGATCAAAGGTGGGGACCTTCGGGCCTACCGCCGGGAGATTGGTCCGCGGCCCATTAGCTTGTTGGCGGGGTAACGGCCCACCA
>DIAQ01000087.1:272-399 GCA_002414865.1 candidate division Hyd24-12 bacterium UBA5074 | reverse complement strand
CGACGCCGCGTGAGGGATGAAGGCCCTTCGGGTTGTAAACCTCTGTTAGGGGGAAAGAATAGCAGTGGGAATAATACGCCCGCTGTCTGACGTTACCCCCAGAGAAAGCTCCGGCCAACTCCGTGCC
>DIAQ01000087.1:0-150 GCA_002414865.1 candidate division Hyd24-12 bacterium UBA5074 | reverse complement strand
TTGGACAATGGGGGAAACCCTGATCCAGCAACGCCGCGTGGATGATGAAGCACTTTTGTGTGTAAAATCCTGTTGAGAGGGAAGAACATCCGGCCTTCTGGCCGGCCTGACGGTACCTCTAAAGAAAGCTCCGGCCAACTCCGTGCCAGC
>DIAQ01000101.1:36481-38885 GCA_002414865.1 candidate division Hyd24-12 bacterium UBA5074 | reverse complement strand
ATGGCCTGCGCGGCCAGCAGGGCAGGCCTGCCCTGGGGTCTACGGCTTCATTCGAATCCCGGTCTGCTGGCACCGGATGCCTACGCAGCACTCCTGAAGGAAGCCCTATTCGTCACCTGCGGACAGCTGGACACCCCGGGGGCTGTCTTCCTGCCCCACTCCGCCGACCTGTCGCGGTTCGAGTACAGGGAGCCCCCCGCCGCCGAGGCTGTCATCATGACGTCGAGCCTTGTCGAGCCCGAGCAGCCCGAGGTGTTCGTGCGGGGGACGGCGGCCTCGGGGCTGAGGGGCACGCTGGCGGGACAGGGACCCCTGAGGCACGACCTGGAGCTGTTGTGCTCGGAGACGGGGGGGAGGGTCCGGCTCGTCCCCCCGGTGAACCGGATGGCCATGCCAGAGCTCCTGTCGAGGCACCAGATCGGGGTTGCCTGCCTCAGGAAGGGCTGGCCCACCACCTATCAGATGAAGATCGCGGAGTACCAGGCATCCGGGCTGTTCCCCCTGGTCCAGCCCTGGTCGGAGTTCGCCGCTGTCGCGCCTTCTCTGACGAGGACGTTCGAGGATGCCGGGGAGCTGGCCTCGGTGATCGCACAGATCGCGGCCGAATGGCCCGGGACGCTGGACACGCGCCGTGCCAACAGGGCCTACGCTCTCGAACGATTCACCATCGAGAATGCACGGAACCAGTTCGACGCGATCCTGCAGGGGCTGGACCTGCGCGTCCGGGGTCACCCCTGACGGATGCCGAGGCGGGAAAGGATGCTGCCCGCCGTCAGAGACTTCATCGCCATGCACGCAGCCAGGTAGACGCCCAGCGACGGCAGGATCCAGATGGCCAGCCTCGACGCCCTCATTCCGAGAGGATCGCCCGGCCCTGACGGCAGAAGAACCCTGAGACCCAGCGCGACAAGCACCATCAGAGCAGCTCCTGCGAGGATCTTGAGATGCTCTGCAAGGACGTTTCCCGTCCCTATCGAGCCGGCCTTCCTCCTCATGTGCAGGGTCAGCAGGACGCTCTTGGCTGACGAGGCCAGTGTGGTGGCAAGGGCTATTCCGCCGATGCCCATCGACCCGATGAGGATGATGTTGAGCAGGACGTTCACGACGATGCCCCAGATCCCAATCAGGACGGGCGTCCGCGAGTCCTTCATCGCATAGAATCCCCGCGAGATGATCGCTCCGAAGCCGAACTGAGCCAGCCAGGGGGCGTAGAACGCGAGCGCCCATCCCACCATCTCGACGCTCCGCACACCGAAGCTGCCCCGCAGGAACAGGATGGAGACCGTGGGGGCCGCGAAGATGCATAGGAGCGCCGAAACGGGAACCATCAGGAACGAGCTCCAGTTCAGCAGTGTCCCCATCTCGCTGCGGAAGGCCTCCATGTCTCCCTTCGCCGTCTTCTCGGAGAGCGCCACATCGGCCAGGGATGAAATCGGGAGGAACAGCAGACCCAGCGCCATATCCTTCACCCTTATGGCGTAATCGAGCGCGGTCACGGAGCTCTCGGCCAGGAAGGAGGCGAGTATCTTGTCCACTACAGGACTCAGGAAGCCGATCAGCACGCCCGCGACGACCGGCACGGACATCTTCAGAAGGCGCCTGAAGTCTGCATCGGAGGGATTGACTGCGGGATGGACCCCCGGGCCGAACCTGAGGGCGGTCACGATCGAGCAGAGGAACGCCAGGGCGGCCCCCGCCAGACCGGAGACGGGGAGCACGAGGATGCCGAGCCTGCCCGAGAAGAGGATCACTACCGCGAGGGAGCCTGCGATGTTGGAGATGTTGAGCAGGCTCACGATGCCGAACCGCCTCTGCGCGCTCATCAAGCCGGTGAGGATGCCGCAGGCGGATGAGAGCACCAGGATGGGCAGCATCAGTTTCAGCATCGTGGAGGAGAGGTCGAGGACCGTCGGCTGGAGACCCGGACCGGCGGCCTGGACCAGGCTTCGGCTGTAGACGAGGAGCAGGCAGGTCAGCGCGCCTCCTGCGGCGCCGATCCAGAAGATGATCCGGCTCACGAGCCTGCTGGCGGCCTCTGGGCCCTTCCTGTGCATGACGTCGGAATAGATGGGGATGAAGGAGGAGCCGAAGGCGTGCGCGATCACCTGCTGCGCCAGCGCGGGGAAGACGAGGGCGACCGCATAGGCGTCGGTCATCCAGCTCGTGCCGAACAGGCGGGCTATCTCGGCCTGGCGGACGTAGGTGAGCAGCGCGATGACCATGCTGCCGGCGGACAGGAACGAGAAACCTGCGAAACGGCCCTTCTCGCCGGCGAACCTCGAGAGGAAGGCTCTCATGCCTTCAGCGGCACGCCGGCTCCCGCCGACGCCTCTGATCCAAGCCAGATGGAACCCATGTGAACATGACCCTGAATCTCTCACAGCTGCCCCGGTGTTGTCGAATA
>DIAQ01000101.1:34758-36158 GCA_002414865.1 candidate division Hyd24-12 bacterium UBA5074 | reverse complement strand
GAGGCGGGCGGGGCCATCCGTCCGCCCGGTCCCCGCCCCTTTGCCGGGGGGCTGATCTCCTCCGCGCCACCGCCTCCTGACGGCAGACTGTCCGTGTCTGGCCGCTCCATGGTTCGTCACCGCTTCTTACACGCCGTTACACACCATGTGGAGTGCCGCAACACATGCAGGGGATGTTCCTCCTCGGAAGAAGGTCCTCCGAGGAAGGAAGTGCGCCATGTCTCCGTTCATCATTGCCGCTCTGGTCGCCTCTTTTGGCACCTCCACGTACGACGGCAACCTGATAGAGGTCGAGGCCGCAGGATTCAGCACCGAGGGCGAGCGCGTCGTGGTGGCGGTCTTCGACAGGGGCTCCTGGGATGCGGGAGGGGGGGTCCCAGGCGCCGATCTGCTGCAGGTCTGCGCGGTCCGTGACTCGAGCATCTCCGCCGGGCTGACGGGCCTTCCCCATGGGCAGTTCGTCATCCTGGTCTTCTCCGATCCGAACGCGAACTCGAATCCCGACTGGGGGGAGGAGATAGGACTGTCGAACAATCCGGCGCTGTGCGGCGTAGTTCCTCCACAGCCGGCCTTCGACGACCTCGCCATAATGAACAAAGCCCCTTCCACAAGGATCGAGATCGTCGTTCGGGGCTGTGGATCATGACTGTTACATTCCGGCAACACTCCGGTTACCCCGGGCAGGGATAGTCCCCACGGCAGGAACTCCCGGGCACAGGGCCGCGCCATTTCACGGCAGGCGCTCCGGGGACAACTTCTGGAGTCATCATGCACCTGTTCATCGCCCTGCTGGCCGCTATCGCGGAGCCGGTCCCCCTGGACCTCCCGGGATGGGTCGCGCTGGCCCTCGACAACTCGCCGTCCGTGCAGCAGGCGGAGGCCGACCGTGCGCAGGCCGACGCGGCATACGGAACCGCCCGTTCCTCCCTCCTCCCCCAGGTGTCCTTCACCGCCTCGGCGGGGCACTCCTGGGCGTCTTCGCGGGAGGGGGACGAGGTCGTCGACTTCGACGAAGCCAGCTACTCAGCCGGCATTTCCTTCTCCCAGGAGCTGCTCTCCCCGGGCGGCAGCTCGTGGCTCTCCCTCCGTTCGGCCTCGCTGGGCCGTGACCAGGCAGAAGCCGGGTACTCCACCGCACTCCTCTCCCTGGAGCAGGACGTGGCCTGTGCATGGTACGCGGCCGTCGAGGCCTCGTGGCTGGTTGCGTCATCGGAGGATGCCCTTGCGCGGAGCTCCGCCCTGCTCGCACGCTCACAGATGCTGTTCGGCATGGGGGCGGAGAACACGCTCGACCTCCTCGAAGCAAGAGTTCAGGCGACGGGTGACAGCCTCTCGCTGATGGAGAACAGCCTCAGGCTGGCGAACAGCCTGGTGGACCTCCGCCGGATCGCCGGGCTGCC
>DIAQ01000101.1:0-34365 GCA_002414865.1 candidate division Hyd24-12 bacterium UBA5074 | reverse complement strand
AAGGCCCGCCTCTCGCTCGGCTCGGCCAGGAGGAGCAGGCTCCCGTCGCTGTCCGCGGGCGGGTCCTGGGGATGGAGCGGCAACGAGGCCGATTTCACCGATGTGCCTTCCGAGGACTCCTGGAGCGTCAGGCTCACCCTGGACCTGCCGATCTTCGACGGCTGGCTCACGAGCAGCAGGATCCAGTCCGCCGGGGCATCGCTCCTCTCCGCCGAGGCTTCTCTCGACGCAGCCCTCGGCCAGACCGAAGCCGCCGCGGCCACTTCGCGGAACGACCTGCTCTCGTCGATCGACGGCATCGCCCTGGCGGAACTCCGCCTGGAATACGCCGGACAGAAGATGGAACTTTCCCGGATGAGCTTCAGCCTCGGAGAACTCGATCTGTCCGACCTGCTGGACGCGCAGTCGGCGGTGTCCGCGGCGGAGGCCGATCTCATCTCTGCGAGAACCGGATGCCTCGTCGCCGAGGTCGACTACCTGGTCCTCCTCGGCCTCGAGCCGAGATTTGGAGACTGACATGAAGAAGCGTAAGAGATGGCCGATCGCGGCGGTGGTCGCCGTGACGGCGGCCATCGCCCTGGCGTTCGTCCTCGGACCTCGGACGGAGGAGATCGTCGTCCAGATGTCCATGGCCTCCACGGGCAGCCTGGAGGAGAGGTCCGACGGATCGGGAGTGCTCGAAGGCGTGACGCTCGTGGAGATCAGCGCCGCCCGCGGAGGTCTCGTCGACAGCGTCGCTGTCGAGGCGGGCGATACCGTGAGGGCCGGCGGCCTGCTGCTCGTGCTCGACAGGGAGGACGCCCTGGCTGGCCTGAACGAGGCCTGGGCCGAGGTCAGCTCCGCGCAGATCGCTCTCGATCAGGCCGGGCGAGCGGCGGAGAGGACGGAAGCACTCTGGGCCGCAGGGCTCGCGAGCGACGAGGAGAACACCCTGGCGGCTGAGGAGGTCAGGTCCTGCAGGGCATCGCTGACCAGGGCCGACGCCTCCGCGGCGATGGCGGCGGACGACCTCTCCGAGACCACCTACTACTCCCCCATCGACGGCGTGGTCACGGAGGTCAACGTCGAGGTCGGCGAGATGGCCGTCACAGGAACGATGAACAACGCCGGCACCGTCCTCATCACCGTGGAGGACATATCGAGCTTCCTGGTGCGCACAACGATGGTGGAGAGCGAGATAGTCGATGTGCAGGAGGGCATGACCGCCGAGGTCACCCTCGACGCCCTCCCCGACACGGTCTTCACCGGAGTGGTGGAGACGGTCGGGCTCTCGTCGTCCAACGACGCGGGCGGCGAGGAGGCTGCGGAATACGAGGTGCTGGTCCGTATCGACTCCCCGGATCCCAGGATGAGGTCGGGCATGTCGGCTTCCGTGGAGATAGTCACCGCCAGGTCCGACTCCTGTGTCACCGTTCCCATTCAGGCCATCGTCCGCCGCGCCGACCCCGGGGATCCCTCACGGACCGTCCCGTGCGTGCTCACGGTGGAGAACGGCTGCGTGCGCGCCATCCCGGTCGAAACGGGGATAACCGGGGTCATGGAGATAGAGGTCGAGGGGGTGGCGTCAGGCACAGGCGTCATCTCGGGCCCGACAGAGCTTCTGAGGACTCTCCAGGATGGAGATTCCCTCGATTCGGGAGACGAGGAAAATGCAGACGGATCCGATACTCAGTCAGGAATGCCGGGACCCGGAGCCGGGATGCCCGGAGGATCCGGGGGCGCAGGACCGGGGATGCCTCCCGGTGGTCGTTGACGCCAGGGACATCAGGAAGACCTACAGCATGGGGGAGGCCACGGTCGAGGCGCTCCGGGGCGTGAGCCTGACCATCCGAAAGGGCGAGTACACCTCCATCATGGGTGCCTCCGGATCGGGCAAGAGCACTCTGCTGAGCATCATCGGATGCCTGGACAGACCGAGCTCGGGCAGTTGCTCGCTTCTGGACCGGCAGGTGGAGGACATGTCCGACCGCGACCTGGCCGGCACCCGCAACCGATTCATCGGATTCGTTTTCCAGACGTTCAACCTCCTCCCGAGGACATCTTCACTCCATAACGTCGAGCTGCCCCTGGTCTACGCCGGGATGCCCGGCCCCGAGAGGAAGGACCGGGCCATGGCGATGCTGGAGCGCGTCGGACTCGCCTCGCGCGCCGACCATCGGCCCAATCAGCTCTCGGGCGGCGAGAGGCAGAGGGTCGCCATCGCGCGAGCCCTGGTAACGCGGCCCGCTCTCCTCCTCGCCGACGAGCCCACCGGCAACCTGGACAGCAGGACCGGAGAGTCGATCCTCGAGCTCTTCAGCCGCGTCCACGAAGAAGGCAACACCATCGTGCTCGTCACGCACGACCCGCAGGTTGCTGTCAGGGGATCGCGGACAATCCGCTTGAAGGACGGCTTCGTGGAGGGCGACACCGCGTCATGAGGAACGCCGAGATGATATCCACGGCGCTGGGCTCTCTGCGGTCGAATCCGGTGAGAAGCCTTCTGACGTCTTTCGGCGTCGCGGTGGGCGTCGCGGCCATAGTGACGCTGACGAGCCTCGCCACGGGCATCGGAAACTACGTCCGGCAGCAGTTCGAGAGCATGCTGAACGCGAGCGCCTTCGACATATCGATGCACAACCCCGGATTCGACGACTACCAGTCCATGATGAGGTCCCGTTCATGGCCGACGCTGACGGCCGACCTCGCGGAGGATATGGCCGGCCTGATGACGACCGATCAGGCCGTCTCGTGGAGCGGCTTCTCGAGCGGGAGCGTCTCCAGCAGGGGCGGAACGGCGGAGGATGTGATGATCCGAGGGCTCTCCCCGTCCTCCGGGCAGGTCTCTGGGATCGATCTCTGCTGTGGCAGGTTCTTCACGGATTCCGAGGATGACGCCGGGGCGAGGGTCTGCGTGCTGGGGTCCGACCTCGCCGAAGCCCTGGGGATGGACAGCGACTCTCTCGGGGCGCGAATCTCATTGGACGGCCACAGGTTCCATGTCATCGGCATCGCCGCGGCCGAAGGCAGCGCCTTCGGTCGCGACCTGGGCGGCTATGTCTCGATACCCTACTCCTCCTTCGAGAACCTGTTCTCGCGGCCGGACATGGATGTGCGGATCACCGTGCTGCCCTCCTCCGGGTCCACCCTGGAGGAGTGCCAGGACGAGGCGAGGGCGATCCTGCGGAGCCTGAGGGGTCTGACGGTGGACGAAGACGACAACTTCTACTTCGTCACGCAGGAAGGCATCCTCGGCTCGATGAACAAGGTGCTGTCCATCGCCGCTGCCGTGACCATAGGGATCGCCGCCATCTCCCTCCTGGTCGGCGGCATCGGGATCATGAACATCACACTGGTCAGCGTGACGGAGCGCACGAGGGAGATCGGAACGCGCCGCGCCCTAGGCGCCACCCGCATGGACATCGTGCGCCAGTTCATGGTCGAGGCGATAGCCGTCTCGGCCCTGGGAGGACTTGCAGGCTTCATGGTCGGCACCGGGCTGATACTCGTGGCGGGCAGGCTGTCGCCTCTCCCGGTCGAAGTGAACGGATGGTCGGCGGCCCTGGCGGTGGGGTTCTCCAGCCTCGTGGGGATCACCTTCGGCATCTTCCCCGCGACGAAGGCGTCCATGATGGACCCGGTGGAGGCCTTGAGATATGAGTAGGGTGTCCGCCCTGTGGAGGCTGTTCTCGCAGAACCTCTCATCCGCCTTCGACGCACTCCTGGCCAACAGGATGAGGAGCATCCTCACGACGACGGGTGTCGTGATCGGCATAGCCACCATGACAGGGGTCGTCAGTCTCCTCCAGGGCTTCAGCTCCCAGGTCTCCGACACTCTCAACAGCCTCGGAACCTCGACGATCTACGTGCAGAAGTCGGAGTCCATGACTCTGGGCGGCCCGCCCGACAGGAGCATGCGGAGCAGGCGCGACATCGAGCTCTCCTACGCCGAGGAACTCGGCCGCCTGCCGGGCGTGAGCGCCGTTGTCCCGACCAGCCAGACCAATGCGGTTCTCAAGACTCTGGACGGCTCTGACATCACGGTGTCCGTCATCGGGACCTCGCCGGAATGGCTGTTCATCGGGCATCGCGAGCTGTCCGAGGGTCGATTCTTCACCTCGTGGGAGGTTTCCGACCACCGTGCGGTCTGCGTCCTCGGCTCCGAGGTGGCCGCGCGCCTGGCAGGCGACGGATCGGCGGTCGGAAGCGAGATAGCGGTCCAGGGCAACACGCTGTCGGTCGTGGGCCTGCTCGGGTCCTTCGGCGAGATGAGCGGCGAGAGCCAGGACGACATCGTCCTGGTCCCGTATACGATCTTCCAGCGCTGGGGGAACCTGGACCGCAACCTCAGCCTCGTGGTCGAGACGGGCGATCCGGCCGCCATGGACAGCATGATGACCGCCGTGGAGTCATGCATGAGACGCCTGAGGGGCCTCGGCATCGACGACGAGAACGATTTCGCACTCGTGACCGCGGAGCAGCTCCAGGAGGGTTTCTCCTCCACGACAAAGTGGCTCTTCATCGGCATGATCGGCCTCTCCGGCCTCGCGCTCCTGGTGGGGTCCGTGGGCATAGCGAACATCATGCTGGTGAGCGTGACCCAGAGGACGAGGGAGATAGGCCTGCGCAAGGCGCTCGGGGCCACGAGATCCCAGATACTGGTCCAGTTCCTCACCGAGGCCATGATCCTCTCGGTGACAGGGGGCCTCATCGGCATCCTGGCGGGAGCGGCCATCGGAGTCCTGGCCTCCGCCGTCACGGAGATGCCGGCGGGCCTCGAGGCCTGGAGCGTCGCAGTGGCCGTGGGCGTCAGCGCCCTGGTGGGGATGGTCGCGGGGGTCGTGCCCGCCGCCAGGGCCGCCCGCCTGGAGCCCGTCAAGGCCCTTGGGCACGATCTCTGATGCGAACAGGGGGAGGGGCGCACGGCCCCTCCCCCTCTCTGCCACACCCTCCTTGTTCGAGGGATCAGAAGCCGAATCCTCCGTCGTCTCCGCCTGGGCCGCCACCCCCGGCTCCGCCTCCAGGAGGGCCTCCCGCAGGCCTGCCCGACGGGCCTGCACCCATGATCATCACCATGACCTCGGTCTCGTCCGAGGAATGGTCGAAGGAGACGAGGTCGAAGGTCGGCTCGTCCATCGAGGGCCGGGTGCCCATCCGCGGGCGATCAGGAGAACCGTCCTCCCCGGCGCTGACGGATGAGCCGCCGGCGCCTCCAGTCCCGGCAGGCGCCGACGGGGGCTCGCCCATGGAATACCCGCAGGGCTCGGCGTCCTGTCCCATGTCCGGCTCCCCGTCGCCGTCCGTATCCTGATAGGCGAGAACTGCGTACTGCCCGAATGGAACCCCGAGGAACGAGACGCTGAGGGTGCTGTCCGAGATGGTCTTCTCCGTCGAGGCAAAGACCTCCTCGGGTTCCGGAGGCATCCCTGCATCCTCCTGGAACAGGTAGACGGTCATGGTGCCCCACTGGGCGGAATAACCCGATACCGTCACTCTGACGATGCCCGACCCGGTCGCCGCAGCCGTGTCCCCGCCAACGAGGACGCTCAGCAGCAGGATTGCCGTGTCCATGTTCCTCCTTTCAGGAGAACTACGGGCAATACCTGAAGACCGCCGGTGTCGCAGGGATGTCCGAAGCGTAACAGACAGTTACAGCATGTGGCGGGAGTGCTGACCGGGGTTGCACAGAGGAGGTTATCTTCATGTATGGCAACATATACGGTGCGTCTTCCAGCACCCGCGCATGGGCGGCGGAGGAATGGAATGCGTCGCCCGGGACGGCTCCGGGGGCGAGTTCCCTGCCGCTCGGGTGACAGGGTGGAGAACCGGGATGCGAAGGGGCCGCGGGGGATGCCCGCAGCCCCTGCCTTTATGCCGGACCTGCGTCAGCGGGGGGCGTACAGCTTGTCTATGATCAGCTCCGTCAGCTTCACGAGCGTCTGCACTGGATCGAGCTCAGGATAGAGAGTCGAGTCGTACCCGATCCTGATGCACACATCGCCCCTGCGGACGAGGATGGCATCCACGCCCTCCAGCTTCCCCGTCACGCCCTGATCCCAGAGGTCGTTCGATATCTCGACGGGACTCTCCACGAAGTCGAGGACCCTGTCGTAGTTCGCCTGGCCTTCTGCGCAGTACACCAGGAAGAAGACCTTCGAATTCGCGAGGCTGCCATCGAAGAAGCTCCCCTGCGGCTTGCCGGCGGCGGCATCGCTGAGGCATTCGGCCCAGGTCTGGAAGCCTGTCCTGCCCATGACCGCTTCGACCTCGGCAGGAGACAGGGCGTCGTTGATCTCCCAGCCCGGGGCGAGCGTGATGGTCTCGCTGAGTTCCGCGGTCCCGGACGCTTCGGCGGCGTCCGTCCCGGAGGCGGCTTCTCCAGCTCCCTCCCCGGCAGGCTTCCCGCCGCATCCGGCGAAGACGGAGACCGCTGCGATCACGGACAGCAGGAGCACCAGGGTACGGATCATCGCCCTTCCTTCCTCTCCCGGGCAGCAGGCCCGGAGCCGCGACACATGCTCTCCATGCACTCCATGCACTCTAGCGGCCTGTCAGCGTGACCCTGGCGCATGCTGCACCCGAAGGGCAGCAGGCCCGCAGGAGATACACGCCAGGCGGGGCGCCCGCGGCATCCCAGACGAACTCCGAGGTGCCCGCATCCAGCGTGCCGGAGGAAAGGACCTCGACGAGCCTTCCGTCGAGTCCGTAGACCTCGAGGGTGACGGGGCACTGCTCCGGCACCTCGACGACCGTGAAGACTACCGAGCTCGACGGGTTGGGGCCGGCCGAGATGGCCAGCGCAGGGCTGACCGTGCTCCCCTCTCCACCCGCGGAGGCCTGCCCTGTGCCGATGTCCACGATAATCCCCTCGATGACGTTCATGCTGTAGGGCATGCCGCTGAGCGGGAACTGGTACCATCCGTTGTAGGAGCCGCCCCATCCGAAATTGAAGTGGTAGAAGTCGTCCGTGTTGTAGCCGTCTACCACGATGTTGTGCCCGTACTGCCAGCCGGCGTCGACGATGGCGAGATGCGCAGGGAGTGCGTTCATCATGTTCTGGGGCAGGATGACGAACAGGTTCTCGGAGGTCGAATCGAGGAGCTGACATTCGTCGAAGCCGAACCTCAGGTAGGCGTCATAGGCCTGGTCCACGCCGAATGTCCCCGAGACCGATGCGGTGAATACCTGCTTGCAGGCGTATCCGGAGGCTGCGACCAGAGCTGCCTTGTCGGAATCGGTCAGGGGAGTCGAGTGCACGTAGTGGTACTCGAGTGTGTCCAGAAGCGCATTCAGCTCGGACCACGACGGGAAGTCGTGTGCCACGCAGTCGTCGTCGATCCAGTAATACTCGTGGTAATTGTGGTAATAATCGTCGGTGTCATAGAAGTACATGCTCATGGCTGTCTCGAGGTTGTCCACGATCATGCCCATCGCGACCGCGGGGCACCCGGCCACGCTGCGCGATCCTGCCAGCAGATCCATGGGGCAGTAAGCGTTGTAGGGCGAGGACTGGGTCCAGTTCTCCTCGAGCCATCCCCCGGTGGGAGTCGTGCCGGCCGGAGGCCACTGCTCGAGGTCCGTGCCCGAAACCGCCGCTGCATCGCCGGAGAGATAGGCGGCCCACAGGGCCCTGCAGACCCCGGCGGACTCCCCGGTCATGCCGTCGGCACAGGCCAGCCTGCCTTCCAGGTCGAACCTCACGAGGTCGATGATGCCGAAGCTGCCATCAGGGCCGTCGAGGCTGCCGTTGTAAGAGTAGGCGATGACCGGCGGGAGCGCGTCATCGGCGCTGACGATCACATATCCGGAGGGGGAGAGTCCGAACGCCCGGGCGAGGATCGCCTCCCCGCCTGCCGATTCGATGTCGGTGCAGTCAGTGATGAACACCACGCCCGCCATCCCGTCGCGAAGGATCCGGGTGGCGGCGACCGCTCCGGCGGCATCCTCCCCGACCGGGGCCGCGAGCACAGGGGCTGCCAGGAACAGCAACACGATGAGCTTTCTCATTGCCGTATCGTCCTTCTTCCGGTGCGTCTGCCCGCGGCAGTCATGCAGAGGCCGAGGGGAACATGAATCCCGGTGTGCAAAGGACCAAGTGCCCGGGTCAGGGCTTTCTGCCCATGATGCAGAAGAACGAGCACGCGATGGGGCAGATGGAATACGTGCCCTCCTCGAGCTGCCTCCGCATCATGCCGGCTGTTTTCCGGTGGATGCGCCTCTTCATGGCGAGGTACTTCCCGTAGATGTAAGGTGTGCCTCCTCCTGCCAGGAAAAACCTGCGGTGCTCCTCGTCCAGGGGATCCGCGACGCCCCTCCTCCTCAGCCTTCGCTCCGCTGCCATGTTCTCCTTCATCATCTCGAGCCGGAACTGCATCCGCGGCGTTTCATAAGGTGGCTGCAGCAGTTCGACGAGGTCGTTCACGCGGATGTCGATGTCCACGAGGCCGAGTTCCCTCATCATCGAAGGGACCCTGGGACCGATGCGCCAGTCCCCCATGCCCAGCGCGATCCTCCCCGATATCCAGTGCCGGTTCACCTTCGCCACGAGGACGAGATCCTCGAACGACATGTCAGGCAGCGAGTCGAAGGGATGGGATGCGAGGGCGACTTCGTTGTCGGGCTCGTTGCATGAGACGACTCCGCCGGGCTTCGTCACGCGGATCATCTCGCCGAGCACTAGACCGGGATCCGCCAGGTGCATCAGGAGGGTCTGGCAGCAGGTCCAGTCGAATGTGCCGTCGGGGAACGGCAGGGCGCAGGCATCGCCGAGCGCGAAGCGGGCCCTTCCTCCCCTTGCCCAACCCCCGCTAATCTCCCGCGCTTCCTCCAGGAGGGATGCCGAACAGTCGACACCGACGTAGAGACTGCCCCGCCCGAAGTGCGGCCAGAAAACCTCGCCGAGATAACCGCGCCCGCAGCCCGCATCCAGGACGCTGATGCCCGGGCGGATCCCAATCCATCCCGCGAGCATCGAGATGGTGTCTTCGCGCCAGAGGAAGCGCCTCTGGTCGACGATCATCTTCCTGTGCCTCTCGTCGGCCCAGTCTGTCTTCTCTGCCATCGCCCGTCTCCGTGTCAGGTCTTCATCTGCAATATGCCCCGGGCGGGATGGCGGCGGAAGCCGGGCGCCCGTTCAGGCGCGCGTCCTCACGAGGCGCAGGCCGACGTAGTTGAGCCGGACATCCGACGCGTAGTCATCCCTGGCGAAGGACGCGCCGCTGGACAGCGATCCCGTCCAGCTCGAACCCCGGAAGACCCTGAAGCCGCTATCGCCCGGGTACTGCACAGACCCGTTCAGGGGAAGCCCGTCGTAGCTCTCGGCATAACTGTCCTGGCACCACTCGGCGACGTTTCCCACCATGTCGTAGAGGCCCCATGCATTGGGAAGCCTTCCCGCAACGGGGTGGGTGGAGCGCCCGGAGTTCTCCCCCGTCCAGCAGAATCGCCGCGCGATCCAGTCCCCGCTCTCTCCCCAGTAGAACCGGGTTGTCGTCCCGGCCCTGCAGGCGTACTCCCACTCGGCTTCCGACGGGAGCCGGTAGGAATAGCCGTCCCCGGCAGCGTTGAGAGCCTCGACAAAGTCCTGGCAGTCCTCCCATGAAACCATCTCCACAGGCCTGGAGTCGTCGCCCGTGAAGTGCGATGGATTGTCGCCCATCAGGCTCTCCCACATCGCCTGGGTCACCTCGGTGGTCATGATCTGGAACGGGGCGATCTCCACGGTCTGCCGGGGGAGGGCATCGCGTTCGCCGCCTTCCACCGAATCAGGAGCCCCCATCGTGAAGCTGCCGCCGGGGATCAGCGCGAAGACCATATCCGCGACAGGCCCTTCCGCCGTGCGGATCATGGCTTGATCAGAGTCGACCCGGGCCGGGAGGAGAGCCGCCAGGACGATGCATGCGAACAGGATCACATTCGACCACCTTTCCGTCAGTCCACCTCGGACTCTATCCCCGGGGGAGAACCGGGTCCAGGCCTGTGACCGACGACCTTTGCCTTTCCACCCCCGGGCAGGATATTCGAGCAGGAGACAGGAGGTTGCGATGAGGACCCTCACCGGCCTTCCCCACGTCACCCTGGCCCTGCCGTTCTGCCTCGCGCTGCTCGCAGGCTGCAATCCTCAGTCGCCGGAAGGCGGCCCCGAGGGAGATGTCGCTTATGCGGGCGTCCGTTCCTCGAGCTACGGCGCCGATCCCTACCCCGATCCCGGGGGGTGGGAATCCTGCATCCGCGTGATGTCCGACGCTTTCCCGGGCTCGGCCCCTTCCGCGCTCTGGATAGTGGGCACGGTGGACGAGGAGATCGAGGGCATCAATCTCGAGTTCCCTTCCGACGGGGGATCGTATCCCCATGTCAGCTTCTCCGACGAGGACCTGCACGAGGAGTACCTGACCTGGTTCGACCAGCATGGCATCGGGGTCTTCCTGCAGGTCGAGCCGGGCTTCGCCGATGTCCCAACTCTCGTGGACCTCGTCATGGACAGGTACGGCCAGCACCCCTGCGTCCTGGGCTTCGGTGTCGATGTCGAATGGTACGGGAATGTGATTGAAGGCGGGGAAGGGGTTCCCGTGGGGGACTCCGTCGCCTCCGCCTGGCAGAGCGTGGTCACGGCCCGCGATCCCCAGTACCTGCTCTTCCTGAAGCACTGGGACCCGGCATTCATGCCGCCGTCCTGCAGGGGCGGCATAGTCTTCGTATGCGACGGACAGGGGTATGCGGACCTGGAGGCATATCTGGACGACATGGGCGCCTGGGCGGCCGCCTTCGCCCCGTATCCGGTCTTCTTCCAGTACGGCTACGACAGCGACAGGCCCTGGTGGGAGCAGATGGATTTTCCTCCGACCGCGATCGGCGAGGCGCTCGCCGCACAGACCGGTCAGGATTGCGGCCTGTTCTGGGTCGACTTCAACCTGGACGAGCTGTCCGGGGCGGCATCCGACCGGATGGCGGCTCCAGGAAGAGCCAGGCGGCAGGGTCCATGAGATGCCCCGCCTTGTCCGCGCTGCTCTGGATATGCGGGACAGCTTCGGCATACACGATGTGGTCCTTCGACTTCGCCAGCCTCCCAACGGGCTGGACCGCAACGTCGCAGTGGCAGTTCACCCCTCTCGGAGCCGTGCTCGACATCACCACGACGGTCCCCAGCGGACCCGGCCAGCAGGACGACGAGTTCCTGACATCGAACCAGATGACCATCCCGGCCGGAGTCGACACCATCGTTGTCGTGCTCGAGCACGACTACTCGATGACGGGATGGGCCACGAACGGTTATGCGAACGCTTCACTGGAGGCGACTCTCTGCATCAGCGGAGTGGATCACACCCTGGTCAGCGACGCGGAGTCCTGGGGGTTCAAGTCGCCGGCCACCGCCGACTCGCGTGACACCGAGACCTGCATCTTCCCGGTCACTCCGGGCGACTGGATCCAGCTCACCTTCCACGGTCACACCTATGCCGTCATGGGCGGGAGCGCGACCCTGGAGTGGAGCCTCTTCCTGCTGGAGGTGGAGGACGGAATGGTAGGCCTCTCCCGCAGCACGTGGGCAGGGATCAAGGCGCTGTTCCCGGAATGAGGCGCATGACGAAGAGTCATCCTAGCTTCTTTCCTCGAGGTGCAGGATTGGGTATCTCATCGGCAGCAACAGTCCGGACAGGCGCGGCCTGCGGGTCATGGTCGTACGCAGCGATGTGCAGGGAGGGGGGTTCGGATGAGGAACACGGCCGTGAAGAACGCCCTGGGTCTTCTGGCGTGGCTTGCGGCGTGCTTCGCCGCGGCGGCCGTCGGAAGCCTGGCCTCGATCGGCTCCGGGAGCTTCTACTCGGAGCTCGCCCGCCCGGTCTGGGCTCCTCCGGCATGGCTCTTTGCTCCCGCATGGACCGTGCTCTATCTGCTGATGGGCATCGCGGCCTGGATGGTGTGGAAGGAGAAGGGCTGGCGAATCGCAGGAGGAGCGCTGGCGCTCTTCATCATCCAGCTCCCCGTCAACGCTCTCTGGACATGGCTCTTCTTCTCGTGGAGGCTTGGTGCCGTCTCTTTCGTCGAGATACTCGGACTGCTCGTGCTCATCATCTTCACGATGCTGGCGTTCTGGCGCGAGAGGCCAGTGGCCGGCATCCTGATGGTCCCCTACGTGGCCTGGGTCACCTATGCGACCGCCCTGACCTATGCTGTTTGGAGGCTCAACCCGGCGCTGCTGGGATAGAGCAGGGAGTCGGGTCGGTCCGCGCGGGGCCGACTGACTTGGCATGGCTGATCCTGGGGTGCTCGACACCCCCCGAGAGTTGCCCGGGCATCTCGAAGGACGATGGTGCTGAACCTGCCGACGCCACCTCTACTGCAGCCAGTAGGGTTCCACCTCGGGCATGCCCTGCCATGTGCCGGAGCATTCCCGCATGAACTCGACGCAGTCCCGGCCCTCCTGATAGAGCCCGTATTCCATCTCGTCCGCCGTGAAGGACAGCCTCACCTCGATGTAGCCATCGAGCTGATCGTCCGTGATGCCCATTTCGTGCGCGGCCTCCACGCGACTCCGGGGGAAGCCGTCGCTCCTGATCCCGTTCTGGTAGGCGGCCAGCTCGGATTCAGTGATGTACCTGTCCGGGACGCTTTCTTCGTACGCAACATCGAGGAGATTGTCGAGTGCGGTGGCAGTCTCCTCCATCAGGATGCCTGCCATGTGCTTGTAGTAGATGAAGCATAGCGCCTGCTCCCCTGCCCATGTGTCGTCCCCTCGCTCTATCGCACCACCGAAGCGGTCGAGTGAGACCTGTGCCGCCTCGAGGCTGGCCATCAGCTCGACAGAAGCGTCCATGAGGTCGTTGATGGCTGTCGCGCGTGCGGACGAGATCTCCGGTCCGGCTGCCAGGTGCTCCACCGACAAGGGCTCGGGCACCGCGTATTCCGTGAAGTCGTAGCGTGGTGGATCGGAACCCAGCGCGTTGATCGCCCCGGCCCAGCTGTCTATCACCATGTCGAGCGTCTGTCCGAAGATCCAGCTGGGCACACCGGAAGCCAGCCATTCCAGGAAGCCGCCTGTGGCATCGGTGAACGTGGAGAATCCGGACATCGCGTTGCGGATCCTCTGCATGGACTCCCCGGCTTCTTCGGGAGACTTCCCCGTGGCCACGGCCAGCCTCTGCAGAACAGTGTTCGAAGGGGTCGCCACGCCGTTCTGGGGGATCACCGGCAGGATGAAGCCCGAGCCGCCCCTGCGGGCCAGCAGCAGCACCTGGGGGGCCTTCGCGCTCTTCCCGGCGCAGGCCAGCGCAACGGATGAGCCGCCGGACTGCTCCGGGATCCAGAACTCGATCCGGGTTTGCTCATAAGGCACGGGCAGGTAGCGGATGTAGTATCCGTCGGGATGGAGCGACCACCTCCCGGCCGGGATGTCCCTCTCCCAGCAATCGTCCGGAGGCTCGCCCGAGAGCACGGCAACGCCCCTCAGCTCTTCGTAGGAAGCACCGGTCCCGGTTAGGAGGCTCCTGATCCCGGCTTCGGCCTCGAACACCGATCTGACGCTTTCGGGGAGCTGGTCCATCGCCTCTTCACGGAGCTCTTCGGACACGAGGCCGAGAGCCCCTCCGTCGACTCTGGATCTCTCCTGCGATGTCAGAAGGGCGTTCGCGACATCCCTCATCTCCGAATCCATCTCGGAGATCTTCGTACGGGCCAGTATCGCCCAGATGAGGGTCTGAACCTGTTCCTGGGATATCTCAGGATGGTCGAACGACCTGTCCAGGATGGCGTCGATGATTTCGGCGCCGGAGCCTCTGAGCGGGGCGTAGACGTAGCCGTCGCCTCTCGCGCTCTCCATGAAGGTGCCGGCATGCAGGCAGTAGCTGCGAGCTTCGAGCTCGTATGCTCCGGGGAGCAGGTAGAACACTCCGTCGGACGTGTGCGGCATGTCATAGATCGGCGTGAACGATCCCGGCTCGAACCCGTCCATCTCCGGAGCTTCGTAGACCGCGTCGTCCAGGCTGGTCGTGATGACCGGATCCTCCTCGAGGAAGGAGGAGAGGTCGGGGAGGTCGATCGGCAGATCCGGGATCGACGGCAGGGAGAACTGTGCAGATGCTCGAGCCGCGAGAAGCCCGAGGATCAGCAGGATGCCGGCTGGCTTGCTCATCGCTTCCTCCTCGCAGGCGTTGTGGAACAATGAGGCATCACCGGATGATCGAGGCTCCGGCCTTCTGGGACCGATGCGGTGGATGATGTCTGCCGACCGAGTGTCGAAGAGGATCGCGACCGGATGCCCGAGGAACTATCTCACGGGTCGAGACGAACGGCAATGCCGGGATTTGCAGTTACTTATGAACAATGTTGCAGATGCGGTACCCTCGGAGAACCGATGAGTCTGCACACGGGGATGCATGGAGGTCCTGCCGCAGATATCATCGACGACAGGGCGACCCCGGGCACCTCGATATCGCCACCTGCGCCGGCATCCGCGGAGCGGGGGCATGCATCGCGCCGAAGGACCCCGGAGCGGCAATCCGCCGGGGCGCCCTGGCGTGCGGGCAGGGGTTTCCGATCAGGAGAGAGGAAAGGTTCGCCGATGCTCGAGATCTATGTCGATGCGGATGCATGCCCCGTAAAGGAGGAGATATACCGGGTGGCGAGAAGATACGGCCTGAATGTCACCCTCGTGTCGAACTCCTGGATGAATGCGCCCGAGTCGAGCTGGCTGAGACTCGTCGTCGTCGAAAAAGGCGCGGATGTCGTCGACGACTGGATCGCCGGCAAGGTCGACCGCGATGACATCGTCGTCACCGGAGACATCCCGCTCGCCTGGAGATGCCTCAAGCAGGGGGCTCTGGTGCTGGGAAACACGGGGCGCCCCTTCACCGAGGACAACATCGGGGATGTCCTCTCGACGCGCGATCTCCTGCACGATCTCAGAGAGCAGGGCATGATAACCAGCGGGCCCAGGCCCTTCGCCCCTGCGGACCGATCGAGGTTCCTCCAGGAACTGGACAAGATGATCGTGCGGATCCGTCACAGGAATGGAATCGGCCGGTGAATGCGAAACGCCCAGGGCCTGCCTGCCCCTCATATCCACTTCTGGCCCGCCGAGTCCGGCCCTGAGGGATCGGCGCCCCCGTCCCAGGAAGCAGCAAACCGCTGAAGCCCTGCGCTCAGGTTGGTTGTTTTGACTCGATCCCGTCGATGCGAATGGGAATTCGGTCTATGCCTTGACTATAATTTAAGTAATTGCTAAAATACTTAAGGAGGTGATAGAATGGATCCGGAAGTACTCTCCAGGATCTTCGCTGCGCTCTCTTCCGAAGCAAGGCTTCGCATTGTGATTCTCCTCGAGAACGGCCGCCTTTGCGCTGGGGCAATCTCTTCGCGTCTCGAGATGAGCCCGTCCGCTGCTTCCCAGCATCTCAGGATTCTCAAGGCCGTCGGCCTCGTCCAGAGCATGAAATGCGGATACCATGTCCACTATGAGCTCGACAGGGCATGTCTCAAGCCGATCGAAGGCCTGATCGGTCGCCTGGCCGAGAAGCCCGGCAGCGAAAGATGCACCGGTGGGAAAGGCCATAAGGAGGCTTGCGCAGATGTGCGAAAATAGCTGCTGCTGCGATCGACCGGCGACGCCCGGGAATGGAGCTCCAGGGAAGCATTCCACAAGGAAGTCGCAGGGCTGCAGGGGGACGAGTGAGGAGCATCGCAGTTGTGACAAGAAACCTGCTGCCGGCGCAGTCGGCAAGGGCTGACCGATGTCGGAATCTCACATGAGAGGGATGGTTCATCGATGAAAAAGGGGCTGTTCGTGACTGTGATGGCGATGATCCTGTCTTTCGCAGGGCTCGCCGAGGCCCAGTGCTGTGGGGACGACTGGCACGGCGGTGACAACGGTCAGCATGGAGGACCGTCCTGGAGCAGCGACTGTGACCCGTTCGGATGCGGGGATCCCGGGGATGACTTCTGCGGCGCCACGGGCTGCTACCCCGTTCTTGTCCTTCTCCGGGAAATGGACCTCACCGATTCACAGCGGGATGAAGTCGACGCAATCGTCGAGGATACGCAAGATCGCGTCGAGGCTGCGTTTGCGGATGCGGGATTCGAGAATCCGTTCGATGGATTCCTCCAGATCTTCTGTCAGCCGAATCTCAGCGCTTCCAGCCTGTCCGCCTTCACTGAGAAACTGGGACAGCTCCAGGAGACTCTGGAAGGGATCCAGTATGAAACCCTGGTCCAGATCCACGATGTCCTGACCTCTGAACAGCTGGCAGAGCTTGCCGGCATCGATACAGAAGGATCCTGGTGCGGTGCGAACTGGGGATGGGACGATTGCGGCACGATGGGTCATGGATACACGGGGCATGGAGGCTGGCGCTAGGAGGGCGTTTCCCTGCGATGTACAGGCTCCAGCCGGCGATTATCTGATGGAGGTGGCCTCGCCATTCACGGCGGGGCCACTCGGTTCTTGCATGGATAGCAGGAATGAGCTCCTACTGCGGGCACGCCCGACAGAGATCAAGAGTCAATTCGATCGAAAGGGACCATGATGAATGCAGTCGAGACTCGATCCTCAGGACATGGCCTGGGAATAGCTGTCCGTGGGGCTGCGGTCATCTACTTCATCATGGCCCTTGAGATTGCAGTGATGATCAGCCCGTTTGCCTTGTTCTTCTACTCTGTCTTCAACCCCATCCTGCTCGGTCTGGATCAGTCGCTGTGGACACGCTGGCTCACCTCCTTCTTCCTCCCTCACATGATCGTTCCCCCCAACACGGTGCTGATGGGGATCCGTGTCTTCGGGTCTGCGTCCTTCCTCCTCGGCAGCCTGATCTTCGTTGTCTGTGCAGTGCAGGTGTATCTCGGGAAGCTCCTGGAGCGGGGCGTCGCAAGGCACGGGCTCTATCGGTTCATCCGCCATCCCCAGTACGTCGGCCTGGCCATGGCCGGACTGGGCCTGACGATCCTGTGGCCCCGCTTCCTCACCCTGATGTTCCTGGGCCTGATGCTGTTCCTCTACTACGTGCTCGCCAGGGACGAGGAGCGCCGGATGCTCGCCCGATACCCCGACACGTATCTGCCGTACATGGAGCGCACCGGCAGGTTCTTCCCGAGGCTTCGGAGGCGAACGCCCGGCTCCGGTTCCCTCGGCTTCCGGCATGCGATGATCATTCTTGCGGCTTCGCTCGGGGGTGCCGCAGCTCTCGGATTCGGACTCCGGGCCTATGCCGTGGCTCACCTGCCGCTCGCTTCCGTGGGCGGGATCGATGTTCTTGCCCTTGGCACGGGCGAGCTCCCCCTGGCAGTGGACCTCGTCCAGGGAGTACTAAACGACTCTCTCCTCGCGGGTCGCCTGAATTCCCTGGAGGCGCAGCCCGGCACCCGCGTGCTCGCCTATGTACTCCCGGTGGACTATGTGATGCAGGGGATGATCGCCGACACGGGGGATGAGTGGAGATTGTTCCAGCGCCACCAGACCTTGCAGATGTTCACCGACTACATCCTGCATCCCGTCGGTCATCTTCAGAACGGGAACATGCCCTGCGCCGGAATGATGATGCGGGACGAAACGGACATGTATGACAGCCCGGCCGTGATGCGGCGGGTGATCTTCATGGAGATCAGGGGAGATGGCCCCCTGGAATCGCAGGCCGAGGACTTCTCGCTCGACAACGAGCGCATGCCCCGCTTTTTCGTGGACATCCATCTTCATACGCTCGAGATCATGCAGGTGAAGGATACGCCCCCGGGAACCGGCTGGGGGGATGTCCCGACCCCGATGTTCTAGAGCATCTTCGATGCCTGAACCCGGGATTCCGATCAGCACGGTGGAGCCCCCCGGGTTGTGGCGGGTCTTTCTCTCGTTCCTTCGTCTGGGGGCAGTCTCCTTCGGCGGACCGGCGATGGTTGCCTACATCAAACGGATGGTGGTCTCGCGGAAGGGCTGGCTGTCGGAGGAGGAGTTCAGGCAGGGTGTCGCCCTGTGCCAGGCGGCTCCTGGTGCCACTGCCATGCAGTGCGCTGCCTATGCCGGGCTCAGAACGCTGCGGTTCAAGGGTGCTATTGCGGCCTTCCTCGGATTCGGTCTGCCAGCCTTCCTCATCATGCTCGTCCTCTCGGCTGCCTACGACCATGCAGCGGGCATCCCCGGAGTGGCCTCCGCACTGCTCGGTCTCCGGGTCCTTGTGGTTGCTCTCGTGGCGTATGCGACCTGGACCTTCGGCCGGTCATCGATCGGGAGTGTCCGGGAGGGTCTGATATCGGCAGCGGCAGGAGCGCTCTACTTCATTGGTGGGAACACATTCCTTATCGTTCTCGCAGCCGGCCTGGCAGGCCCCCTGGTCCTCAGGCATTCCTCCCCTCTGCCACAGGAACGCCCTGCCATGAAGGTCGGGATCGAGTCATTCCGATCGCCCGCGCTGGTTCTGGCGTTTGGAGCAGTTCTCCTGGGCATTCTCATCGCTGTGAACACCCGTCTTGCAGCACTGGCCCTGGTCATGATGAAAGTGGACATCCTCGCATTCGGTGGCGGCTTCGCGTCGCTTCCGCTTCTGTACCGGGAGGTCGTAGGCATTCACGGCTGGATGAGTGCTGGCGTCTTCATGGACGGCATCGCCCTCGGCCAGGTGACGCCGGGCCCGATCGTCATAACGGCGACATTCGTCGGCTATCAGGTGGCGGGGCTGCTCGGTTCCATCGTGGCCACGCTGTCCATCTTCCTGCCCTCTTTCTTCATCCTCCTGCTGGCAGAGCCCTGGTTCAGGCGGCTCCAGTCGTCTCCTGCATTCGCAGCCGCCACCAGGTCCCTGGTTCTGTCGTTCGTCGGACTCCTCGCATCAGTGACGATCCATTTCGCCCGGGTGGCACCCTGGAGCGTCCCTTCCGCCATCCTCGCGGGGTTGGCACTGGTCGCTCTGCTCCGGAAGGTCGATGTCGCCTGGGTCGTTCTGGTGGGAGGAGCAGTCTCGGCAGCCATCCTTTAGCCACGGGCAGACCACAGGTAGCATATAATTACTATAAATATGATATATAAGCGTTTGTGCTATGGCGAGCAGGGTCGTTTTCCGATGAGACACCCTCATGGCCCAGCTCGTGAAGATCGCGGCGTGGAGAGGGGCTTCGTGAAGCCAGTTCTGGAGGTCGTTTCAACCCGGGATGCTGCCGGGCTTCTACCAGTCGGAGGAGCAGCGGCCTGAGAGGACTGGAGTCGGGCGGGGATTCCCCTGGCCGAGTCCAGGTGTTCCTGTGATGACAGCTGTTCGTTTCCCAGTCTGGCGGGTCCGATGTGGGTTTGGTATTAACCATCCCGCCGCCGACATCGATAGCTCGCTGGCGGATTCGATATGAGTCAGGCGTATCCAGTGGAGGGCCATGCACGGATTCGAAAATTCTCCAGAGGGCGACGAGGCACGGAGCTCGGGAACTCAGAACAGGCACCTGGAAAATCCGTGTGCTTCTCTTGCCTTCCTGGAGGAAAAGCAGCGAAGGGCAATCGCTGAAGACCTCCATGATCATCTTGGGCATGCTCTTGCACTGCTCCGTATGAAGCTTGTCGAGACCCAGGGTGACGCCGTCTTCTGCGGCCTGGATCCGGCGTTCGAAGGCATGAAATCCCTGCTGGATCAGATCATAGCCTACACACGGTTCCTGACCTTCGAGCTGAGCCCTCCGGTGCTTTCAGAGCTGGGCTTTTGCGCCGGCATGGATTGGCTTGCGGAGCGTTATTCGACCAAAGGTGGTTTTCGCGTTGTCGTCTCGGTATCGGAAGATGCTGCGCGACCTCCCGAAGGGATCGCCATGGTCGTCTTCAGGTGCGCCATGGAGCTGGTGGCCAACATCACAAAGCACGCAGGCGCCTCGCTGGCAGAAATCCGGGTGCATTCAGAGGGCGACAAGCTGATCCTCGAAGTATCAGACGACGGCGCCGGGTTCGATCCGGAATCCCGGCTCAGGGAGCTGGGCCGAGAGAACAAGTTCGGCCTCCTGAGCGTCATGGAGCGTGCGAAATCCCTGGGCGGGGATATGAGGATTGAGTCAGGGTTGGGCAGGGGCACCAAGGTTATCCTGAGCATCCCCGCATGGAGGGCGGTTGGCTGATGGCCACACGGGTTCTCCTGGCCGACGATCACAGGATCTTCGTCGAGAGCCTCCGCGACATGATCGGGCGCACCCCGGGCTTGAAGGTCGTGGCGGAGGCCGGCAACGGCGAAGACGCTATCAGTCTCTTTGCCGAGCACAGGCCCGATATCGTGATCCTCGACATTTCGATGCCCGGGATCAACGGGATCGAGGCTGCCAGGCGAATATCCGCGATCGACAAGAAGGCCGGCTTGATCATGCTTTCGATGCATGCTGACAAGAGATTCGTCGCCGAAGCCCTGAATGCCGGAGCGAGAGGCTATCTACTGAAGGAATCGGCTTTCGAGGATCTGATATTGGCCATTCGCATGGTTCTTTCAGGTGGATTCTTCCTGAGCCCTTCGATCAACAGCCAGGTGATCGGAGAGTACGCACAGGCGCTGAAGACCTTTGCTGACAGCGGGCCGACAGCCCTGAAGCCACGCGAGAAGGAAGTGCTCCGCCTGGTCGCTGATGGGCGTTCCACCAAGAGCATCGCGAAAGAGCTGGGTCTCAGCATCAAGACGATCGAAGCGCATAGAACGCAGATCATGGGCAAGCTGGGGTTGCGAAGTATTGCCGAGTTGACCAAGTACGCCATCCGCGAGGGGCTGACCTCGGCGGACTAGGTGACCCACACCCGTCCAGTTCAGGCTCGATCGGCAGGGATTTCCCTCCATCTGCAGGAGGGTAATTGCTGGTTCCCATCGAACAGATTCGAACTGATCATCAGATGAGCAGGCCTTGCCGACTTCTGACGAGTCGCGACAACCTGGGAAGGAGAAAACGTGTTCGATACCGGGAACACCGGCTTCATGCTCCTGGCCACGAGCCTGGTCATGCTCATGACGCCGGGGCTTGCATTCTTCTACGGCGGCCTGGTGGGCCGGAAAAACGTTCTTGCCATAATGATGCAGAGCTTCGTCTCGATGGGATGGACCACCGTAATCTGGTATCTGTGCGGGTTTTCATTGTGCTTCAGCGGCGGCCAGGGGGGGATAATCGGCAATCTGGACATGGCGTTTCTGCGGGGGATCGACCCGCTGACGCCCTTCATGGGTTCCTCGAATATCCCGATGTGGGTCTTCTGCGCCTACCAGATGATGTTCGCGATAATCACGCCTGCTCTCATCACGGGCGCATTCGCAAATCGCGTCCGATTCCTGCCGTACATGATATTCCTCACGCTGTGGCTTCTATTCGTCTATTTCCCTGTGGTTCACATGATCTGGGGAGGCGGCCTGCTGGCAAAGTGGGGCGTGCTGGACTACGCTGGAGGCATTGCCGTACATGCCATCGCGGGAATGGCCGCGCTTGCGTCGGTCTTCTTTGTCGGAAGACGAAAAGTGGCTGACCCCGGGATGCACAGCCTCCCCCTCGTGGCTCTGGGAACCGGCCTCCTCTGGTTCGGATGGTATGGGTTCAACGCGGGGAGCGAGCTTCAGGTCGATGCAGTCACCGCACAGGCATTCCTGAACACTGACACCGCAGCGTCATTCGCAGGAATCACCTGGCTGATCATGGCCTGGATCGCCGAGAAGAAACCCAAATTCGTGGGGCTGCTTACGGGTGCCGTGGCCGGCCTTGCAACGATCACCCCGTGTGCGGGATACGTGAGCATCCACTCAGCTGTGATAATCGGGATCGATGCTGGATTCATCTGCTATTTTGCGATCGCGCTCAAGAACAGGCTGAAGTGGGATGATGCCCTGGATGTCTGGGGTGTTCACGGCGTCGGCGGGATACTCGGCACGATCCTGCTCGGGATATTCGCCTCCAAGGCGATCAATCCAAATGGTGCGGACGGGCTCCTGTACGGCAATGTCGGCTTCTTTCTGAAAGAGGTGCTTGCTGTGCTCGGAGCATCGGCATACGCCTTCGTCTTCTCCTGGGGAATGCTATGGCTTATCAACAAGATCACTCCGGTACGAACCTCCGAGGACGAGGAAATCATGGGCCTGGATGAGACACTCCATGGCGAGAGGGCGTACATCTGATCCACTGAGCGGAATCTCGGCAGAGCGATCAGGCCCCGTCAGGAATGGCGGGGCCTGACTCTTATCGGGCGTCGAAGACTGGAGGATCCACTTCCCGGAAAGCCGATGCTTGTCAGTCCAGATCCGTGAGCTCCCCGGTTATCGTGAACATGATCCTCTCGCAGATGTTCACGATCCTGTCTCCGGCCCTTTCCAGGTTGTGGGCAACCCAGGTCAGCTGCAGGGCTCCAGGGATGTTCCGAGGGTCCTCCATGGTGAAGGTGAGGATCTCCCGCTGGATCCTGTCGTTGAGGAGATCGATCTCGCCATCCCTGGAAGCCACTTCGCGTGCAAGATCGCCCGAGCCCGAGATGAACGCCTTCATCGCGTCCTCCAGCATGGAGCAGATCTTATCGGCCACGACCGGGATCGTGACGATCGGCTTTATCAGAGGCTTGTCACCGATGGCTATACTGATACGGGCTATACCTTTGGCGTAATCGCCGATACGTTCGATCTCGGTCGCTATCTCGAGGATGGAGAACAGCGCCCGCAGGTCCCCCGCGACCGGCTGCTGCGTCGCGACGACGGTCAGGCATCTCTCCTCGATGCCATAGCGCATGAGGTTCGTCTCTTCGTCAGCCTCGATCAGCCTCTGGGCTGTTGACAGGTCCCTCGACTTCAAGGAAACCATCGATTCCCGGATTGCTGTCCGCACTCTGCCCGACATGGCCACGACCTCCTCGCGCAGCGCGAGGAGCTCATTGTCCAGAGCATCCCTGTGCATTCCTGTCCGTCTCCTATCCGAACCGGCCGGAGATGTAGTCCTCGGTCCGCCTGTCGCGCGGAGTGGTGAAGATCTGCTTCGTGGGTCCGAATTCCACCAGGTTCCCCGCTCTCTGCTCGTCGGTCATCATGAAGGCCGTGAAGTCCGAGACACGGGCAGCCTGCTGCATGTTGTGGGTTACTATCACGATGGTGTACTTCTGCTTCAGCGCCTGGAGGAGCTCCTCGATCCTGAGCGTTGCTATCGGGTCCAGGGCCGAAGCCGGCTCGTCCATCAGGATGACTTCGGGCTCGACAGCGAGGGCCCGTGCGATGCAGAGGCGCTGCTGCTGTCCCCCGGAGAGGGCGAGAGCCGATTTCTGGAGATCGTCCTTCACCTCGTCCCAGAGCGCAGCATCGCGCAGGCTTCGCTCTACGAGAGCCGCCAGCCCTCCCCGGTCGCGCGCCCCGTGAATCCTCGGACCGTATGCAACGTTGTCGAATATCGTCTTGGGGAAGGGATTCGGCCGCTGGAAGACCATGCCGACCTTCTTCCTGAGGGCGACTACATCCTCCAGGAAGATGTCCTCACCATCCAGGAGAACCCTCCCGGTGATCCTGACTCCGGGGATCAGCTCGTTCATCCTGTTGAAGCTTCGTAGGAAGGTGCTCTTCCCGCAGCCCGAGGGTCCGATGATCGAGGTTATCGCGTTGGCCGGGATATCCACCGTTATGTCGTTCAGCGCGCGGAAGGATCCGTAGAACAGGCTGTAGCCCTCTGTCCGGAGGCGGTGCTCGTCGGACATGCCCTCAGCCCCTCATCGAGGCCGAGAGCCGCCTCGAGACCATGTTGATGGCAAGGTTGACCGCGATGATCAGGAGGATCAGGACGGCGCCGGTGGCCATCGCCTTCTCGAACGCACGGGTCTCCATGGCGAGGTAGTAGACGTGCAGCGCCATGGTCCTCCCCGACGAAAGGATCGAAGTCGGGGTCCTGTAGCTCCCACCAAGCGTTACGTAGAAAACCGCCGTCTCGCTGAGGACCCTCCCCACGCCCAGGATCAGGCCGGTCGTCAGCCCGGGCAGGGCCGAGGGGAGAACTACCTTCCGGATCGTCTCCCATCGGTTGGCCCCCAGCGAGAGCGAAGCCTCGCGGTAGCCTGCTGGAACCGCCTTCAGAGCCTCTTCGGCCGTGCGGATTACCACGGGCAGGATGAGGCAGGCTCCTGCAAGGGAGGCGGAGAGCAGGGAGAACCCGAAGTGGAGAGCCGTGACGAACAGGGCATACCCGAAAAGGCCGAAGATGATCGAGGGTATCCCGGCCAGAGTCTCGACTCCGAAGCGGGCGACGCGGAGGAAGCCGACCGCCAGGTGGCTCCTGGTCGCCCCGGCATACTCCACCATGTAGATCGCGGCGCAGACTCCCAGGGGGGCCGCGACCAGGAGGGTCATCAGCACCAGGTAGAACGTCGTGACTATGGTCGACGCGATCCCGCCTTCGCCCGAGAGTCCCCCCCGGGGCGAGGTGGTGAAGAAGTCCGGCGAGAGCTGGGGGGCGCCCTTCACGACCACGTAGCCGACAACGGCAAGCATGACCGCCGTCGCGGCGATGCCCGCCATCCAGAACAGGCTGAACGCAGACCCCTGGCCTGCCTTCCGCAGGGCCATGCGCCAGCTGCCGGCCGACGGATACCGTCTCATCTGCTGCTGCCCATGCTCCGGGCCATCAGGGCTCGCGCCGTGGAGTTGATCACCATGATGAGCAGGAAGAGTATCACTCCGGTCGCGAACAGGGCCTGGGAATGCAGTCCAGTGGCGTAGTTCATCTCCACGGCGATGTTGCCGGTGAGTGTCCTGGCCCGGCTCAGGAAGATCCCGAGTGGATCGCCCCCCGCCGCGGTGGGCATCATCACCGAGTTCCCGATGACCATGATCATGGCGATCGTCTCGCCGACGGCCCTGCCCAGGCCGAGGACGACTGCAGATAGTATTCCCGAGCGGGCAGCTGGCAGGATGACCTTCCGGATCGTCTCCCATCTCGTCGAGCCGAGAGCCAGAGCCCCCTGCCGGTATTCGTCCGGAACGGAGCGTATCGCCACTTCCGACACACTGGCGATCGTCGGCAGGATCATCACGGCAAGGACGATCGAAGCAGAGAGCAGCCCGAATCCTGCGTTCCCGGGATAGTCGATGCCGCGAACCAGGGGCACCAGCACGACCATCCCGAACAACCCGAAGATGACGGAGGGGATCCCCGCAAGAAGCTCTATCGAGGGCTTCACGATGCCGCGGATCCAGGCAGGGGCGATCTCAGCCATGAAGATCCCGCATCCAAGAGCAAGTGGAAGGCCGAGGACGATCGCACCGAGTGTCACCAGGCCGGAGCCTGCTATCATGGAGAGTAGGCCGAACAGATTCTGCCCGGGCCTCCACTCGGTCCCGGTGAGCAGCTTCCAGACACCTATCTCGCGGAAGGCAGGCAGAGCCTCGCGAAGGATGAAGAGGCCGATCAGGACGACGATCGCCACGGACGCGAACGCGGATATCCTGAAGATGCTCTTCATCACCAAGTCGGAGAGGTGCTTGCGGGTCATACCGGCCTTCCGGATGCTCATCCTTTCTGCCCTATTCGCTGATCGACAGGTATCCCTCGTCGACTGCGATCGCCTGGCCCTCGGACCCGAGAATGAAGTCGAGGAAGGCCTGCACTGCAGGAGAGGGGTCGCCATTCGTCAGCATTTCCAGAGGCCTGACTATCGGATACCTGCCGGCGACAGCATTGGCTGCTGTCGGCACCACACCATTGATCGACAAGACTCTGACAGAATCGTTGAGATAGCCGAAGGAGACATAGCCGATCGAGCCCGGAGTGGTGCTTACCGTGGTCATCACCGCGCCGTTCGACGGCTGCAGGATGGCAAGGCCGGTGATGATTGCACTGCTGGCAAAGACCAACTCCTCGAACGCAGTCCTTGTGCCGGAGCCCTCTTCGCGCGACACAACCACGATTCCCTCGTCAGGACCACCGACCTCGGACCAGTTGGAGATGTCGCCCGTAAAGATGTCCCTCACCTGGGCGCTGCTCAGGTTGGACAACGGGTTGTCCTGGTTTGTGATTATCGCTATGCCGTCTTTGGCGATCGTGAACACTCTGAGGTTGGGGTATCTGGACATCTCGGCCGTGGTGATCTCGCGGGAAGCCGTTCCGATGTCGCAATTCCCCGCTCCTATGGTTGTCACGCCGACGCTCGATCCGCCGCCGGAAACCGTGACGGTTACGCCGGGGTTCATCGCCTCCCATGCCCCACCGAGGAGTTCGGCAAGGGGCTGAACCGTTGTCGAGCCCACAATGGTGATCTCCTCGTCCTGTGCGATCGCTGCAGGCGCTCCCAGGGACACGGCTGCGGCCAGGACAACTACTTCCAGCAGCTTGCTCTTCATGATCTTCCCTTCAGGGCCGGGATCGGCTAGTTGACGGGGAGGTAGCCTTCCTCGGCCACTATGGCTTGTCCATCCGCGCTGTAGATGAAGTCGATCCACGCACGGGCGAGGCCGGTTGCTTCTCCATTTGTCACTAGATTCAATGGTCTGACAACAGGATATGTCCCTGCAGCAGCACTTCCGGGAGTGGGAGCCACACCGTCGATCGAGATCGTCTTCACCGAGGGATCCAGGTATCCGAACGACAGGTAGCCGACGGACGCAGGAGTTCCCGCCACGGTGGTGAGGATGGCCCCATTCGAAGGCTGCAGGATCGCGCTTCCAGCCATCTGCGAGCCTTCACCGAGGACGAGCTCCTCGAAGGCGTCCCTGGTGCCGGATCCCTCTTCCCGTGACACCACAATGATGGGGGAGTCCGGACCGCCCACCTGGCTCCAGTTCATGACCGAGCCGGAAAAGACTCCCCTGATCTGATCCAGCGAGAGGTCGCTCACAGCGACATCGGTGTTCGCGATTATCGCTATTCCGTCACGGGCGATGGTGTGGATCACGAGTGACGGATACTGGTCTAACTCACTCTGGGCTATGTCTCTGGAGACACTGCCTATCTCGGCGCTGCTCTCGCCGGCGGACGTGACTCCTACGCTGCTCCCGCCTCCCTGCACATTGATGACTGCACCTGGATGAAGAGCTTCGAATGCTTCCGCCAGCCTTTCGGCCACCGGCTGAACCGTGGTCGACCCTACCACGGAGATCTCACCGCTCAGAGTATCCTCCTGCGCGGCAGACGATCCGGAGCCGCCCTGACGGCCACAGCCCTGGCTGAGAACCAGAATTGCGATAGCGCAGCTCGAAAGGGCTATCCTGTGCAGTTTCACGACAGTCTCCTCGATTCTGGAGTGCGCCGGCGGCTCCCGGCCGCCGGCGCTTCCCGGGTTTACCACTTGTTCCAGAGAGTCACTCTTACAAAAGTGTCGGGATCGGGTGTTTCGATGGTCGAGTCCTCCGGGTCCCCATACGACACGTACTCGACGTTCGGGATGATCTGGAAGTTGGCGACGGGCGTGAAGGCCACACCGCCGATGATCGTGTTGGTCGGAGCGTAGTCCGCCATATGGAATTGCGTGATGTTGTCGGCGGAGGGATTCGCATCCACCCTGTCGAAGCGGCCGATGACCTCGAACTTCGGTGACAGCGGCACGCCGGCGAATGCCGAGATGGCGTTGATTTCCAGGTCCTCGGTGTCATCGGCATAGCTGCGAACGAACGAGTCGTACTGGACCCCACCGTGGAACGAGGTCCCGTTGTACCCGAGGAAGCCCTGGAACGTGGTGTGGGTCTGGTCTTCAGCTTCCTTCTCGTATCCGAGGCCGGCCTCCACGTAGAGGTTGGGCATGGGCATGTACCCGCCGACGAGGAAGATCTCCTTGCCTCGGTAGTCCTCGCTCTTATCGCCCTGGCCGTTCCCGATCAGCGTGGTGAAGTAGAACCTGTCGAAGCTGCCTGTGAGGGCGAGGCCCAGGTCACGGCTCGGTTCGAGGCCCTGCAGGTCACCGACCGTCTTTTCCATGGAGCGATAGCCCCAGACAGCTTCGGGATTGTTGTTCATCGGGTTGGCCTGGAGGCCGCCCTGGAGGTTGAAGCCCTGGGCGATGGTCCATGTGACATAGGCGTCCTTGACGAACGGCGTCGCCACGGCTGGAACCTTGCCATCGTATCCCAGCGAGGAGAAGAAATCGGGCTGGGAGGCCTCGAGCCTGAAGTTCATGGCCAGCTCGGGAGTCAGGCTGCGCTTGAAGCCGATGCGGACCCTGCGGAGCTGGAAGCCGTTCCAGCCGTCGAGATCCATGACGGTCGAGTCCGATGTCATCTGGCCGTCCAGGTGGTGACCCGCAATGTAGCTCCAGTCGACGATGAAGTCGCCGTAGACGCCGTCCGCCCGTGCGGTCGAGGCGTAGAGCAACCCAACCAGCAGCAGAAGAAGGCTGAAACCTGCTTTCGCCATGTGCATTTGCTCACTCCCTCGGGTTCAGGCACAATCCCGGCTCAGGCATTCGCCGGCCTTCGTGTTGTGCTCTCGGTGCATGGAGGGAGTATCGGTTTCTCATGTGAGGAAATTATTGGGGTCGGGTTAAGATTCTGTTAGGATGGTGAAGGGCCGGTGAACAACGGGAATCTCACAAAGAAAGTGGACCCTTTCCCGACCTCGCTCCTTATGCCTAGTGCCCCGCTATGCAGCATGACGATATGCTTGACTATGGCCAGGCCCAGGCCGGTTCCCCCGAGATGGCGGGAGCGAGACCTGTCCACCACGTAGAACCTCTCGCAGAGCCGGGGGATATCAGCCTCGGGAATGCCCTGCCCCGTGTCCGAAACTTCGAGGAGAGCCTGCCCTTCATCCTCTGAGACTGACAGGCGGACAGAACCCTTGTCCGTGTACTTGATCGCGTTGTCGAGGAGGTTTATGGCAAGCTGCTCGAGCCTGTAGGGGTCTCCGCTCACGAGCACGGAGCTGCCTGGTTCCAGAGCCAGCTCGAGCCCCTTCTCCTTCGCCGCAGGGCGGAAGAGCTCGATGACCGGGCCGAGAAGAGCCCTGAGATCCACTTCCTCGGCCTCGAGCTCATACCCGGGCCTCTCCATCTCCGCGAGAGCCTGTACGTCCCTGACGAGGCTGATGAGCCTCTCCGCGTTGCGCAGGATGATATCCAGATACTTGCGCTCCTCATCGTCGGCGTGTTCGGAAAGCGTTTCCGCGAAGCCCTTGATGGCTGTGAGAGGGGTTCTCAGCTCGTGGGCGACATTGACCGCGAAATCGCGCTTTACGGCTGCGAGGTTTACCGCATCTGTGATGTCGGCCATGCCGAGGACGACCTGTTCGTGACCCGCGACGACCGTCCAGGAAGCGGCCCAGGTCCTGCCGTCCTTCGAGACCCTGTCCTGGCCACTCCCGGGCGCTTCGAGCGCTTTCCGCAGCAAGGACTGGATCTCGGAACTCGCGATGACCTCTCTGTAGTCCCTTCCTGAAAGATCGTCACTCGCACCGAGAGCTCTGAACGCATCGTTGGCGAAGACGAACCGCCCCTGCCTGTCGAGGACGGCAAGTGGACCGGATGACGAATCCAGTATGGCCTCGAACTGGGAAGTCCTCTCCGACAGATCGGATATCAGTCCTCCCGTCCTCTCGGCGGCGTTGTTGAACCCCTTTGCCAGATCGTCCAGCTCGCGGATGCGGGACGGCTCGGCTCGAACCCCGTAGTCGCCCGCCTGCATCCACGCAAGACCATCGGCGAGTCTCCTGACTGGCACGGCCAGGGACCTGGAGAAGATCCAGGCGATCAAGGCCGACAGGGCTACTGCGATAGCGGCCAGCAGCGCCATCCTGGAGGCGATCCCGCCTACGATGGAATCGAGGTGGCGGAACGGAACGCTGGATCGGACCACTGCCAGAACGGTGTCGCCCTGCTTCAGCGTCACAGCCGCATAGAGCATGGCGGTGCCCAGGGTGGCGCTGTTCCTTATGGCTGTGCCTTCGCCGGACTCGAGCGCCGCAATGACCTCTGTGCGGGTTCGATGGCTTTCCATCGCGAGCGGATCGGCATCCGTATCTACCAGGACCCGGCCGTCGGGGGCGATCACGGTAATCCGCGCCCCTGTCTCGGCCTGCAGGCTGCGAGCCAGGCTGTCCGTCCGCTCCATGTCGCCGGAGAGAATGCTTTCCGACAGCGCGCTTCTAACAGCATAGGTGGTCGTTGCCAGGTCCTCGAGCGCGAGGGACCTGATGACGGGCCGAAGCCCGCCGAAGATCAACAGAGGCGATAGTAGGCCGAGTACGAGTATGACTATCGCATACCCGCGAAATGAAGAGACGAGTATCGTTCGCCTCATAAGGTCTTCATCCTGTAGCCGACGCCCCGAACGCTCTGGATCAGGCCGCCGGCTTCGCCCAGCTTCGCCCGGAGGTTCGTGATATGGACGTCTATGGTCCTGTCGAACACGAACTTCTCGCCCTCCCACAGCAGCTCGAGCAGCTTCTCGCGAGAGAACACCCTTCCCCCGCCATCGACAAGGATCCGCAGGAGCCTGAACTCGGTTGATGTGAGGCTAACCAGGTTCCCCTTTACCGATACCTCGTACCTGTCGAAGTCTATCCTGAGCATCCCCGCGACTTCGAGGATCCCGGTTCCGCCTTCTCCCGCTCTGCGGAGGACCGCCTTCACCCTCGCCACGAGCTCGGCCGGCGAGAAGGGCTTCGGGAGGTAGTCGTCAGCACCGCTGTCCAGCCCGGCTATCCTGTCGGATTCCGAACCGAGGGCGGTCAGCATGATCACCGGGAGGCGCGCGGTCCGGCCGTCGGATCCGAGCAGGCGCATGACCTCATGCCCCGGGAGATCCGGCAGCATGAGGTCGAGGATGACGAGGTCGGGAAGGCGTGACGAGAGCGAGTCGAGGAACGGCCTGGATCTCTCGAAGATCACAGTCTCGAATCCGGCCCTTCGAAGGTGCAGATCAACGAGTTCGAGAATGTCGCGCTCGTCATCTACAACAGCTATCAGGCTGCTCTGCTTCTGCTGCATCTCCTACATCCGGGTGAAGGCCAGAACCTTCCTGGCGATTTCATCCCTTATGCGCCGGAAGGCGTCAAGCCTCTCCTCTTCCGTTCCGGTCGAAGCGGCAGGATCCTCGAGATCCCAGTGGAGTCTCTGCCCGATGCCGGGGAAGACGGCCGGGCAACTCTGCTCAGCATGGGAGCACAGGGTGATGAGATAGCCGAAGTGCATCTTGCCCATGAACTCGAACAGGCTCTTGGAGCGCTGCCCGGCCAGGCTGATGCCGGCTTCCTCCATCACGCGAGAGGCGAGAGGGTTTATTTCCTTCGGCTCCAGCCCTGCGCTGAAAGCCTCGAACCTCTCACCGGCGTAGTGACGCAGGAATGCCTCGGCCATCTGGCTTCTGGCGCTATTCCCGGTGCACAGGAACAGAACCCTTGTCTTCTCCATGCAGACTCCCTTCGAAGTGCTGTAGAAGATCAGGCCGGAGTGTTTGGATTCGATGAAGAATGCGGGAGAAGAGAACGGCCGCTCGGATCCGGGCAGGTGCTCAGATTGTGACTCCGACGCCACTTCCCGATTCGGGCGATAGCCCACCAGCATGTACCAGTTAGCATATCATATTGTGGTATGACAAGATATGCCTTTACGGCCTGGTCGTTTCCGATTGGGACACCCTCATGGCCCAGCTCATGAAGATCGCGGCCTGGAGCCAGGCTTCGTGATGCAAGCCCCGGACTGCGTCTATAATACGCTGCCCCCTCAGATCCTCTCCCGGTCGGAGGAGAGGTAGCCATGGAGGAATGGAGCATCGGTGCAAAATGGTCGGCATTGACGCTCCGTACGGCATTGCGTACGATATTGCAGACCAAAGGGGGAGCCAATGTCTGCGCTCAGCGCCACTGATGCCAGAGCCCGGCTGTACCGCCTCATAGACGAGGCGGCCGAGACTCACGAGCCGATCCTGATAACGGGTAAGAGGAGTAACGCCGTGCTCCTGTCCGAAGAGGACTGGCGTTCCATCCAGGAAACCCTCTTCCTGCTCTCGGTCCCCGGGATGCGCGAGAGCATCGTCGAGGGCATGAAGACACCGGTCGGGAAGTGCAGCGAAAAGCCCGGCTGGTGATCTGGCGCCTGGTCTACACCGCGCAGGCCCGGAAGGACGCGAAGAAGATCCAGGCAGCCGGCCTCCGGGAGAAGGCGGAGGTCCTGCTCGAACTGCTTGATAAGGATCCTTATGCGTCCCCTCCCCCGTTCGAGCGTCTCCTGGGTGATCTCAAAGGAGCCGTCTCGCGACGCATCAACATCCAGCACAGACTGGTCTACCAGGTCCTCGATGAAGAGAAGACCATAAAGATCCTCAGAATGTGGACGCACTACGAGTAGATCGGGCCGAGGCTCCCCCCTGGCGGGCTTGGTCGTTTCCGGTTGGAACACCCTGATGGCCCAACTCGTGAAGATCGCGGCCTGGAGCGAGGCTTCGTGAAGCCTCATCTAGACGTCGTTCTCAGCCCCCGGAGGTCATCGATCCTCTACTGGTCTGCAAAGAAGTAGCCATGTCGGATTGGAGCACCAGGAAGAAAGGTCCTCCTGCTCGGTACTACTCCACTACAGCGAAGCGCTGCGTGGCGGTGAAGCTCCCTGCACTCATGCGGCAGATGTAGATGCCGGGCGGCAGCTCTCCGAGCTGGTTCTGCTGGTAGCCAGCGGGGTACTCTGCAGCCGGTTTCTGAACGACCACTCTCCCCGATACGTCGAATACCGAGAAGCCAGCCATCATGGCGGATGGCAGACCGAAGCTCACGGCAATCGGCCCGGATATGGGATTCGGGGAGAACGGCAACAGCTCGAGGGTCGCTGGCCCTTCGCCTTCTCCCGTGCCGAGCGGATCCCAGGTAACTGTCACATCGAGAAGCGTCGGCGTCGTGTCGGGATCGGCTGTTGTCAGGATGGCCCGGTACTGAATGTAGCTGGCGTTGTCTGCGAGAACGCCGTGAAGCGAGCATGGAACGGTCAGCGTATCTGACCACGCGCCCATCTGCGTGTAGTCATCGGAAGCCCGGACCTGGAACGAGACTGCCGTGCCCGGAGGATTTTGAGCAGTCCATAGCAGCGAACCCCAGTCCGGGTCACAGCCGATATAGAGGATGCTGGACTCAAGACTGGCACTGTCGAAGTCGGCATGGAGATCCCACCATGAGATCATGTCGTCTCCTTCGGCAGCCCCCAATACGTCAGTTTCACCGTCTCCGTCCAGATCATCGGAGTAGACGCAGTCCGCACTCATGAAATCCGCGTCTACGATGTGCTCGATCCAGCTTGTTCCCGATCCGTCGGAGTTCTCCCACCAGACGATGTCATCGGTGGAAATAGCGGCGGCGGCACCAAGCACATCGATATCTCCGTCTCCATCCAGATCGTCGGAGTAGACGGAGAGAGCGCCGTCAAACTCCGCATCGACAGGATGCTCGATCCAATTGGTGCCCGCGCCGTCGGCATTCTCCCACCAGATGATTTCATCCGCGCCATAAGCAGCACCGAGAACATCGATATCACCATCTCCGTCCACATCATTCGAGTGAACGCTGCGGGCGGAGTCGAACGATCCGTCGATTATGCGTTTGATCCAAGTTGTGCCAAGGCCGTCGACGTTCTCCCACCAGACAATTTCATCGTTGCTCGAGTGACCTCCCAGTACGTCGACGCAGCCGTCGCCGTTAATGTCATCGGCGTAGATAGACCGGTTGCAGCCGCCCACCTCCTCGATCGTATGCTCGATCCAGAAGGTGCCAAGGCCGTCGACGTTTTCCCACCAGGTGGGGTGGCCATACGAGGCGGAAGCTGCCACCACATCCACATCGCCGTCGCCATCGATGTCGGCGGAGTAGATGGCATAGGCGCCGTAGAAATAGCCGCCGATCGAATGCTCCACCCAGCTGGTGCCCAGGCCGTCGACGTTGTCCCACCAGACGATCAAGTCCGAGAGACAAAGTGCCCCTAGCACATCCATAGAGCCATCACCGTCGATATCCGAGCATTCGCCTTGCGGGTAGATGAGGAGTCCGGAGTACAACATGTGCCTGTTCCACGTAACGCCGAGGCCGTCGAGGTTTTCCCACCATGAGATCTCGCTATATGCGGACCCCAGCACATCGATGTCGCCATCTCCGTCAATATCGGAGGAGCGCACACGCGTCGGACCATCAAGTGAACTGCCGATAGGATGCTCAACGATCGTGGCGATTGTCACCGATCCCGGATCTGCGTCCCACAAGCACCCAGTCTCAGACGAGAAGCATGTGCCCCAGGCAGTAACTGGCCCCGGCGTCCCCGGGCCGCCCGACCAGTCGGACTGTGATGCAGTTTGAGCTGCTGCCAGAGAAGCCAGCAGAAGGATCGGGACTGAAAGGGAGCATCTCATCTTGCCACCCCTGACTACTAGGCAGGGCAGCCAATTCAATGTCAAGAAGATAGGGGATGAAGGCCCGAAGCTGCTTCCCGATTCGAGGCAATAGCTCGCCAGCTTGGTTCAGTTAGCATAACTCATTGCTGCATAACTGATTATACGGTGGCGG
>DIAQ01000024.1:8339-23512 GCA_002414865.1 candidate division Hyd24-12 bacterium UBA5074 | reverse complement strand
ACAGCCTGTCTCAGCGCCCCTAAAGAGGCCCGAGACACCCTCCCCCCCCTCTGCGGCGCAGAGTATGGCCGACCCCACGGCGAGCCCGTCGGCCCCTGCCTCCACGACATCGAGCGCGTTCGCGGGATCGATGCCGCCGATGGCCACCAGCGGCAGCCGGGTGGACATCCTCAGGCGCGAGACCCCAGCGAGCCCCAGGGGCTCGTCGATATCCGTCTTCGTGCCCGTGGGGAAGACAAGGTTGGCCGCGACATAGTCGGCACCCGCGGCCTCCGCGGCCGCGGCCTCTCCCGAGGTGCGGACGGACACCCCCAGTATGCGGTCCGGCCCGAGGGCTCTCCTCGCTGCCTCCGCAGGCATGTCGCACTGCCCGACATGGGCGCCGTCCGCTCCGGCCTCGACCGCCGCCTGCACGTCGTCGTCCACTATGACGAAGGCTCCGAGGGGGTGCAGCATCCGCACGAAGCGGAGAGCCTGCCCGACCAGTTCGCCATGCGAGGCGGTCTTGTCCCTGATCTGGACGATTCGCACGCCCGCCTCGACCGCCTCCACGCACACCCGCTCGAGCCTTCCAGGCCCCGCGAGCACCGGGTCGGTGACCAGATAGACGCGGAGGGCTTCCCTCAGGCCTGCGATTTCTGCCAGTGTTCGCTCTCTTCGCTGAGGGAGGCGAGGGCATCGAGCAGGTTCGGGACGAAGGTCCCAGGGCCGTAGGATTTGTCAGCCGCGAGCCTGCCCGCTATCCCGAATGCCGCCAGGCCGCCTGTCACCCTCTCGAGGAGGGGGCCGCCGGCGGCGACGAAACAGGCCACGGCGGTGGTCGCCGCGCAGCCCATCCCGGTTATCCTGCCCATGATGGGATGGCCGAAAGCGACCGAAGCGTCGTTCTCGCCATCCGTGACGAAGTCGGTCTCCCCGGTGACACCCACGACCGCCCCGGTCATGGTCGCCAGCCCCCGGAACGCGTCACGGTCGAATGAGGCGCCCTCCGAGTCGACCCCCCGGACACAGTCCGTCCTGCCACAGAGGGAGAGCACCTCGCCGGCGTTGCCCTTGATGACGGAGATCTTCAGCCTGGACATGAGGAGTTCCGCGCTCTCCGTCCTCAGGCGCGTGGCCCCTGCGCCCACCGGGTCGAAGATCACGGGGATCCCCAGCTCGTTGGCCTTCTCTCCCGCCGCCACCATGCTCTCGACGAGGCGCGGATCGAGAGTGCCGATGTTGAGCAGCAGGGCTCCGGCGTGCGAGGCCATCTCGGCGGATTCCTCCGCCGCCGTCGCCATCACGGGGGATGCGCCCAGGCAGAGGGTGATGTTCGCCGTCAGGTTGGTGACGACGCTGTTCGTCATGTGATGGATGAGAGGCCGGTTCCGGCGGACCAGCCGGAGCCCCTCGGTGGCGAGCGCGGCAGGGCTTCTCATTGCTTCACCTTTCCTGGATGTTACCGGCAGGGAAGCTAACTCCGGCCCGCCCCGGATGCAATCGACACCTGCCGCTGGCGTTCGGGACCCGGCCCGGGAGGTCGAGTTCCTATGACCAAGGCCGATTCCCTCAGGGCCCGCCTCGATCCTGTGTCGATCCTGCTGCCCCTTGCGGTCTTCCTGCTCGACATCGCCGCGGGTAACATCACTTCGACCGACTCGTTCTGGACGGTGCCCGTCGCCTCCAGCCTGCTTCACTCCGGGGATATCGACCTGGACGAGTTCGAGCCGATGCTGGATCTGCACGGGTACCGCGACACATTCAGCCACGCCGGACACAGGTTCTACCTCTTCCCGGCCGGCACGCCCATCGTCACCGTCCCGTTCGTGGCAGCTGCCGAAGCGGCGCTGGGGCTGGCGACAGAGGCCTGGCCGGGCTTGCCGCGCTTCGTCCAGGCTCACACCGCGAACCGGTTCGAGCGACTCGACGCGGTGGCGATCGCCCCCAGGATCGAGCTGGTCACGGCCGCCTTCCTGCTGGCGATGGCGTCGCTCGTCTTCTACGCCACTCTGAGAAGGATCACGGGCAACAGGCTCGAGGCCGTCTTCCTGACCTCGGTCCTCATCTTCTGCACACCGGCTTTCTCGACCGCGGGAAGAGCCCTATGGTCGCATACGACTTCGCTCCTCTTGGTCACCCTCGTCCTGTATCTCCTCGTGCTGGCCCGGGAAGGTCCTCTGAGAGGCGCGCTCCTGGGCGCCCTCCTCGGGTTCGGGTTCTTCCTGCGCCCGACCAACGCCATCACCGCAGTCCTGACGGCCGTCTACGTCCTGGCAGTGCACCGCAGGAGCCTGACGGCGCTCCTTCTCGGCGCATGCGCTTCCGTGGCGTGCATGGCGGCGTTCGACTGGTTCATGTACGACGGACTGCTGCTGCCCGACTACTTCTCTCCGAGCAGGCTGTCGATGCTCGAGGGGTTCCCCGAGGCTGCCGCGGGCAACCTGTTCTCTCCCGCCAGGGGCCTCCTCGTGTACTGCCCCTTCCTGGTCTTCGCCGCTCCGGGGGTCGCCGGAGCGTTCCGGCCGGGGCCTCTCAGGGGCATCTTCGCGCTCTGCAGCGGAATCGTGCTCCTGCACTGGCTGGCCATCTCGTTCTACCCCCACTGGTGGGGAGGCTGGTCCTTCGGCCCCAGGTTCTTCACGGAGGTGACGCCCTTCCTGGTCCTCCTCCTCGCGCCCTTCACAGGAGGCTGCAGAAAGGCACGGGGCAGGGGGCGCCGCGCCCTGGAAGCGCTGTTCGCGCTCCTCGTCCTCGTCGCGCTCGTCATCCATTCCAGGGGGGCCTGCCGCCCGGCCACGATGGAGTGGAACAGCTTCCCGGCCAACGTGGACACCTATCCCTCGCGCGTCTGGGACTGGGGTGACCTGCAGTTCCTGAGGGGCCTGGAAGGGGTTTGACGCGCCGGCTCCGCCCCGAGATATCCTGCGATCACCTGTAAAGGATGGAGGGAGAATGACGGCGCCTCTCCTGTTGTCGGCCATGCTCACCCTTCCGCACCCGGGTCTGCCCCCGGGCGCCGATTCCCTTCTGGCCGCTGCGCTCGACAGCCTGACGCTGACCCCGCCGCAGATGAACTTCGACAGGAACTGGGCGCCCTCGGTGGCACTCCCGGACAGCCTTGCCATCCTCTGCCTGCAGGATGTCTTCGCCATCCCGGGCGTGCTCTCGGGCGAGGTGGCAGCCGCATCCGGGCTCCTGGCAACTCCCGCGGAGCACTCCGGCGGGATGACCGCGCTGATCGGATTCGCAAGGGGCGAGCAGGAGCGGTACGACGCCGCGCTGGCATCCCTGGGTCCGGGCTATGTCGATTCGCTCCTCGCCCTGGTCACCAATCTCTGGGCCGACACGGACAACCCCGGGCCATGGGGCGGCTGGGGCGCGTACCATCTCGACAGGGGGCGCATCCCGCCCGACACCCTCGACGCGCACCCGGACACCCTCGCGCTTGTCCTCGAGGGCTGGCCGCGCCTGGAGCCGGTCGATCCATCGGTGCTGATCGCGCTGGCCGCCGGCCTGAGCGACGAGGGATGGGCGGCTCCCGCGGACCTCGGCCTGCCCGGCGTGGAGGGCGGGATCGTGGGCTTCGACCTGTCGGGGCCGGTGACCTGGGTCGTCGGAGGCCCCGGTCCGAACCGTTACCTGCCTGACTGCGGCTTCGACCTGATCGTGGACACCGGAGGGGATGACGTCTGGGAGGCGGCAGGCTGCGCCGAGGGACCCTTCGGCCGCACCGTGTCCATCGCGATCGACCTCTCGGGGAACGACAGGTACTCCTGCCCCGCACCGGCCAGGCTCGCGGCGGGAGTGATGGGCCTGGGCGCGGTGGTCGACCTCTCGGGCAACGACACCTACGATGCCGGCCCCATCTCGGAAGGGGCAGGCCTCTGCGGCCAGGGCATACTCGCGGACCTGTCGGGCGACGACTGGTACAGCGCCGACTTCTTCTCGCAGGGCGCGGGATGCCTGGGTGAAGGCCATCTGCTCGACTTCTCGGGCAACGACGCATACAGGACCTACTGCTTCGGGCAGGGCTTCGGAGGCCCCGCGGGCCACGGAGTGCTGGCGGACGGCTCGGGGAACGACTGCTATCTCGCCGGGTTCCGGTACTCCCATGCGCCGCTGAGGCCCGAGGACAACAGGGCCATGTCGCAGGGCTTCGCCATGGGCTTCAGACCCGTCGTCGCAGGCGGGCGCGGGCTCCTGGCGGATTTCGGCAACGGCAACGACACGTACCGGGCCGAGATCTTCGGCCAGGGGGGAGCCTACTGGTACGGGCTCGGCATGCTCTTCGACGAGGAGGGGCAGGACTGCTACAACGCAGCCCAGTATGCCCAGGGCTCGGGCATCCACCTCGCTTCGGGCTGCCTCTGGGACGGCGGCGGGGACGACGGCTACTTCTCCCGCTTCGGCCCCTCCCAGGGCGCAGCGCACGACCTCTCCACAGGATTCCTCTACGACGCCTCGGGCATGGACTACTACTTCTCCGACGGCGCACAGGGATTCTCGATAAACAACTCCGCCGTGGTGTTCATAGATTCTTGTGGAACAGACACATACTCATGCGGTGGCGACGGGCACGGGGTCGGCTCGTGGTCGAGGGGCTCCGCGAGCTGCGGAGTGTTCCTGGACATGGCCGACGACGACAGGTACCTGGGCCGCGGCGGCGACTCCCTGAGCTGGACCGACGGAGCCTACGGCGCCGGCCTGGACGCCCCTGCGGTCATCCCGCCCGAGGTGATACCCCCCGAGGCCATCGGGAATCCCTCGGAGCTGGACATGGATTCGCTCTTCTCCGTCGCCTCCGAATGGGACGTGGGCGAGAACAGGGAAAGGGTCCTCGCGCACAGGCAGGAGCTAGCCTCTCGCGGCATGGAGGCTGTGCGCTACATCCTGGACGAGCCCCTCAACACGACGGACGGCCTCGCCCTGCGCGCGATGGAGGACGTCATCGCGGCCAACGCCGACTCCTCCCTGCCCGTTATGCTGGGTCTGCTCGACAGCCTGTCCGGCCGGAGGCTCAGGAACACCATCTACCTCATGGGGGTATCAGCAGGTGAGCCCGCCAGGCTCCCGCTCGAGGGCATACTCGCCTCGAGCGACACGCTGGCCACCAGGCTCTCCGCGGTGCAGGCCCTTGGCAGCATCGGGAACCCGGCGTCCCTCGCGGCCATCCTGCCGCTGGCCTCGGATCCCGCCGAGCGGATGAGGAGGCAGGTGGCGGTCACGGCGGGCGAGATCGGCGACTCGCTCGCGATACCCGTTCTGGAAGTCCTGAGCGGGGACAGCCTTCTGGACGTCAGGTCCGCCGCCGAGTTCTCCCTGCGGACCATCGGAGGAGAGTGAGGGAAGAGGGGCGGGGAGTTTGACACCTGTTTGCCACCTGCCTATGATGAAGCACGGAGTTTTGCCTAACCCTCTGAAAGGAGATGCCATGAAGAGGTTGAGTCTGTTGGTGCTTGCGGCCGCATTGACTCTGATGGTCGCCTGCGAGGGCGACAACCCGTCCGGCTCGGGCGGCACGCTCGACACCGTGACCGGCTTCGCAATCGACTGGACGACCACCGCCGGCGTAGATGTCGTCATGAACTGGACGGCCGTCACCGACGCCGAAGGTTACTATGTCTGGTTCAAGGCCGACGGCGCCGGTGAATGGGTCCAGGTCGGCGACGTGGCCACCACCACCTTCACCCACACCGCCACCTCCGCGGGCACCTACACGGTGACCGCATATGCCGGCGAGGACACCTCCGAGGGCTACGCCACCGAGCAGAGCACCATGCCCATCGTCATCAGCGAGTCCTACTCCATCTACGACAACTACGCGCCTGCCGAGTACCCGTCGGGCTTCATCTTCGGCTCGACCGGCGGCGAGGCCGGTCTGGCTTCCTCGGGCGGCTTCGTCCAGGACATCTACGCCTACGATCCGCAGCAGAACCCGACCTACACCGAGCTGTACTCGGGCGATGTCGAGCCGTTCGGTGACGGGCTCCACACCGAGATGTACGCCCTCACTTCCGGCGACAATCCCGGAGCTCCCCCGGCCTCCGGCTGGTGGACCACCGGCTACGTAGTCACCGGCGACGTGATCTACGGCCTCCTCGCCAACGATTACTTCGTCAAGATGTACATCAATGACGTGTACGGCCCCGTGGGCGGCTCCGCCAACGGCACCGGCATCGACTTCACCTACGAGTGGCAGGATCACGCTGGCGTGAGGCTCTTCACGACCAACATCTAGCCTCGGCATCCGGCTTGCGGAGGGGCGGGGGAGACCCCGCCCCTTCTCATTTTCGCAACCCGCCGGCTATATAGGGGTATAGCCTCGGGAAGCACCGGCCGTAACGGCAGGGGGGAGGTCTTGCTCATGACTGTCCGCTTGTTCCTGGCCGCCGCGTCGACTGCGGTCCTGTGCGGTTGCGGCAATCCCTCCGGGGACGATTTCTCGATAACCGTCACCGCTCCGCCGGCCGGAGGCGCGGTGGCCGACCACAGCTACATCGTTTCCTGGGATGTCGAGATCTACGACGAATGGTCCGACGATGCCCTCGTGAGCATCTACGCGGACACCGACACCGATCCGTCCTCGGGTCTGGTGCTCCTCGCCGACTCCCTCGACGTGGGCACGACGGGCTGGCTCTGGGACTGTTCCGCCTTCCCCGCCGCCGACTACTTCGTGAGGGCAGAGCTCGTCCACGGCACCGACGACACCGCCGACTACAGCGACGGGATGATCACCATAACCCACGAAGGCCTGGGGGATGTGCAGGGGGTCGAGGTCGTCCCCGACTCCTGCTCCGGCGACTCGGTCTACATACGGTGGGATGCGCTCGCGGGCGCCACCGGGTACAGGGTCTACTTCGACGCAGACGGCACCTCGGCCTGGGCGCAGGTGGGCGAGACGGCCTCGACCTGGTTCCTTCACGAGGCCCCGGGCGCCGGCATATACGGCGTGAAGGGCACGAGGGAGGGCGAGATCTCGCCCGGCTTCCCGGACTCGGCCAGCACGATGCCCATCCTCATCGACTCCGTGTACACGATCTGGGACGACCAGGCGCCCGCCGGCGCCATGTCCGCTGCCCAGATCACCCCCTGCGGGGCCGACCTCTGGGAGTACGACGCCACCGTCTACAACATCTACTGCTATCAGGCCGGAGCGCCCTCGCCGCCCTGCATGTTCTCGGGATCCGCTCCCCCCGTCGGCAGCGGGCTGCCGACGCAGCTCGCGGACGCGGGGGGCGACTTCTCAGCCGCTCCCGGGACGGGCTGGTCCGACTCGCTGTTCGCTCACGAGGGCGACGTGATCTTCGGGTGGATGTCCGATCAGGGCTTCTTCGTGAAGCTGCTCGTCGACTCCGTGCCGGCATACCCGGGCGTCCCGGGCAGCCGGGGCATCGCCTTCCACTACGAGTTCCAGAGCATACAGGGATTGCGCCTTTTCACGGGGGCTTCGCGCTGAGGGCGGGCCCCGGAAGGTTGGAGAAAGGCAGGATATGGCCGCAGGAATACTTCTCTTCATAGCCCTTTCGGCATCCCCGGCGGTCGTCGGGAAGCAGGGCTCGCCGATCATCCAGAACCCGGACACGCTCGTCACTGAAGCCACGGGCTTCAGCATGGCCGCCATGGGCACCGCTGTCGACGAGGTGCTCGGGCTGGACGGAGGGCACTTCGGAGTCGCAGTGAAGGACTTCTCCACGGGCGAGACCATCACGAGGAACGAGGGGCGCCGCTCCTTCGACATCGGGAGCCCCGAGCTGATCCTGACCGCATGCGCCTTCGACCTGGAATCCCGGGGGATAGTGAGATTCGATACCCTCACCGCCCGGGACGAGAACTTCGAGGATCAGCTCACGCGCAGCGCGCACGGCGATATAGAGACGATGAACAAGGTCTACTCCGTCATGGCGAGGATCTCGGGAGTCGAGGACTGGCTCGCGGCGAAGGATATGAGGGGAACCGAGTACAGCGGCGTGCAGCTCCTCTGGCCCGGCGCCCCCGAGATCGACGAGAACACCTCCACACCGGCCGATTGCATGTCGATGCTCGCCATCATCGAAAGCTCCCTGGGCGACCCCGATGCGCGCCGCATCTGCCGCAGCCCGTTCACCCGCACCGGACTCGAGGACATCCAGTCCGCGGGCATCCCCGTCTACGGAGTGTGCACGCGCGGCGAGACCGGGCTCATGCGGGCCGCCGTGGCATTCCTGCCGGGTGACAGGCACGTGGGGATAGTCGTCATGGGCGACGATCTCTGCTGCCCCGAGAAGGCCGACCTTGCCTTCAGGATGCTCTGGGATGCCCTTCAGTAGGACATCCACGGCATTCGCGACGCTGGTCCTGGCGCTGTCCGCGTCTCCCGCTCCGGCCCAGCCCGTGCCCAGGACGGCCGATCCCGTTCCATGGGATCCAGGTGTCAAGGCCGTCCAGTTCACCGCCGACTCGCTTGTGGACGGCACCCGGGGGCGATACGGAGTCATGGCCCTCGATCTCCATGGGCGCACCTCGTACGTGAAGAGCGAGGGCGGGTACTTCGACTGCGAAGGCTTCCAGCTCCTGCCGGTGGCCTGCGCCGTCTGCTGGAACGGACTCCCGACGGAACCCGTCTGGCACCCCGCTCCCGACTCGCTGATCCTGGAAGCATGGGGAGGCGATTCCGCTGCCTGCGAGGCGCTTGCCGCGAGCATCGGGAGGTCGGACATCGAGAGATGGCTGGACGCGGGCGGCCTCGAAGCCACCATGCTCGACCCGGAAAGCGCCACGGGGCTCCCCTGGATATCGTCGCCATGGGACTGCATGGTGATGCTGGCCGAGATGGACGTCTTCTCCCGCGGACTCCCGGCGGGCCTCGATGCCATCGGCTCCGGGCTCGATCAGGGCCTCGTGCCGGAGGGCGCGACCGCGCTGGGATGCGCGCAGATGACATCGGACGGATGCAGGTTCACCGCGGCGTTCTTCCTCCCCGGAGGACGGGAGGTGGGCCTTTCGCTGCTGGCTGATTCGATGGAGTCCGTCCCGGTCCTGGCCGAGAGGCTCGAGCTCCTGGCGCAGAGGCTCTGCGCCGGGGGCATGGCGGTTGGCCTCACGCAGGAGTAGAATCGCTTCAAGGCTCCGGGGTTTCCTGTCCCGGGCGGAAAGGGGCAATCATGAAGATGTTCGGGATAGCCATGGTTATGCTTCTGGCCGGTTCGGCTGCCGCGGGCGGCTTCTCGCTGGGCTTCAAGGAGGTCAGCCTCCCCATCTACGTCTATGACAACACCGATGCCGGCATGGGCAACGTGCCCCTGCTCCGGCTCGGCAGCGCCTTGTCGCCCGACTTCCGCATCGAGGCCCTCCTGGGCTATGCGAAGTCCAGCTACGAAGTCGACGGCGGCGGCGACGGCAACATCAGCACATTCGCCATCGGCGCATCCGGCTTCTATGTCATCGCGGCTCCCTCCAACAGCGTGTTCAGCATCGGCGGATCCCTCCTCTACGCCAAGAGCAGCGGCGAGGAAGGCGATGCCGACATGCCCTCCACGACCGATCTCACGATACTCCCGATCATGAGGGTGGACTTCAGCTTCCCGAACGTCGACCAGGTTGCCTTCTTCTCCGAGTTCGGCCTGAGGTATGACAAGGCCACCACGACGGTGGAGTCCGGCGAGGGCGATGTGGACTACAGCTACAGCCACTTCGGCACCTACAACTCCCCCCACATCCTGGGCGGCGTCTACTACAGCTTCTGATCCCGGGCGATCCCCGGCCCGGGGAGGCTGACAGCCTTCCCGGGCCTTTTCTTTCCACGTCCAGGCGGCTGGATCCACCAGGGTCACCGGTCTCGAAGTAAGGGAGGGCTGAATGGCCGTATTGTCCGGTTCGGGCCCCGGTCCCAGGCTCTGGAAGGTCAATCCCGGTCTTTTTGCGGCGATCACCGCCCTGCCCATCGCGATACTGCTCGCTGTCGCCCTGCTGTCTCCCCAGGATGCGAAGACCGACGATGGCATGCCTCTGAGGCCGTTCCTGATGATCATGGCCGGCTTCTTCCTGTTCACGGACGGTGCGGTGATCGTGGGTTACATGCTGTACAACAGGAACCGCATGGAGCTGGCGCAGAACGGCCTGCCCGGAACGGCGACCGTCCTGTCGGCCGAGGACACCGGCACCCGGATCAACGATCTGCCCGTCATCCGGCTGAAGCTGCTGGTGAACAACGGCTTCTCGGCGCCGTACGAGGTCTTCCACAAGGAGACCATCCCCCTGCTCGAACTGCCGAAGTTCGCAGAGGGAGCGCAACTGCAGGTCAGAGTCCACCCCCGGAAGCCCGGCAGGCTCGTTCTGCTCTATTAGGAAGGCGGCACGCATCGGACGATCTCCCGGGGGAAGCGCGACTCCCACAGGCAGCCGGTTCGCGGAACCCCTGCGGGAGAGGGATTGACCATTGCGGCCGCTTATGCTATCGTACGAACGTTTGATCCGGATTGTCTTGTGTCTGGGGTCTTGAGAAGCCGTTTCTCCTCGTTGAGAGTCGCATCCTCCTTCCCCGTTCCCAAAGGCACCTGATCCAAACTCCTGGCCCTTGTGGTCCGGGTTTCTCGGCGCCGTTACTGCCGGGAACAACAGCTCCGGCTCGACCGGGGCAAGCCCTGATGCCAGAAATGCCCGGTTGGGCGGTCGGCAGAGGGGTTCCCGGAGGAATCCGGGAGGAGGAGTAGCAGTGAGCAACAAGCTGTTCGTGGGCGGCCTCGCGTGGGCCACAACGGATGAAACCCTTCGTAAGGCCTTTTCCGTTCACGGCGAAGTGTCCGAAGCCAGAGTCGTGCAGGATCGCGACACCGGCAGATCCCGCGGTTTCGGTTTCGTCACCTTCGAGTCGGCCGAGCACGCAAGTGCCGCCGTCAAGGCGATGAACAACGCCGTCCTCGACGGTCGTAACATCCGCGTCGACTTCGCAACCGAGCGCGAGCGCAACGGTCGATAGCCGACAGGGCTCCTGAGGGAAGGGGCGGCCTCCGGGCCGCCCCTTTTCCGTTCCAGGGGCAAGGCAGGCCCTGGCCGTGATCAACCGCAAGATTAATTGTGGGAATAGAATAGCCTTGGCGGACATGGCCCGTTGCAGGGGTGGCGATCCAGGCATGACTCCTTATCATGACGGGGTCCGGCTGCGCAGGCCGGGGACTGGGACCCCTCGCCCTTTGGGCGGAGCCGGGTTATCTTCTCGCGCAATGAAGTCCGGCTGCCGGCCGGCCCACATATCGAAAGGAGCTCTCCGATGGCCGTGAACCTTCATGGAAGATCACTGCTCACGCTTCTCGACTACGAGCCCGAGCAGGTGCGCCATCTCCTGAACATCTCCCACACGGTCAAGGCCGAGAGGTACTCCAGGCAGCAGCACCAGCGCTTCCAGGGCATGACCCTCGCGATGCTGTTCGAGAAGCGCTCCACGCGCACACGCTGTGCGTTCGAGACCGCCTTCGGCGAAGAGGGCGGGCACCCCGTGTTCCTCTCGAAGGACGACATCCAGCTGGGCGCCAAGGAGAGCGTCGAGGACACCGCGAGGGTCCTCGGCAGGATGTTCGACGCGATAATGTTCCGGGGCTTCAAGCAGGAGACCGTCGAGCTGCTGGCCGAGTATTCCGGCGTGCCTGTCTACAACGGCCTCACCGATCGCTTCCACCCCACCCAGGTCCTGGCCGACCTCATGACGATCGAGGAGCGCTTCGGCGATGTCGCGGGCCTCAACTTCGTCTATACCGGCGACGGCCGCAACAACATGGCCAACAGTCTGATGATCGGCTCCTGCCTCATGGGGATGAACTGCACCATCCTCGCCCCCGCCGAGCTCTGCCCGGATCCCGAGCTGGTCGAGACCGTCCAGGGCATCGCCGCCGACTCCGGCGCAGTCCTCGCCATCACGAGCAGCCTCGAGGAGGCCCTGCCGGATGCCGATGTCATATACACCGACGTCTGGGCGTCCATGGGCGAGGAATCCCGCATGAAGGAGAGGATCGCCCTGCTGGAACCCTACAGGGTCGACTCCGCCATGATGGACATGACAGGCAACGACGAATGCATCTTCATGCACTGCCTGCCGGCCGTGAAGGGCAACGAAGTCACCGAGGAGATCATCGAGGGGCCCAGCTCGGTCGTCTGGGACGAGGCCGAGAACAGGAAGCACACGATAAAGGCCCTGATGATAGCCACTCTGCTATAGCATCCGGCTCGGTCCAAGGGAGGCGCCGGAGAGATCCGGCCGACATCGGAAGGAACTGACCTTGCTGCTTCTGACCATACTGCTGGCCCAGCCCAGCATCGCGCAGAACGTGTCCGGCGTCCTGCCGCAGGCCGAGCCCGAGGCCATCCCGGTGATCGACGCAGTCGCAGCCGACGAGTACATCCTCGGACCCGGCGACATTCTCTGGCTCAGCGCCGAAGGCGGGCTTCCGACAGGCTTCTTCCCCTCCGGCGGCACATCTGCCGTTTATCTGACCGTCACTCCTGACGGTAATGTGATAATCCCCATGGCCGGCCCGATCCTGATCTCCGGCCTCACCCTCGAAGAGGGCGTCGAGATGATCTGCGCCAAGGTCGACTCGCGCTTCCGCGGAGTCCGCGCCACGGCAGGCCTCGCGAGCATCAGGACCTTCCTCGTCCCGGTGTCCGGGGAGGTCGTCACCCCTGGCGTGGTCGAGGCGCTCGGGACCGACAGGCTGTCCACCATCCTGCTCGCCGCGGGCGGCTCCCGCCCCGGAGCGAAGCTCTCATCCGTCCTGATCATCTCCTCAGAAGGCGACACCGCGCGGGTCAACCTCTCCAGGTACCGCACCACCGGCGCGCTCGAGACCAACCCGCCCCTGGCCCCCGGGGACAGGATAGTGGTGCAGCCCGCCGATGCCCTGGTCGAGGTCGAGGGAGCTTTGATCCTCAGGGGGCAGTTCGCCCTCGAGAGAACGGAGACCGGCTGGAGCGAGGGCTCCCTGGGCATCCTCGAGTACCTCCCGGGCGAGACGGCCGTGCAGCTCGTCGCAAGGGCCGGGGGTCTCACGCCATGGGCTCTGCGCGACAGCATCTTCGTCGCGAGAGATGACGGCGGCGTCTTGGTCCCCGCCCCGGGGCCCTCGTCCGACGTTGTCATGCAGCCCGGGGACAGGCTCGTCTGCCCCGGAATGCCGTCTGTCGTCTCCGTGACCGGATATGTGGTCAATCCCGGCTCGTTCCCCTGGGTGGCGGGGAGGAATGCGGAGTACTACATCGCCCTGGCCGGAGGCTGGGAGCGCGAGGCCTGCCATGCGCGCACCTCGGTGAGGCTCCCCTCCGGGCAGGAGGACGACTGGGAGGATGTCACCGCCGTGCCGCCGGGCTCGATAATCAATGCCCCCAGGAAGATCCTCGTCTGGTGGGAGGACTACCTGACCATCGCCACGGGCGTGGCGAGCGTGGTCATAGCCTGGAAGAGCATCAACTGATGAAACAGGAACGCAAGCCCTCCTGGTACCTATTCGTCATCCTCCGCAACCGCCGCTTCCTGCTCATGTCCATACTGGCCGTCATGATCCCCACGGTGATCGTCACCTATCTGCTGAAGAAGCAGTACACGGTGACCACCGTCATCATGCCGCCCGAGTCAGGCACGAGCCTCGGCCTGTCGCTGGGAGGGATGGGCATCTCCGACTTCGCGGGCTACTTCAGCGGCGGGATGGGATTCTCCCTTCCGCTCATGACCACGATGTCCGATGTCTACGTCGAGATGCTCAACAGCCGCACGCTCATCGACCGGGTCATCCTCTCCTCCGCCTACATCGACTCGATGGACCTCCGAAGGCAGTACGACCGCAACGCCGATGTGGGGATGTACTGGGCCCGCAAGATGTTCAAGAAGAATTTCGAAGCTGCGGTCACGCCCTCGGGCTTCATCGAGATCCGGATGACCACCCCGGACCCGCTATATTCCGTGGCCGTTTCGGAGAGGATCGTCGCAGTCCTCGACAGCCTCAACAGCGCCATATCGACGAGCCGTGGCCACAACAGCAGGCTGCTCGTCGAGGAGCGCCTCCGGGGCGCCGACAGCCTTCTCGCAGCAGCTTCGGACAGCCTCCAGAGCTTCCAGCTGAGATGGGGCGTCATCTCGCCGGAGGAGGAGCTGACGCAGCTCATCACCACCCTGGCCCAGCTCAAGCAGCAGTACCTGGAGTTGAGGGCCTCCGCCGCCGCCCTGGGTTCCAGCTTCGGGACCGGCGGCACCACCGCCGCCCTCGAGATGGAGCGCCGTGCATCCGCCGTCCTGGGAGTCATCAGGCAGATGGAGACGGGCGATTACTCTCCCTCCGTCGACTCCGTGTTCTCGGGTCTCGCGCTGAGGGAGTTCCCCGAGGCCGCATACGAGTACGCGAGGCTGAGGAGCGATTACGAGATGGCCCTGCAGCTCTCCGGGGTTCTGAGGGTCAGCCTGCAGCAGGCCCTCGTCGACGAGAGCATGCCGACACCGTCCGTCAGGCTCCTCGACGCGCCGGCCCACCCGGGATGGAAGAGCAAGCCCAGGAAGATCTTCATATGGCTGGAGGTCTTTGCGGTCTCCCTCGCCCTTCTCCTGACCTTCGTCTTCGCCAGGGAGAACATCTGGAGCTACCAGAAGGGGAATCCCGAGGGCTGGGCGGAGTGGCAGAAGCTGTTCAGCGACATCAGGAGCGACCTGCCGTGGCGCAGGCGGTCCCGTCAGCCCCCCGACAGCTCTCCGAGCAGCTGAAGATAGGAATCGTACCGGTCGACCGATAGCCGACCGTCGGCTGCGGCATCTCTCACGGCGCAGCCCGGCTCGTTTCGGTGCATGCAGTTGCGGAATCTGCACCCATCCTGCAAGCCGGCGAAATCCTTGAAGCAGAACTGGAGCTCGGTGGGCGGGATGTGATCGAGGGGGAACACCCGGAGCCCCGGAGTGTCGATGATCGCAGTCCCTCCCGGAAGCGGGATGAGGACGGCCGCTACGGTCGTGTGGGTTCCCTTGCCCGTGCGGGCGTTGAGATCCCCCGTCTTCAGACGCTCTGGTCCGCCCAGGGCTCTTACGAAACTGGTCTTGCCCGCCCCGGAAGGCCCGACGAGGACAGCCTGCCGGCCTTTCAGATCAGCTGCCGCGAGCCGCACGCCCTCCCCCGTGGCGCAGCTCATGCGGAGGAAGCCCATCTCCGCCGCGCGGCAGTCGCGCTCCAGGGCGTCCAGGCCCG
>DIAQ01000024.1:0-8020 GCA_002414865.1 candidate division Hyd24-12 bacterium UBA5074 | reverse complement strand
TCGAACGAGGCGGCAGCGGCGGTCCGGTCGATGAAGCCCCTGTGAAGCGGGGGCGAGTTCACGCTCACGAGCAGCAGGAGCAGATCGACATTGGCGGCCAGCACCTGCGTTCCCTCAGTGCATCCGCGCCGGAGGGAGTTCCTCCTCGGCAGAACCTCGTCGACCGAGCAGCCGTGCCTGGTGACGCTCACCATGACCCGGTCGCCAGTCACGGGGAAGCGGTCGAGCCGAAGCCTGCCCGACACCGAGGCGGTCACGATTCCGCCACCCATCAGGACCCGTACTTCCCGCCCGTAGCTCGCTACGATGACGGCCTCGGTCATCTGCCGCCCCCTCCTCCGACATCGAGGATCTCGACATCGAGACCGGCGAAGGACTCGATCCACCGCTCCGCACGCTCGCGCGAGTAGATCGTGCCTGGTGCGGTGACCACCCTGGTGACTCCCAGGGAGCCCGGAGCCCGGCCCTCCCATGCCATCCTGTCCGTGGAGGCGAACCTGTATCGCGGATCGTCCATGCCCGCCGCGAGAGCGATTCTCGGAACCAGCAGCTCGTTGGCCGCCATCCTGCCCTGCCAGCCCTCGCGGCCCGCCCTGTCGAGCTCTTCGCCGAGGCGGTGCTCGAGGCGCATCTGATCGAGAGTGGACGGCCACATGGCGAGCGACAGGGCAGCGGCGGCAGCGGCCAGGGCTGCTTTGATTCTCTTCCGGGGGATGGGCAGCCGAGCCCCTGCGACCGGGGCCCAGGGAAGGCCGAGGAGGAACACCTGGTCGACGTATCTGGGCAGCGCGAGCGAACCGAAGGCCAGGGAGACCGAGAGCATGGCGAGGTGGGCTGCGCCTCCGGCCGCCCGGGGCCATGCCGCAGGCTTCAGGAGGATCGCGAGGAGGAGGAGCGGGCCCATGACCATCAGACCGCGGACGGCGGCCCAGGGCCAGAAGCCCAGGGGTCCCGGATTGTAGTACTGCATGGCCGACACGGCGTACCGGACCTCGAACGCCGACCATAGCGGGTTGCCCGTCAGGATGGCGTTCAGGGCGGGCCAGGCCGCGGCCAGGGGGATCAGCGGGAGGAGCTGCCGCCATCTCCTCGAAGATGCCGCCTGGATAACCGCGTAGAGGAATCCCTCGGGGCGGACCAGGCAGGATGCCGCGGCGGCTGCGGGGGAGGTGCAGGAGAGCAGGGCGATGAAGGGGATCGCCGGGCTGCCGGAGATGCACAGCATCACGAAGGCGGGATTCGCGGCCAGCAGCAACCCCGATCCGGTCGCCATCCTGCCCGAGCCCGTGGCCTTGCGGACCGAGAGGGTGACCGCGAGGACTGCGGCGCAACCCAGGGCCGTCCTCAGCGCCGCGTGAGCCGCGCCTCCTCCCAGCGATTCCGCCGCCGCCGCCTGGAGTAGTTCGAAGGGCTTGGGCACCGTGTTGGGGTAGTAGACGGAGCTGTCGTCCCAGCGCCCGCCCTCCGTAATGGAGATGGCGCCGGAGTGCAGCAAGCTGCGCGCCCACAGCACATGTGCGCAGTAATCGGGATCAGGTGCTGGAAGTGCCACCTCGGCCGCGATGAGGACGATCCCGGCGCACAGGGCGGGGATGGCCGCGGCGAACCTCAGCGCGTCCCCTCCCGGGGGATGCGGATGATGAACTCTCCCGGGCGTCCCCAGCCGAGGATCTCCCTCACGGCCTTCTCGATGAACGCCGAGTCGGCCTGGAGCCTGACGGTCTGCAGCCGGAGGGAATCGACATCAGCCCTCAGGCTGTCCACCGAATCCTCCGTGGATTCCAGTTCCCTCTCGAGCCCGGCGATCGACAGGAGCCCGTGCCTGTTGAAGACCAGCGCAAAGGCCAGGATGGCCACGGCGCACAGGCAGAGGAGCAGGGTGAACCTGCGTGATGCCCTCCTCCGCCCGGTCGCGGTGTTCCTCATCCCGCCGCCGGCGCCTCCCCTGGGCGCGCGGGGACCGGCAGGGCGCTCTTCCCCGCGAAGGAGGCGGTGCTGCCCAGATCCTCCTCGATCCTAAGGAGCTGGTTGTACTTGGCGGCGCGATCGGTCCTGCAGGGGGAGCCCGACTTGATGAGGCCGCTCGCGGTCGCCACGCTGAGATCGCTGATGAAGGTGTCCTCGGTCTCTCCGCTGCGGTGGCTTATGACCGCTCTCATCGAGTTCCTGTGGGCGAGCTGGATGGCGCGGAGGGTCTCCGTCACCGTGCCGATCTGGTTCAGCTTGATGAGCACGGCGTTTGCGGCGTTCAGCTCGATGCCCTTCCTGATGCGGTCGACGTTCGTGACGAAGATGTCGTCTCCGATCACGTGGATGCGGTTGCCGAGGCGGCTCGTGAGCAGGCGCCAGCCATCCCAGTCGTCCTGGGCGAGACCGTCTTCGATGCTGACGACAGGGTAGGCCGCGACCAGCTTCTCCCAGTAGCCCACGAGCTTCACGGAATCCATCGGCTCGCAGCCGTGCATCCGGTAGATGCCGTCGGAGCAGAACTCGCTGGCTGCGGGGTCGAGGGCCAGGAACACCTGGCTGCCGGGCTTGTAGCCGGCCTTCTCGATGGCGGCTACGATGAAATCGAGAGCCTCCTCGTTGGATGCCAGGTTCGGCGAGATGCCCCCCTCGTCGCCCACGCCCGTGGACATGCCCTTCTTCGACGCGAGATCGCGCAGCGCCCCGAAGATCTCGGCGCCGGCCCTGAGAGCCTCCGACCATGTGGGGAAGCCGGCGGGCATGATCATGAACTCCTGCAGGTCGAGGTTGTTCTCCGAGTGCCTGCCGCCGTTGATGACATTCATCATGGGAACGGGGAGAACGGTCGCCGCAGGTCCGCCGATGTAGCGGTAGAGCGGCATGCCGTAGAACGACGCAGCGGCGCGGGCGCACGCCATCGAGACGGCGAGGATGGCATTGGCACCCAGTGAGCTCTTGTCCGGCGTCCCGTCCATCGAGATCATCAGCTCGTCGATCAGCACCTGGTCAGAGGCGGGGAAGCCCACAATGCCGGGTCCGATCTTCGTGATGACGTTTTCGACCGCGCGGATGACCCCCTTGCCTCTCCAGGCATCTCCTCCATCGCGAAGCTCCAGAGCCTCGTGATCCCCGGTGGACGCTCCGCTGGGAACTGCTGCGCGGCCCATCGATCCGTCCTCCAGGAGAACCTCGGCCTCGACAGTCGGGTTGCCCCGGGAATCGATTATCTGTCGCGCGATCACATTTACTATCTCGGACATATTCCTCCAGTTGCACCCCGTTCCGGGGCGGGTCGTTGGCGCGGCGCCCGAGGATTCCTGCCTAGCGGGACACCTCTGAGCCGTATTCCTGGCGGAGCTGTTCAGGATTCCTCTGCGAGAGGACATCGATGAAGGCATATGCCAGCGATGGGTCGAACTGCGAACCCGCGTTCGAGCGGAGCTCGGAGATGGCGTACTCCAGCCCGGGCGCAGGCCTGTAGATCCTGTCCGTGGTCATGGCGTCGAGCACGTCGGCCACCGCCAGTATCCTGGCGTGGTAGGGGATGGCTTCGCCGGCCAGCTTGTCGGGGTAGCCCCTGCCGTCGAAGCGCTCGTGATGGTGCCGCACAGTGGTGGGTATCTCGGCCAGCGCGGTCACCGGGCTCAGGATCCGGCAGCCGATGTCCGGATGCGTGCAGATGATCCCGTATTCCTCCTCGGTGAGGGAGCCGGGCTTGTTGAGGATGGCCTCCGGCACACCGATCTTGCCTATGTCGTGGAGCAGGGCCGCATGCCTCAGCTCCTCCCTCTCGTCGTCCGGGAGCCCCAGGTAGTCCGCCATGGCGAGGACATATGCCGTCACGTTGCGGGAGTGGTTGTTGGTATAGGGGTCCTTGGCGTCGACGGCCCCCGCGAGGGCCGAGATGGTCTGGATGTAGTTGCGCTCGCCCGTCTGGTGCATGTGCGCGTTGCCCAGGGCGGCCACGGCGGCGCCGGCCAGGATGGGGAGGTACCTCTGGAGCCTGAGCGCCTCCTCGAGTCCGGAGGGCATGCCCGCGAGGAGGACCCCGCGAAGCGTTCCCTGCTCGCCCAGCGTGTAGCTCTTCCACTCGATGCCCTCGAGACCGGCCGAGGGGCCTGTCGGGCCGAACGTCTCGAACGCCGCCGTCTTCCAGGCCTCCTCGAACTCCTCCCTGCCCGTCACGGGGGAGACGTTCCTGGAGAAGATGTCCTTCAGCGGTCCGAACGGGATCCTCTCGTCGGCGAGCACATAGCCCAGCGACGGGACGCCCTGCCCGGCGAGGAAGACACCCAGGACCTCGAAGGGCATGAAGTCGCGCATGCCCTGTCCCACGGCCTCCAGGACGCTTGTGGTATCGAGGCTGGAGGAGAAGGTGGACGTGAGCAGGTTCACCCTCTCGAGCTCGCCCGCGGCCCTCTTCAGGTCCTCGGTGAGCTGGTAGTTGGTGATCTGGTTCGCTGCGTGGGCCTGGAACAGCTTCAGCAGCTTCAGGTCGCGCTCCGTGAAGGGATCGCACGAGGAGACGCGGGCCACGAGGCAGGCGCCCAGATCGCGATCCTGCCTTCTCAGGGACAGCCCCATCACGGCGGCAGTTCCCTGATCGGTGTAGAGGATGGGCTGAGCGCCGCGCTCCATGAGGAGACCGTCCCGCGTGGAGGAGGCGAGCCGCGCCAGCGAGGCCCACGAGCGGTCGTCGAAGAGGGATTCTCCGACCACGGCGGCGGGCCTGTCCTTGGCCGGGTCGAGGAAGACGGCTGCCGCGTCGGCTCGGAAGCTTCGGAAGATGGCTCTGCAGAGCCTGTTCACGTAACTCGGCAGGTCCTCGCTCGTGATGTCCGAGGCCGAGGTCAGGTCATGCAGCTCGGACAGCTCCATCCGGAGGTCCGTGACCATGTGGCGCCGCACCTCGAGAGCGCGCTCGGCGGTGGCCACGAGTTCGTCGATCCGAAATGGCTTTGTAATGAAATCGAAGGCGCCCTTGATGATGGCCTTCTTGGCCATCTCGATGGACCCATAGCCGGTGATCAGGATGACGAGGGTGTCGGGATGGGTGGACGAAACCTGCTCGAGGATCTGCAGGCCGTTCTCGCCGGGCATCATCACGTCCGTGAGGATCAGGCTGAAGCAGGTGGATTCGAGCATGGAGGCCGCCCTGGTGCCGTCGGCGGCCTCCACGACCTCGCAGCCCGACATCTCGAGCGCTGCGCGGCAGACCTGCCGGACGGCGGCGTCGTCATCGGCTACGAGGACTCTCGGGGCTTCGATCATCGTGGCTTCTCTCTGCCTAGTCCGAGGCTCTGCATCCTTGCCAGGAGCGTTGTGCGCTTCATGCCCAGGAACTCCGCCGCGGCGGAACGATTCCCGGCCGTCTTCCTCAGTGCGATGAGAATATAGAACTTCTCGATCTCGTCCATCAGAACTGGGAGGTCGAAGGCGCCGCCGATGGTTCCATCCGGGAGCGTGGGTCTCTCCCCGGCCCCTGTGACCCTCCCCGGGAGCGCGGAGGCATCTATGGACGAACCCTCGCACAGGACGGTGGCTCGCTCCATCGCATTCTCGAGCTCGCGCACGTTGCCCGGCCAGGCGTAGGCCATCAGGGCGGCCTGGGCGTCGGGTTGGAGGACCCACTTCTCCATGTGCCTCTTCCCGGCCAGGGCTGAGAGGAAGTGCTCGGCCAGCAGGATGATGTCGTCCTTCCTCTCCCTGAGGGGTGGAATGGAGATCTCGATGACGTTCATCCTGTAGAAGAGGTCCTCCCGGAAGCCGCCGGCCTTCACCGCTGCCTCCAGGTTGCTGTTCGTGGCGGCTATCAGCCGCACGTCGACCTTGATGCTCTCGGATGTCCCCACGGGCGAGAACTCCTGCTCCTGGAGCACCCGGAGCAGTTTGACCTGCATGGCGGGGCTCATGTTGCCCACCTCGTCGAGGAAGAGCGAGCCTCCGTCGGCCACGCGGAAACGACCCAGGGAGGTGCTGACCGCACCCGTGAAGGCGCCCCGGACATGTCCGAAGAGCTCGCTCTCCAGCAGGCCCTCGGGAAGCGCGCCGGAGTTCACGCTGACGAAGGGCTGCCCCGCCCTCCTGCTCATACGATGTATAGCCCTGGCAACCAACTCTTTGCCTGTTCCGCTCTCGCCCGTCACCAGCACGGTGCTGTCCGTCCTGCTGACCCGCCTGACGAGGTCGACGACAGCCGCCATCCCGACCGAGCGATAGATGATCTCGGGCGTCCCGCCCCCGCCGGCTCCCCTCGCCGTGCCCGCCGCCAGCGCCTGCTGCACGGCGGCTATGACCGCGTCCCGGCTGAAAGGCTTCGGGAGGTAGTCCACCGCCCCCCTCCTGAGAGCCCCGATGGTGCTCTCGATGGAGGCGAACCCGGTGATCACGATGACCGGGAGGAACGGGTACTTCTCGCGTATGAGCGTGAGGAGGTCGAGGCCCGACATGTCCGGAAGCCTGACGTCGGCGAGGACCACGTCGTACCTGCCGGTGCGCAGGGATCGGAGGGCCTCCCTGCCTTCGGCTACAGTCGTGCACGCGAATCCCTCGGCCTTGAGCATCTCGGTGAGGGCCGCGCGCACGCCCTCCTCGTCATCGGCTATCAGTATCCTGTGCGAGTGCCTCGCTCCTGCTGGCATATTCCCCTTCGTTGTTCACATACTGCCGACACGGACATCTGGTGTCAACTAATTGACGCATTGGAGACCACTTGCCCCGCATCCGCTTCCAGAGGCTTTTCCTGCCTGTGCTGGTCCTGTCGCTCGTCGTCTGCAGGAGACAGCCCGGTGAGCCGGTCTTCGTGATCACGTCGGATAGCTACTCGGTCAGGGGTGACAGCGCGGCCGTCATCGCCCCGGAAACCATCGCCGTGATGATTCCCGACACTCTCGCCACGCCGGATACCGTATCTGCGGACACCCTGGAGTCGGTCCTCCCCGGAGCCACCGTCTATGCGTTCAGGATTCACGGCTCGCTCTACTCGTCGGCCGAGGCGGCCGGAGTCGAAGATCCCGACGTGTTCTCGGCGCATGTCGTGAGGTGCCTGTGGTGGCGCCTGGATCCATGGACCGACATCTGCGCCGGCGATTCGATCTGCGTCCTCTATGCCGACAGCCAGGGAGAGATCGAGAACCGCACGATCGCCCTGTACTTCAGCCCCGCCGGAGGGCAGCCGTCGGGCTCGTTCGGCGTCTACCAGTTCAGGAAGTCGGGCGATCACTACCCATCCTATTTCTACTCCGACGGCACCGAGATAGCTGAGCTTCTCAACACCCTGCCCGTATCCACCTTCGAGGAGATCACCGGCATCTACGGCGAGCCCAGGGGGGACCACGAGCACGCGGGCATCGACTTCAAGGCGCCCGAGGGCACCCCTGTGAGAACGGCCCGGGGCGGCTCCGTCGTGAGGACTAACTGGAACAGCGCCTATAACGGAAACTGCCTCGAGATCTCCATGGGCGGAGGGTACGGGGAGATATTCCTGCACCTCCGCGAGCTGGCGCCGCAGGTGAGCGTTGGCGCGCAGCTCCAGGCAGGAGCCGTGATCGGATCGGTGGGCAATACGGGAAGGTCCTACTCGGCGCATCTCCACTACCAGATCAATGACGAGAACGGGTATCCGATCGATCCCATCCTGTTCTTCGGCACTTCGCACAGGAGTCTGGACGGGGCGGACCTGCGGGGCTTCCGCGCCTTCGTAGACCTCTGCAACCGCGCCATGGCCGGAGGCTGAGGGAAGGGCCGTGGCAGCCTTCCGCGTGGTCACGCTCAACTGGAACGGAGCCCGGGTCCTGCCCGGGATGCTGCGCTCTCTGGCGCCCCAGCTGGCGGCGGCCGGCGCCCGGATCACCGTATTCGACAACGGGTCCACGGACGGCTCCGACAGGGCGGCCGCGGAGGAGTTCGGCTCCGAGCCCTGGTTCGAGCTGGTCCGTTCCGGGCAGAACCTCGGATTCGCCGCCGGAGCGAACCGCGCGCTGGCGGGAGTCTCCGAGGGAATCGTGGTCCTCGCCAACAACGATACGGTCTTCGAGGAGGGGAGCCTGACGGC
>DIAQ01000046.1:3982-4359 GCA_002414865.1 candidate division Hyd24-12 bacterium UBA5074 | reverse complement strand
CAGGCCTGCGAATGGGACTTCCGGCTCAGCCTCGTCCAGCCCGACCTGTCGGACAGCGCATCCTGGGCCGCGGCCCTGTTCCGGGCGCCCCGCATTCTGCATCAGCAATAGCACTACGAGGGCAGAGGCGCCTGCGGCAGGAGCTGCAGGCAGCCTCCGCACGCCTTCCGCGCCTCGAGCCTTGCACTGGAAGCCGGCCTCCCCGGCAGGCCGTAGGGCTGCAGCAGCGAAGGACCCAGATCGAAAGCCCGGCATGCGAGGAGAGCATCAGGGATCGAGCCAGGCGGGATCATGAGCCTCAACGAACCTCCGTCGGCCAGGCAATGGGCTGCGGCACGGCAGAACACCGCCGGCGACAGCGGCCCTGCGCTCCTCGA
>DIAQ01000046.1:1644-3605 GCA_002414865.1 candidate division Hyd24-12 bacterium UBA5074 | reverse complement strand
TCGCAGGCAGCGAGGAGCAGATCGCAGCCGGCTTCGGCAGCAGCCCTCCGGACTGCGCCGAGATGCCCGTGCCGGATGTCGATCCCGATCCAGGTGCAGCCCGGATTGCGCCTGCATCCGATTGCACAGGCCTCCCCTCCGCCGCACCCCAGCTCGACCAGGGTCGATCCGGGACTCATGCGCAGGCCGTCGAGGAGCGCGAGCGTGTCGGATGTCATGCGCAGGACCGGGATCAGCGGTAGGGGGCCTTGACGACACCCCATGTGTAGATGCCGGGGACGTAGTCGTCGGGCCTGTAGTCCTCCCAGACAGAGATGGACCACATGGACGACTCGTCTTCGATCATCGTGATGCAGGCCTTCCCGATGCAGGGGTTGCTCCAGCTCCCGTACTCGCTGCCGGCTATCTGGATGAAGTAGCTCCTCCAGATCTCGGCGCTGTCCACGGGCGCGGGCGGATCGGGATATCCCTCGATCGGCATGAAGGTCACGGCGATGAGGCTCTCCTCCGGAGCGCCGCTGCCCTGGACGGAGGCGAACATGTTGCTGAGCGTGTTCTGCTCGGCATAGAAGTCCCAGCTCCCGAACTCGAGGCTCGGAAACTCCGCGGTGTCGGCCGGGTCGGCCAGGAAGGCGAACGACTCGTCGAACGCGGTCATGTAGAGGGTGATGGACCTCGCCTCCATCGAGCCGTCGAGGTTGTTCATCACGATGGAGGGGGCCGAGGGGTACTGCCAGTAGGAGCCTCCCTCGGCAGGATCCTCGGGCGTCCGCGGCTCGAACATCGAGCACCCCGCGGCGAAGGCGGCGGCCAGGAGCGCAGCCGCTCCGAGCGCGGGAAAAGACGGGGGGATTGCGCGGAGATGGGTCATGGCCGGTTTCCTCCAGCCTAGAAGAGGTAGTTGAAGCTCACGCCGGCCTGCCAGTAGCTGGGCCTGTCGTCGGTGTAGAAAGTCCGCCTGAGCTGGAGCGACAGCGTTCCCTCCCCGATGCGCATCCTCGTGCGAAGCCCGACATGGTGCAGGTGTTCCACCAGCGGGGGGGCCACCGAGGCCAGGAAGTCCCTCCTGGAGTATTCGTAGGTGTAGCTCGGGGTGATCCCGATGCCCGTGCCGACATGGAAGCCCGTGTCCAGCGTGATCGTATTGTTGATGCTCTTCTCGGACATCTCGTAGACGGCATCGGAGTAGCTGCCCTGGTCCTGCAGCCTGAGACGGTGGGAGATGCCGAGGGCCGTGGAGTCGCTCGTCATGCTCATGAGCTGGAAACGCGAGTCGATCCTGCGGAACAGGAGGTCCGTGCCGGCCGCGCCGCTCTCTCCGAACAGGAACGTCGTGTAGTCGGCGCTGAGCTTGACCGAGTGCTGGACGTCCCAGCCCCTCCCGAGGTCGTACTCGTATCCCGGAGTGATGCTGTAGATCGATGAGGTCTTGCTGTTGCCCGACTGCTCGGCTCTGAGGTAGAAGGTGTCCAGCCTCTGCCCCTGGATGCTGCCGGTGAGGGTCAGCCTCTCGCTCGCGGGGGCTTCCACGTTCAGGGTGAGGACCTCGCGGAGCTCGTCCCGGTCGCTGTTGTCCTCGTAGGTGCCGTACTCGTCCTCCCAGGTGCCGTAGGTGTCGAATGTGAAGAGCTCTATGCCGCGCTGGAAAGTGATCCTGGCCTCGCCGGGGGTGTAGGTGACTGTCGCGTCGAAGGCCCTGTCGTCGGAGACGTCGTACACGTCGAAGAGAGAGTCGACCCCGAAGGCGGTGCGTTTCCGGTCGTTCCGGTCGATGTCCCGGGAGAGGCCGAATTCGACGGACAGGTCATCCATCACGCTCCAGCGGATCGAGGAGTCGAGGGTCCGGTTGCGCTCGAGCCTGTCCCTGGGATCGCCGTAGCTGGTGGTGTCCCTTGCGTCCTCCCAGTAGCGGTTGTTCCACTGCCACCCCGTCGAGACCTGCATGGAGAGGCTGCTCAGCA
>DIAQ01000046.1:0-1290 GCA_002414865.1 candidate division Hyd24-12 bacterium UBA5074 | reverse complement strand
CCGGCCTCGAAGCTGACCGATCCCCCGTCGTATCCTTCGGGGAAGTCATAGTTGAAGCGGGCCGTGAGCTCGTCGTTCCCTGTGTCGTTCTGCCTTCCCAGCGTCCGGTTCTCGCCGAGGGCGAGGCTCGTGCTCAGGATCCCCATGAGGGCCTTGTTGAACGAGATGGTGGCGGAGTGGACTCCGCCCTCGTCGTGGCCGGTGATCGTGGAATCCCCGGAGACGTTCTCGTAGTCGAGGTAGTGGGAGCCCAGGCTCATGTTGCAGTTGAGCCAGCTCGTGGGCGAATACCGTATGTCGCCCGTGGTCGTGTTGTCGGTCTGGTCGAGGATCAGGCTGCCGAAGCGGTCCTCCATCTGTATCTGCCGGGCGACGCTGGTCGATATCTCGATCTTTTCCATGGGCTTCCAGCTGATCCACGCCCTGCCGCTCCGGCTCTCGAGGAACCGGTGGAGGTCGTCGCTGCGGTCGGCCGTGAAGCCCGCGTCCACATTCATGGTCACTGACTGCGAGAGCCTCTGCGTGAACGAGAAGGTGTTGATCAGGCTGCGTGTCTGCTTGTACTGGTCGAGCGACATGTCATAGCCGATGTCGTAGCAGAGCGCCGGGAGCGCCAGGAAGAGGCACAGAGCCAGGGCCTTCACCAGTCGACAGCCTCCGCTAGCAGGATGAAGCTTTCGGGTGGAACATCTTCGGCTCTGACCGAGCTGTCCAGACCTGCCGCGGCAAGCGCCATTGCGGCCTTCTCCCTCCCCATGACTGCGGCCAGGTTGTTGAGGAGGGTCTTCCTCCTCGAGGCGAAGCCGATCCTGACCACCCGCGAGAAGGCCTCTATCAGGTCCGGTCCGACAAGGGGCGGTCTCCGCGCTTCGAAGATCATCACACGCGACTCCACTTCGGGCTGCGGGTAGAAGTCCCCCGGCCCGGCATCCAGCAGCCTCCTTGCGCTGAACCAGGGCCAGAGCGCAAGCGCCAGGCGGCCGTAGCGCTTGCCTCCGCCCAGCCAGGAAGCCCTCACCGCGACTTCCTTCTGCAGCATGAAGACGGCTCTCCTGAGCGAGGGAAAGGTGTTGCCGGCCACCCTGACCAGGGCCTGCGAGGAGATCGAGTAGGGCAGGTTTCCCGCGACCACGTCGAAGGGGCCTCCCGGGAGCGTTGCCGGGTCGACCTTCAGGAAGTCCGCGCACACTATGTCGCAGCGGCCGCAGTACTTTTCAGAGAGGTATCCGCACAGCGGGCGGGACACCTCGACGACCGTGAGCCGACCGCATTCCGCGAGAAGGTGCCCGG
>DIAQ01000020.1:1123-3139 GCA_002414865.1 candidate division Hyd24-12 bacterium UBA5074 | reverse complement strand
CCCATTACAGAACAGGGATCTCCGCCGCGCTCAAGAACCTGTACGGATGCCTCGACGACGGGAGGCACAACTATCATCGCATGCTGCCCGAGTACATCGCGGCGGTCAATTCCGCCGTCCCGGTAGCCCTGACAGTGGCCGATGGCACGGTTTCGCTCGAGGGCGACGGACCCAAGCCGGGGACGCCCCGCAGAACTGACTTCGTCGCGGCATCGGCGGACCGGGTGGCCCTGGACTGGTCCCTTGCGGGACTCATGGGCTTCGATCCGGCATCCCTCCGGTTCCTTGCCGCGTGCGAGAGCCGGGTGGGAACTGCGGCAGGCCTCGAGGAGGTGTGCCTCCCCCCTCTCACGGAACGCCCCTCCTTCGAATTCGTGAAGCCTCGCCCCAACTTCGTGGCCAGGGTGGAGAAGCTGCTCCGGGGGCGGGCCGAGGCAACAGGTCCACAGCGTGACGGCCCCCTCATGCCCCTCCTGCGCCTCGGTGCCAGGCGCTGGTACGGCTTCTCCTACACGCTCCGCGGCCAGAGGCGCGAGGCGCTCGAGTTCATCGGATCCCTCCCGTGCGGGCCGCAGTGGCTGGGGGAGGAGGAAGGCCGGTAATGGAGTTCGGCGGCGAGTTGATGATGGGGTTCGACGCGTTCCTGGGCCTCCTGGGCCGCCGCCGCCCCGTGAACGTGATGATCTCGGTGACCGACAGGTGCCCGAGCAGATGCGCCTACTGCAGGATCCCGCTCAACGACCGGCCGGAGCTGTCCACCTCCCAGTGGCTGGGCCTCCTCGATCAGATGGCCGCCGCCGGCACCAGGAGGATAGGCGTCTGGGGCGGCGAGCCCCTGATGAGGGACGACATAGTCGAGATCTGCTCCCATGCGAAATCGAAGGGCATCTACGTGAGCCTCGACTCGAACGGGTACCTCATCCCCGCCAGGCCCGGCATCTTCGAGGCGATCGACCACCTCGTGATCGCCCTGGACGGCCCGGAGGACGCCCACGACGCCAACAGGCAGCCCGGTAGCTGGAAGAAGGCCATGAGGGCGATCGAGACGGCTTCGGGAAGGGTGAGGCTCTGGACGATCACCGTCCTCACCCGGAACAACCTGGACAGGATCCCCTGGATCGTCCACGCGGCGGAGGAGCACGGATTCCTCACCACATTCCAGACACTCCACCACAACGATGTCCTGGGCAGGAACCCCGAAGGCATGATGCCCAGCCCCGCCGAGTACTCGAAGGCCTTCCGCGAGCTGCTCGAGCTGAAGAGGAAGGGCGCGCCGATCGCCAATTCGAGCAGATACCTGGAATCGCTTTCGCGCTGGGATGATCACTCCGTCACCACGCTGCCCGGGAGGTTCCACGGAGTTCGATGCCGCGCCGGCGCCATGTACTGCAACATCGACGCCGACGGCCGGGTCTACCCCTGTTCGCTCCTGATGGGGATGTACCCCGGGGCGCTGAACGCCCTCGAAGTGGGCTTCAGGAAGGCATTCGACGCCGTTTCCGAACTGCCGTGCCAGTCGTGCGTGGCGGGCTGCTACACGGAGTACAACTACCTGTACGGACTGACCGCTTCGGTCGCTCTGGAGTGGTTTGCAGCAGTTAAGGATACAGACAAGGCAATGCATGCCGCTGCCGCGAACAAGACCTCAGGGACAAAGGGCTTCGGAACCCCGCAGGTCTTCTAGGTCTCCGGGCAGGGCCTCCCCTCGCCTGTCGCGAAGAATCTGGCCCACTCGAGGACTCTGTAGCCGGCGGATTCCAGCAACCGCAGAGACGCACCCTCGCCCGCCGGGACCATCTGACGGGTCTTCTCGGCTCCCCTCTCCTTCAGCCCGGCGAGCCCTGCGAGCAGCAGCGACCGCCCCAGGCCTCTGCGCCTGAACTGCGGCCTCGTTCCGATGAAGTAGAAGGCGCCTTCCTTCCTGTCCAGACTGTCCAGCCTTGCCAGGCAGACTCCCGCCGGCACCCCGTCGACCGTAGCAAGCCTGAACAGCTCCGGATCGAACGACTGGCCGTT
>DIAQ01000020.1:0-737 GCA_002414865.1 candidate division Hyd24-12 bacterium UBA5074 | reverse complement strand
CTCGTCGAGCCGGCGCCCGAGTATCGTGCTGTCCCTGAGATATCTGAGCCCCAGACATCTGTAGATGCCCTGCAGCCTCAGGATCTCCTCCTGCGCCTGGTCCGAATAGACTGCTGCGGTAGCCGCGAGGCCCCTTGCGGAGGCGTTCTCCAAAGCGCTGCGGACGAGGTGCTCCTCGAGCTCCTGAGACGCTGCGCCATCCTTCACCGCGTGGGGCACGCCTATCAGGATCGTGCCATCGGGCCTGGGACTGCCGGTGAAGATGAATCCTGCCGGCCTGCCGGCCTCATCGAACGCACCCATGTACGCCCCCTCGAAGTACTCGTCCAGGGCGAACCCGAGCAGAGCCCCCGAGAGGAAGTCGAGCAGATCCTTGCGCTCCAGAAATCTGGATGTGTATCTCATTCCGCGGTCCACCTCCACAGGCTTCACCGGATATATCCCAGGTCCCTCAGGGCCCTGTCCACCGACTCCCTGAAATTGACGACGGACGGGTGCCCGGTCTGCTGGGTGGCCCAGTAGGACCCGGCCTCCTCCAGCAGCGCCGGATCGGGAGCGACGGGGGATGCCTCCAGAGGGTCGGTGGCCAGGTCGTAGCCCTCGGTTGCTCCGGACCCGGGTGCCCAGATCGCCTTTCCCGTCCCGTCGACGATCGAAGTCATGTCCTCCATGCTCCAGAGCACCCCGCTGGCAGGAACCATCCTGCTCTCCCCGCCGGCGAGGAGATCCCTTCCCGG
>DIAQ01000124.1:691-6254 GCA_002414865.1 candidate division Hyd24-12 bacterium UBA5074 | reverse complement strand
GCGAGGACGGCCTCGGGCGAGGGGACGCAGCCCCTGCACCCCGCCCCGCAGACGGTTGTGGGCTCGATGACGAGTCCCCTGGGGATGCCCGCGCGCCTCAGGGCTGCGGCCCTGAGGAACATCGCGGCCGGCCAGACCGGCCCCTTCCGGCGGAGAGTCCTGAGCGCGGTGTCGAGGGTGCGGTTCAGGCCCCTGCCCCCGGCTTCCCCGGGGATGCCCCGAGCGCCTCGCGGAAGAGCATCATGGCCCTCGCCACGGGCAGGCCCATCACATTGAAGTAGCAGCCCTCCACCCGGCTCACCAGGAGCGATCCGAGTTCCTGTATGCCGTAGGCTCCGGCCTTGTCCAGAGGCTCGCCGCTCCCGACGTAGGCCTCTATCTCCAGCCGGTCGAGCTCCCTGAACAGCACGGACGTGCGCTCGGAAAAGGTGATCTCGATCCCCTTCGCGGCCCACACGATGCTCACGCCGCCCCAGACGTCGTGCCAGCGCCCGGAGAGCCTGCCGAGCATGTCCGCGGCTTCCTGCCCCGAGGCCGGCTTCCCCATCGTCGCGCCGTCCATGAACACGATCGTGTCGGCGCCCAGGACCGGCCTGTCCGGGAACAGGGGAGCCACCGACGCGGCCTTGAGCGCCGCATGCCTCGTCACCAGGGCGGACGGGTCCCCTGCCGTGTTGTCCTCGTCGACTTCCGGGGGGTGGACGGTATGGGGGATCCCTGCGTTGCGGAGGATGTCGTGCCTGCGCGGGGAGCGGCTGGCGAGCACCAGCGGCTCCCGGCAGGGGTACCAGAAGCTCACGATCGCCTCTCCGAGGGGGATTCGAGCATGAGCGTGACGGGTCCGTCGTTGACCAGCTCCACCTGCATGTCGGCTCCGAATACGCCCGTCTCCACCGGCAGCCCGAAGCCCGTCAGCTGCTGCACGAAGAGCCTGTAGAGGGTCTCGGCCGCCCCGGGCGCCGCGGCGCCGATGAAGCTGGGGCGCCGACCCTTCTCGGTGTCGGCGTGGAGCGTGAACTGGCTCACCACCAGGAAGGAGCCGCCCGTCTCCAGGATGGAGAGGTTCATGGCTCCCCGGGAATCGGAGAAGATCCTGAGGTTCGCGAGCTTCCTGGCCATCCAGTCGAGATCGTCCCCGGAGTCGCTCCCGCCGAAACCGGCGAGCACGAGCAGCCCCGGGCCGGTCGAAGCCACGACGTGCCCCCCGGTCGTGACGGATGCCCTGGAGACCCTCTGCACGAGGGCCTTCAAGGCCGCTCCTCCTCCCCCGGCTCCTCCTCCGGCCCCTCCCCGCTCCCGGTCTCGTCGCGGGAGAGGATCGCCACGACGGTGGCCGGGACCGAGGCGGCAAGGCCGGCCCAGCTCCCCAGTCCGAGCGCGATGCCGACCGAAATGGCCGAGGGTATCAGCCAGGGTGTCATGCGCCCGCCCCTCAGGAAGACGGAGAAGCCCGCGCCCAGAGCCAGGACCGCTGCGCCGGCCCACCTGAGGATGGCCGGTCCGTCGAAGTCGGTGATCCCCAGAAGCATCGAGTCGACCGCGCTCACGAGCAGCACCCCGTAGACCGCAAGCCTGGCGGAGGATCGCCCGGTGCTCCGGTGCGCGGCGAGCGACCACAGGAAGTAGACCAGCACGGTGGCTCCCGTGGCCTGGAAGTCGGCATCGGCCCAGGGCAGCGTGAAGTCGACGAGGCCTGAGAATCCCAGTGCGGCGATTATGATGGCGACCGCAGCCAATCTGAAGACCGCTGCCTTGTCCAATCGAGCCTCCCGAGATGTGGAGAACCGGCTGGAGAGGTCCTAGCGGACCACCGCGAACTTGACCAGCTCGACGGCGTCTCCCAGCCGGAGGACGGCAATATAGGTGCCGGAGGCGGCGGGATTCCCGTCGGCATCGTTGCCGTCCCACCACACGGCCTCCCCGGGGAGAGGCGCCCTGTGAGAGCCTGCCTCGAGCCCGGGGCATTCGATGATCCTGACCGGCCGGCCCGACAGGTCGAGCACCGAGATGACGACATCGGCGCCGGCCGGCAGGTCGAAGCCGAACCACGCGCCGCCCGTCGTGGGGCTCGGGAAGGCCGAAGGCTGAAGCCCGAAGGCCTCGTTCTCGACATAGATCGTCAGGTCCACGCCCTCCGCGCCGAGGGTCCCGTAGACGGGCAGCACCGTCCCCGGCCCGGGACCGCCTTCTATGGCGAAGGGTCCGAGGGCTCCAGGATCGACGGCGAACCAGCCCGATCCGTTGGACTCGATTCCGAGAGCCGGCCCGCCGCAGGTGACCGAAAGCGGGTAGTGCGGCAGGAGCTCGCCCGTGTCGCTCCATCTCACGCATCCCGTGATGGAGTTCCACCGGAGCGCGTCGTTCGCGTCCACCACGCCCCAGCCGTAGTCGTTGTCGGGCGACTGGGCCTGCGACGCGGTGAGGCGCAGGGCCTCGAGGGCCTCGAGGGAGGTCCACTCGGGATGGGCTTCGAGGAGCAGCGCCGCCGCGGAGGAGACGAGGGGCGTGGCGAAGGAGGTGCCGTTGCCCCAGGTGTACCCGGTCGAGCCCGCCACGAGGACGCAGTCGACGCCCCTGGCGCAGGCGTCCGGCTTGATCCTGCCGTCGGCCGTGGGACCCCTGGACGAGAACCCGGCGACGAGGTCCTGGGAGTCGACCGCGCCGACGGCGAACACGGAGTCCCCGTCGGACGGGGCGTTCAGGGTGCCGGGGCCGGGTCCCAGGTTGCCCACCGCGTTGACGACGGGCATCCCGTGCGAGGCGGCTATGTCGGCCGCGATGGTCGTCACGGCGGTGTTGCCGTCAAGGTCCTCGTACCCGTACCAGTCGACGTATCCCAGGGAGCTGCTGACCACCCTCACGCCGCAGCTGTCGAGCCACTCCAGACCCTCGACCCAGAAGTCCTCCTCCTGGGGATACTCGCCGGAGATGTCCTCGGTCTTCGCCAGGAAGAAGGAGGCGCCCCATGCTCCGCCCGTGAAGAGTCCCTCCTCGCGCCCCCCTATGATGGAGAGGACCCGCGTGCCGTGGAGCGACTGGTTCTCGGCGTCGCCGGGCTGCTGCGAGGGGTCGGGGTCGTCATCGAGGAAATCCCACTGGGCGAGGACGATGGTGGACGAGAAGGCGGGGTGCACCAGGTCGAAGCCGGTGTCGAGCACGCCCAGCACGATGCCGGCGCCCGTGTAGCCTCTCGCCTGGAGGGAGTCGATGCCTGTCTGTCCGAGCTGCCCCGAGGACAGGTCGTTCCCCTGCGGACCCGGCAGAGAGGGCTCGGGCTCGAGGGCGCCCCTGCCCACGGGCCGCACGGCCGACACGAAGGGCAGCTCCAGCAGGGCTCCGGCCTCCGCTTCCGAGCAGCTGACGCTCGCGGCATCGAGATACCTGGAGGTGGTCCTGATCGATCCGGGCCCCAGGATGTCCTCGACAGCCAAGAGGTAGCCCTGCCACGGCTCGAGATCGGTCTCCAGGGCACCGCGGACTCCCGCCGCCTCGCGGCGAGCGGAGGACGGCGAGGAGGCCAGCGCCTCGGAGGCGCTCTCCAGACGGCTGTCGAGGGAGGGACCCCTGTCCGCGAAGAACACCCACCATGCGCCGGGTCCGCCTGCCGGGGCGGCCGCCAGGGCGATGAGGAGGGCTGCGATGGTGGCCAAGGAGCGGCTAGGTCTCGGACTCGTCCCACCACTGCCAGATGTAGTACTGGCCGGTGGAGTCGGGCCTGATCACGAACTTGGCGCTGCCCGTGGCCTGGTAGCCGTGTATGCCCGAGCCGTCGGTGTAGACCTTGAGGGTGAAGGAGCGGGTCATCTCCCTGGTGATGCCGGTGGGATCGCCGGCCCAGGGGTGGTCGTATCCGCCCCAGAGGGTCAGCTCGATGGAGTTCACGGCGCTGAACATGGCCTCGTGGAACTGCTCCTCGAGGTCGAGGCCCCAGTAGGTGTCCACCACGCCGTCGGGGGGGATGGAATAGTCGGCCCAGTCGGTCGCCAGGAGGTGGAACTCGAAATCGTCCCTGAAGCAGGCCATGTACTTGTCGAGATCGCGCGAGAGGTATGCGTACTGGAGGTTGGCGATGACCTTGTAGGCGCTGTCACAGTTCTGGTAGTACGGAGGGGGCGTGGGGTCTCCGTCATCGGGGTCGAAGGGGTTCCAGCAGCTCGTGGCTGTCAGCACCGCGGCTCCGACAAGGACGGCGAAAGTCAACCTCGCTCTGCTAATCATCGGGCTCCTCTTCCTCCCCGGCAAATGCCTCCGGGCCTGCCTCGAAACCGGCTTCATAATGCCCCCGGGGCGGGCGCTCGTCAAGAACGCGGGGTCGTTGACGAGGGCATGCCGTGTTTCTCATGGTTTCCAGGGGTGTCAGAGATATGATGGCATTGGTCCTCGCATCCATTGCTGCCTCGACGGCCGTCTCCGTGGACGACGCGATACTGCTGTACGAGAACGGCGACATCCCGGGCGCCATAGCCTCCCTCGAGGTCCTCGTCGACGGGAGGGACCTCTCCTATGACGAGCAGCTCCGCGCGTGGGACCGGCTCGGGTCGGCCTATTTCGCGATGGGGGACACCTCGGAGGCCGGCCGGGCCTATCTCGAGCTCCTCAAGCTCGATGTCCACTACGACCTCTCCCCCCGAGCGAACCCCAGGCTGCGGACCCTGCTCACCTCGGTGAGGGATCGCAGCATGGCGGTCGCCTCGGTCTCGAGCGAGCCCGCGGGCGCGCTCGTCACCCTCGACGACGAGCTCCTGGGCGTCACGCCTCTCCAGATCGACGGCCTCCTCGGCGGGGAGCAGTATGACATCTCCGTCTACTCCAACGGCTTCCAGGCAGCCTCGATGACCCTGACGGCCGTGGGCGGCAGCAGCCACGACGTGGCCTTCAACCTGATCCCCATGCAGGAGACCACGCAGGTCGCCCTCCTGGGAGACACCGCCTCCGCTTCCGGGGTTCCCGACTTCGCGGACATCCTCGCCTCCACCACCCAGCAGGTCGATGCGGGCTCCACCCAGCCGCAGGTCTCCACGGCCGACCTCGTCAACATCCTCACTTCGGGCGGGGGATTCGACATGGCCGCTCTTGCCAGCTCGGGCGCCCTGAGCGGCCAGAGGCAGCCCGCGGGAGGCATCGCCGGAGCCGAGAGGGTCACGAGCGGGGCTCTGCAGACGGGCCTGGTCGCCGCAGCCGCCTCCTCGTCCGAGATCCAGTCGTTCATGGTGTTCTCGGACACGACATCCTACTCCGACGCCGGGCAGGAGAACTCCATACCGGGCAGCTCGCGTACCTCGGAGGAGATAATGGAGGTGCTCGGCGAGAAGCGCAGCAACGTGACCTTCGTCTACAACAAGTACCTGAGGAACGATCCGATGCTGATGGGCACGGTCGTCGTGGAGATGATAATCGAGCCCAGCGGGCGCGTGTCCGACGTCAGCATAATAGATTCCAACACCTACAACCCCGCCTTCGAGCTCGAGCTGGCGAGGACCATCGAGACCTGGCGCTTCGGCGCCGTGGACGAGAGCGAATCCCCGCTCACCGTCCAGTACCCCTTCACCTTCAGCCAGTAGCC
>DIAQ01000124.1:0-355 GCA_002414865.1 candidate division Hyd24-12 bacterium UBA5074 | reverse complement strand
CTACAGCAGCTGGAACCGCCAGACCGAGGACCAGGCCGTGTAGCTCGACTGTCCGCTGACCGATGCCCTGACCCGCCACCACCACAGGCCTGCGGCCCCCGGCGCCCTGGTGACGCCCGGAGAGGTCGTCACGACCTCCACAGCCCCCTGCATCGAGGAATCAGCGGCTATCTGGTGATAGTACTTCGTGGCGCCGGATACCGCGTCCCAGGCGAACTGCACATCGGGGCCCGGGAGCGTGTCGCCGTCGGCCGGGCTGACGAGGACGGGGCCGGTGGTCGGAGTTCCCGGGCCGCTCGGGGAGCTGCCGCAGGAGAGCATAAGGCGGAGGGCTGCGAACCCCAGGAGCACCTTC
>DIAQ01000045.1:36004-38092 GCA_002414865.1 candidate division Hyd24-12 bacterium UBA5074 | reverse complement strand
CGGACACCTCCTTCCAGAAGACCGCGAGCACGGACACCAGGGTCCCCAGGTGGAGCACCACTTCCAGCTCTATCCCGGGCTGCTCGACTCCGAGGAAGTGCTGTGCGAGGACCAGATGGCCCGAGCTGGACACGGGCAGGAACTCGGCAAGCCCCTGCAGGATCGCAAGCGCGACGCAGGCCGCCATGCTCACCTCGTCACGAACTCCGAGTGGAGCGCCGCGAGCGCCCGGTCCCTGTCCTCGAGCGGCACGAGTGCGGAGATGGTGGCGTGGGAGTCGACCGTCTGGAGCATCGAGATCCCGGCGTCGCTGAGAGCCTTCGCGAACCTGGCCATCACTCCCCTCATCCCGTGCATGCCAGCGCCGACGATGGAGACCTTGGCGCACGGTCCCCTGCTCGTGAACCTTACACCGGCGGTGGTGAGGATATTCCCCGCGGCCTCGGAGTCGGCCGTGCCGACCGTGAATACGGCGATGGTGCCGAGGACGCTGAACATGTCCATGGAAATGCCCTCGGCGGCGATCATCCCGAACAGCCTGGAGAAGAACGCGCCCGGCTCCCCGCCCTCCGGGCCCGCTGCCGTCAACTGGCAGACGGGGGGTCCGGCCGCCACTCCGGTTATGTACCTGCCGCTGCGGATCACGAACGGCTCTATCCTCGTCACCAGCTCGCCCGAGGAGTGCGATCTGACCTCGACGGGGATCCCCGACTCGAGCGCTATCTCGGCGGCCCTGGGATGGACGACCCTGGCTCCCTGCCAGGACATCTGGCGCAGGTCCTCCGCGCTGATCCTCTCTATCCTGAGGGCGTCCGGCACAAGGGACGGATCGGCCGTGAAGATGGAGTCGACGCTCTTCCAGAGAACGGCCTCCGAAGCCCCCAGGGCAGCCGCGAGCGCCAGGGCGCTGGTGTCGCTCCCGCCTCTCCCGAGGGTGCTCACCCTGCCTTCCGGGCTCCGCCCCTGGAACCCCGCGACCACAGGGCACAGACCTGCATCGAGTGTCTCGAGGACCCTGCGGGCATCGATCCGGGCTATGTCCGAGTCCCCGTCGGGACCGTCGGTGACGATGCCTGCGTCCCAGCCCGTGAGCGCTCGTGACGGCACTCCTGCGCTCCTGAGCTCGGAAGCCATGACCACGGCGGATATCACCTCGCCGCAGCACATGAGGAGATCGGCCTCGTCCTGCGGGCACCCCGGGGCGAGCGAGGCGAGGGTGTCGGTGGCATAGGGATCGCCGGCCCTGCCCATGGCGGAGACGACCAGCACGAGCCCGGGGCCCTGCTCCCTGATCGAATCGACGCAATAGCGGGCGGCCGTGCCTCGCCCCTCGTGCGAGGAGAGGCAGATGCCGCCGAACTTGAAGATCCTGACGACCATGGGCTAGAACCTCGCGAGGTCTGGGTCGATGACGCTGCCGACCGGCAAAGCGGATTCTAAGGGAAGGCCGCCGGGGCTGCTAGTGTCGGGGCCCGGGCCTGTGGGTGCTATATTGGCCCGCGCACCTGTCCAGGCGGGAGAACCGGGAGGCCAATGCCAGAATCCGTGCTCATGATCGTCCGGAACGAGCTCTGGAACGACGCCCGGGTCAAGAAGGAAGCCCAGGTCCTCCGGCGCTCGGGCAGGGATGTCACGATTATCTCCAGGCCCGAGCCGGGGATGCCGCGCTCGGAGACCTGGCAGGGCGTGAAGGTATTGAGGCCCCGTTACGCGTCGAGCCTGACGGAGAGCCTCAGGGCAGGCTTCGACGGGGCGGAGGACCGCAGGCGGACCCTCCCTGCGAGGCTCGCCGGGGCGATCCGGAGGAACCCCGTCAGGAGGTTCCTGTCCGACCTCTTCAGGAATTCCATGTACGAGATCAAGCTGTTCTCGGCGGCCGTCTCGGCCCGGGCCGACATCTATCATGCCAACGACCTCGATACCCTGCTCATCTCGTGGGCCGCCTCCAGGCTCTGCAGGGCGCGCCTGGTCTACGACTCCCACGAGCTCTGGCTGGGATCCGTGAAGCATCTCCGCGAGACGTCCGCCCTCGGGCGCCTCAGGGACCGTCTGACCGAGCGGCTCCTGATAGGCGCGGCGGATGCAGTG
>DIAQ01000045.1:0-35627 GCA_002414865.1 candidate division Hyd24-12 bacterium UBA5074 | reverse complement strand
CTGAGGAGCGCCTGCGGAGCCCCTGAAGGCACGCCGGTCGTCCTCTACCAGGGAGTGCTGGCCGGCGAGAGAGGCCTCGAGGAGCTGCTGGAGGCCGCCAGGCTCCTGCGCGGGAGGAATCTGCGGATCGTCCTGCTCGGGCATGACGCCACAGGCGGACGGATCCCGGAGATGGCCTCCGCCCCCGACCTCTCAGGCATCGTGACCCTGCTGCCCCCGGTCAGGTCCGAGGATCTCCCCCGGTACACCGCCGGAGCCGATGCAGGCCTGATCCTGTTCCGCAACACCTGCCTCAATCACTACTACTCGCTCCCCAACAAGCTATACGAGTATATGAACGCCGGGGTGCCCATCATCGCGAGCGATCTCCCGGAGATCGCCCGGGTGCTCGACGAGGAGGGATGCGGTCTGCTCGTCGATCCCGAGGATCCCTCGTCGATCGCACGGGGCATCGACCGGATGGCCTCCGACTCCGAAGGCAGGAAGGCCATGGCGGAGAAGGCCCGAGCGGCGTCCGCGAAGCATACCTGGCCCGCGCAGGCCAGGGTGCTGGAGGCCCTGTACGACAGCCTCGGGAAGGGGGAAGGCTCTGAGCGCCGACGGCAACGGTAGACTGCACTATGTGCTCGGCTTCCTGCCCACCTACGTCCTGGAGGAGATCGCGGAACTGGGCAGGCGCGGCTGGACGGTCACGCTCTCGATGCAGGGCCGCAACCAGCTCTGGGAGTCCATCACGGGTCTCGACCTGCCCCCCGGCGTGGAGTGGGGGCCGGAGGCCGGGGCGTCATGGATGCATGTGCCCGTCCTCCTCCTGCCATTCGCAGCGGCGGCGAAGCTCGGAGGCATCTTCCGCAGGAGGCCGGGCAGGTTCCTCTCCCTCGTGTTCGACGCCATAGCGGCGCGGAGCCTGAGGCACTTCCTCTGCGGGGCGGAGCTGGCGGGCCGGCTTTCATCGGCCCCCCCCGGCAGGATCCACTCGCATTTCGCCTGGGATGCAGCCAGCACGGCCTTGTGGGCTTCCAGGCTGCTCGGCGTTCCCTTCAGCCTGACCGTCCACGCCGCCGACATCTTCGTGCCTGCGCGGCCCGACCATGTCCGCCTGCTCCTGGAGTCCGCCAGGCCGGCGCTCACGATCTCCCGCTTCAACAGGTCCTTCATCGCCGAGCGCTGGGGGCCCGGCCTCGCAGGAGACATGACCGTGACCCATCTCGGGATCGACGTCTCCAGGCTGCCGCGCTGGACCCCCTCCGGAGGGAGGCCCGTCATCTACTGCACCGCGAGCGGGCTGGCCGAGAAGAAGGGACTCCCCGTCCTGGTCGAGGCCTGCGAGATCCTCGCCTCGAGGCGTTCCGACTGGAAGTGCGTCATAGCAGGGGCCGACACGGATGGTTCACTGCTGGAGAGATACCGATCCCTGATCTCCAGGCGTGGCCTCCGGGGGCGCGTCGAGATGCGCGGGGCGCTGCGGCCCGAGGAGCTCCTGGAGGAGACTTCACATGCCTCCATGTTCGTCCTGCCCTGCATGGAAGCGGCGAACGGCGACCGCGACGGCATACCGGTCGCGCTGATGGAGGCCATGGGCATGGGAATGCCGGTCATATCCTCCCGCGTGTCCGGCATCCCCGAGCTGGTCGAGCAGGACAGGAGCGGACTGCTCATCCGTCCGGGCGATTCCAGGGCCCTCGCCGATTTCGCATGCCTTCTGCTCGACGACCCGGAGAGGGCGGCAAGGCTCGGGTCCGAAGCCAGGAGGACAGTGATCGAGGGATACTCGGTCGCGAAGTATGTGGACGGTCTCGAAGCTGCCTGGGCCGCCGCATCCTCGCCCGCGGAAGGCGGCGGCGCGGAGTGACCGGGCTGAGGAGCCTCGTCTTCGTCGCCTACAGCTTTCCCCCGGTCTCGACGGGATCGGCTCCCAGGTGCATCGCGCTTTCCCGATGCCTCCCCGAGGGCGGCTGGAGGATGGTCCCGGTCTCCGCCTCGAATCCGGCGGGCATGCCGGTGGATCCGACTCTCCTGGACAGGCTCCCCGAGGAGGTCAGGAACTCGGCGGTCAGGATCTCCGACCCCCTAGCCCGGATCTCCGGGCCGGTTGCGCGGCCTCTGGTGCCCGGAGGCCGCCGGAGGATGCCCTCCCCTGTCAAGCTCCTGCGGAGCTTCCTCAGGCTGTATGTGATGATCCCGGACAAGACGGTCGTCTGGGCGCGGAAGGCTGCGGCAGCGGCGGCCGAGGCGGCCGTACGCGAGAAGGCCTCCCTCATCATGTCCTTCGGTCCCCCTCATACATGCCACCTCGCCGCCATGAAGGCCGCGCACAGGACCGGCCTGCCCTGGATCGCGCATTTCGGAGATCTCTGGCTCTACGACTCCCTGAACGAGTGGCAGTACGTGTCGGCCTTCTCGAAGAGGCGACAGGCGCGCATGGAGGCGAAGGTGGTCCTCGACGCGGACGGGATCTTCACGACGTCCGAAGGGTCCTCGGAGTACTTCCGGCGAACCTACGGGGATGCCTGCCCCCCGCTGTTCCATCTCGCGAACGGCTACGACCCGTTTCTGCAGGGACCGGCCGGCGACCCTTCCCCGGGACGCGGTGACAGGCTGACCCTGACCTACACCGGCTTCTTCATGGGGACCCAGACTCCGGAGCCCTTCCTCCGGGGCATGCGCCTGTACCTCGACCGCCGCCCCGGGAGCCGCCTCTTCCTGAGGATAGTCGGGGAGATCCGCGCTCAGCACGCAGGGCTCCCCGGAGCCCTGGGCCTGGAGGACCGGGTGGAGGTCACCGGCAAGGTCTCCTATCAGGAGGCGCTCACCGCCCAGGGGAAGGCGGACGCCCTCCTGGCGATGATCCCTCCTCTGCCGGGGTCGGAGGTGAAGAGCCCCTCCAAGCTGGCCGAGTACCTGCTCGCCCGCAGGCCGATCCTCGCGGTTGCGCAGAGTGGCGATCTCACCCGGACGGTCCGGGCTCTGGATGCGGGATATGTCGCCGATCCAGCGCCCGAAGCGATAGCTGAGACCCTGGAGCGGATGGAGGACGACTGGCTCGCGGGCACCTTGAAGGTCGCCCGGGACATGCAGGCCGTGGCCTCGATCTTCGACATGCGGCTGGGCTGCCGAAGGCTCGGGGCATACCTCGACGGGATCGTCGCGCACAGAGCGGAAAATGCCTTGACCATTCCCGGGCCTTGAGGATATTCCCCGCCTCTGGAAACGGAGACACGAAGGGGGACCGATGGCCTGGGACGACGACGACCTCCCCGACGACGACCGCGACGATGACTACGACGAGGATCGCGAAGGGGATGACGACTATGACGAGGACGAGGACGAGGGCGAACGTGATGACGGGGAGAGGGCCTCTTCGGAGGACGGGTTCTCCGGTCCCGACGACGCCTGGTCCTGGCACGACGACGAGGGAGAGGACATAGAGGAGCTCGCCGATCCCCGCGGCGGGCCCGGCGAAGGAGAGGACTCCGACGAGGAGGACTGCTGAGCTTCGCCGATCCTCAGGCGCTCGTAGATCTTCGCCAGAGCAGCGCGATGCAGCGGCAAGGCCGTTGAGGCCGGCACGACGCGCATGTCCATCCCCCGGCGCAGCATCTCTCCTATCCCGGAGGAGAGGATCGAGAGCCTCCTGAACCCTGCCGCATCGATTCCCGAAGCTCCCCTGCACAGGCCCGGCCCGCACCCCGACCGACCCGCCGGCTCCGACGGAGAGTCGCAGGGGCTGCCATCTCCACACTCCCACCTGGCGCAGGTCACGGTTCCCGTGCACACCGGGAGGACCCTTCTCCTCGAGCCCTCCCGCCAGGAGACCTCCGAGCAGGCCAGCAGCCTGAACCACCTCGCGCGCCTCCCGGCGGCCCCCGCGGAAACGAGGATCCACAGGAGCGCCTGAAGGGCATCGGCCTCCTCGGAGGGTCCGGGCGGCTGGATGCGCGCAGCGACCTCCAGCAGCGCCCGGGGCGATCCGCTCCCCGGGTATCTCGTCGACAGGAGCCCGAGCGCCTCGTCCATCTCCGCAGGCTCGAACGCGGCCAGCCACCTGCAGGAGGCCGTCAGCTCCGCTCCCGATCCGGAGGAGATCGCCGAAGACAGCAGCGACAGGTCGCGCATCGGTCCCTGAATCGCATGGGGGCCGAGGGGGGTTTCCGCGGTCCTGACCGGGGATGTCCCGCCGAGGTCCCTGGAGAGCCAGACGACCTCCGGCGGAGCCGATGCCAGCGCCCTGTTGCAGGGCGGACGTAGCGATTCGATGAGACCTGCTTCCAGCAGAGCGGCCTCCAGCGCGGTCTCGCAGGGAGTCGTCTCGATCCTGCAGATCGAGCTGGTCATGCCGTCCTTCGATCTCCAGTTGCAGCCCTGGAAATGCTGGGGGACCCGCCTGCGGAGCGAGGATGCCTTCCCCACATAGAGATCGCGTCCCGCGCAGTCCTGGAGCCTGTACACGCCGGGTCCCCCGGGCAGGCGCTCCCTCCAACCCTCGGGGAGCCTGTCCAGGCGTTCCCCGGCCTCCGGCGGACGGGAGTCGAGGATCTCCTGGAGAGCTTCGAGCGAAGGCATCCCGCATGTGAGGGTTCGCCAGATCATCGCCGTGGCTTCGACGTGCGACAGCGCGCTTCGCAGCTCCCCCAGCGGGAAGCCCAGATATCCGGCCACGGCTCGCAGTCCGAACCCGGAGAGGCCGGGCAGGAGACGCCTGGCGATCTCGGCCGTGCAGAACCTCCTCCCAGCCTCGAGGGCCGGGCCCACGCGCGGCAGCGACCCGAGGAGGCGGGCTTCGTACCTGAGTGTGTGCGCCACCACGGCACCGACCTCTGCACAGTCCTCGAGGAAGGTCTCCGAGACCTCCTCCCGGGGGACCGCGGAGGCCATGTCCCCATCGCGTATCCCGGTCATCCCGCTGAAGACCGCGGAGAGACGCCCGTCGCCGGCGACGAGGAACCTCCTCGCCGGCTGGTCCGGACCCGGACCGCAGCATCTCCAGGCGATCTCCACCAGCCGGGACCCGTCGCCCTGGCAGTCGACGAAGAGAACAGGGATGTTCTGCAGTCCGGCAGAGGAGCCGCTGTCTTCCCGGGGGGAGTTGGCGCTTGTGGATCCGCTGTTCATGGCTCAGGCAGGAATACTCCTGGCGGCGTCTTTCGTCCAGGGAGTGACGGGGTTCGCCTTCTCGCTCCTGTCCCTTCCGCTTCTCTCCCTCGCCATGCCGGCCCGGGAGATAGTGCCTATGCTCACGCTCTTCGGCCTCGTCCTGAACGCCATGGTCCTCCTGTCCGTGCGGGGCTCCGCGAGGCCTCTGCAGTTCCTCCCGCTGTACGCCGCCGGCCTGGCCTTCACCTGGCCGGGGATAATCCTGCTGCGGGTCCTTCCCGACCGGCCCGTGAAGCTGCTGGCGGGCATCCTGGTCCTGGCCACGGCGCTCCTGTACCTGAAGGGGAGGGGCTTCAGGACCGGGACGGGGCCGGTCGCCCAGGCGGCCACCGGGGCTCTGAGCGGCATCCTCAACGGGTTGACCACGTTCAGCGGACCTCCCGTGGTGCTCCTGCTCATGGGCTCGGGGGCGGAGAGAGACGGGTTCCGGGCCAATCTGTCGCTGTACTTCCTTGCGCTCAACACCTTCTCCATCCCCCTCATGATCTCGAGCGGCCTGATCCGGACCGATCTGGCCGTCGAATGCGCAAGGCTTTCGCCTTTCGTCGTGGCCGGGGCCGTTGCCGGCTCCGTCGCCGCTTCCCGCACAGGGCAGGCGAGGTTCAGGAAGACCGTGCTCATAGTGCTCGCCGCATGCGGGCTGGTTGCCGCCGCCGCATCGATCTAGCTCCCGGGGGGGAGAGAAGCGCTTCTTGACCCGGACCCCGATGCGGCTGATAGAATGCCCGGAGGTGGTCCGACATGAGGAAGAACCTCGCCATCCTGCTCACTATCCTCCCGGTGGCCTCGGCCGAGACTGGCAACTTCTCGTACTTCTGCCTCTTCGAGAGCGAGCCCGAGATCTCCGGCTACTGGTTCGACGGCAGCGTGCTCGGCGGACCCTACAGGGCCAACGGCCCGGTATGCATCTGGAGCACTTCGGAGTCCAGCGGGAAGGATCCCTGGTTCTACTCGCTCGCGCTGGCATCCCCGTTCTACTATTGCTCGGACGGAGTCCCCGAAAATCCTGCCTCCACGCCCATATGCGGCAACCTGACTATCCAGCCCATCGATTCCATGCTGCAGGGACCGCCGTGGTTCGTGCTCGGCGCAGAACCGATCCCCTTCGGACCCGACTCGGTCGACTGGCAGTCGACGAGGACCGCGGCGATCTTCGAGGGTCTCTACTTCCCTCCGGGTGATCTTTCGGACGGTTCCCGGCTGATTCTGAGGGGCGATTCCCTGCTGGTGAAGGAGACGTACTCCTCGGCAGCGCAGGGGTATTGGCTCGGCGGGCTGGAGGAGCCCGTCATCTGGATCGAGAACGGACCTGCCGAGAGGATCTACATCAGGGACGACTCCGACACCTGGCCGGGGCTCTCGATGCCTCTTACCATCGGCTCCAACGGATCGGTATTCCTCGCGGGGCCGCTCGTATGCTCAGACGGGGATGCCCTGCTCGGGCTGGTCTCGGTGCACGGGAGCATGATCATCGCGCTGGACCCCCAGAGCGTGGGGGGAACCGACTGGCCGTACCCCTGGGACATCCGCACCGACCAGCCCTTCCAGCTCGACTGCTCGATGCTCGCTCTGGAGGGACATCTGCAGGCCGAAAACTTCGATCACCCCCCGGGACCGGTGGACCTGCCTCTGCACGGGGGCGTGCAGATGGTCGGCATGGGATACACCTGCACCCCCTGTTCGGGATACAGGATCCTGTTCGAGTACGACGAGCGCCTGCTCGCGGAATCCCCGCCGCATTACCCCGACTATGACACGGGCACGGGCATCGGCGGAGGAGATTCCGTCGTCGAGCCGGCGGTCCTCGGCGCGTCGCCCAATCCGTTCACGTCCTCGACGACCGTCACCGCCTTCGGAGCCCCTGACGGATCGCGCTTCTGCGTGTACGATGTCTCGGGCAGGCTGGTGTCGACCCTGGAAACGGCAGGCGGGACCATGACGCTCGACGGCTCCTCCCTTCCCGCAGGGCTCCTGTTCGTCCATCCCGCGGACCCCGGGGCGGGCGCGGCGGTCCGGCTGGTGCACACGGGCCGTTGAAGCGCTCCCCCTCCATCCCGCCGTACCCTTGCCGGGCGGCGCTTCGTATGTTCGCCCTTTGCTCCAGGCGCCGCCAAAGGGGAGGTAATCAATGGCCGATGCCCAGGTGAAGTGGTCCGTCAGCCCTGAAGGCGAGAAGTTCCCCCTGCCCGTGGAGGCCGACATCCCGGCCGAGATGGAAAGGCTGCGCGCCCTGGTCGCGGAGAACCGCGCAATGGGCCGCGAGATCGTCGGAGTCGTCGGCCTCGGATTCGTGGGCGCCGTCATGGCCGCCGTGGTGGCAGACTCGAAGGACCCCGACGGAAGGCCCGGCAAGTTCGTCATCGGCATGCAGCGCCCAAGCACGCGCAGCTACTGGAAGATCCCCCTCTTCAACCGCGGCATATCCCCGGTGACGGCCGAGGACCCCGAAGTCGCCCCCATGATCAGGCGTTGCGTGGTCGAGCAGAAGACCATGGTGGCCACCTTCACCGAAGAGGCCCTCAGCCTGGTGGATGTCGTCGTGGTCGATGTGCAGTGCGACTATCTCAAGGAGCGATTCGGAAACTGCCGCGAGGGCGCCGCCGACATGGCCGCCCTGGAGGAATCCCTCGGAGTGATCGCCCACAACATCCAGCCCGACGCCCTGGTCCTCATCGAGACCACGGTGCCGCCCGGAACCACCGAGCAGGTCGCCTATCCCCTGATGAAGAAGATCTTCGAGAAGCGCGGCATCGAGAGCGAGCCTCTCCTGGCGCACAGCTACGAGCGGGTCATGCCCGGGCGAAACTACGTGGCCTCGATCCGGGACTTCTGGCGGGTGTGCAGCGGCATCAGCCCCGAGGCGCGCGAGCGCGTCGTGAAGTTCCTCGGCGAAGTGCTGAATACGAAGAAGTTCCCCCTCACAGTGCTCGACAGGCCCATAGAATCCGAGACCGCCAAGATCGTGGAGAACAGCTACAGGGCGACCATCCTGGCCTTCCTCGACGAGTGGTCGGTCTTCGCCGAGCGCAACGGGGTGGACCTCCGCAAGGTCATCGACGCAATCCGCGTGAGGCCCACGCACTCCAACATGATCTTCCCGGGTCCCGGGATCGGAGGTTACTGCCTGCCCAAGGACGGCGGCCTGGGGGTATGGGCCTACAGGCACATCATGGGTTTCGACGACGACATCTTCCGGATCACGCCGATGGCGGTGGACATCAACGACACGCGCTCGCTCAGGGTGCCCCAGATGGTCAGGGACGCGCTCCGCAACATGAACAGGCAGGTTGCCGCCGCCGAAGTGCTCGTCCTCGGGGCCTCCTACAGGGAGGACGTGGGAGACACCCGTTACAGCGGGTCCGAGATAATCATCCGCAAGCTCACGGAGATGGGCGCTGACGTCCGCGTGCACGACCCCTACCTAGAGCACTGGTGGGAGTTCGAGGCGCAGGACACCTACCCCAAGCCGGGATACAGCTGGGCGCGCTTCTTCGCCCGTCAGGAGCAGCTTGTCAACCTGAAGATGGAAAAGGACCTGCACAGTGCCATGAAGGGCGCTGATGCCATAGTGCTGGCTGTGAGGCACTCCGAATACCTGAAGCTCGACCCGGATGCCGTCTTCGCTGCAGTCGGCAAGCCCTTCGCGATCATCGACTGCTTCTGCGTGCTGGACGACGACAGGATCCGCCGGTACTTCGAGCTCGGCTGCGAGGTCAAGGGCCTCGGCCGCGGCCATGTGAAGCGAATCAAGGAAGGGGTGGCGGGCAGGAAGTGATGACGATGGAGTTCCTGGCCTGCCTCGCGACTCTCGCCGCAGCCCCGGCGCCGCATCCCGTCCTCCTCGCGGAAGGCGCGGGCCTGACTGTCGCCCTTTCGGACACGACGGTCCTCTACGCAGACGAGCAGGGGAGCTTCTTCACGGTCTCGATCCCGTCGGGGGAGAAAAGCGCGTGGCAGCCCTCGTGGAGGCCCGACGAAGACGGCTGGCAGATCCGCAGGGGCTCGTACGGGGACGGCATGGTGTTCGCACTCAGCGTGAGCCCCGACCGCGGGCATGTGGTCTATGCCCAGGGGGTATGGCTGCCCGATCGATATGACGTTCCCGAAGCGGCGGAGGCCATAAGGGGCTGCTTCGTGGTCGTGGTGTGCGATACGGACGGCAGACACGCCTTCCCGGCCGCCCTGGGAATCGAAGTGGGCGGCGGCCCTGAGTACGACTTCACCTCCGATTCGCGCCTTCTGGTGGGGCAGCCCTTCTTCCCGTGCCCGCCCACGCCGGAGGGCTACGCCGAGTACCTCGAGCTGGGCTGGGATAATCCACGCATCGCGGAATTCAACTGCGTCGACATCGCGACCGGAGAGCACGGCGTCATCCCCGACCTGAACGTGGGTGACGGCTACTGGAAATGCCCGTTCAGCGACTACTTCCGCATCGAGAACAACTGGTACGAGGAGCACGAGTTCAGCAGCTTCCAGACCGGGGGCCTCCTGGGGAGCTACTCGGTGCCCGAGGGCTCGAGCGGCGGCATACTGGGCTGGATCCTTCCGGATGCGGTGCTTCTGGAAGGTGACGGGGAACACAGGGAGGTCCTCTTCGTCGACGGCCGCGCCCTCGAGGGGCCGGCTTCGAGCTGGGACTTCTTCTGCCGGATGCCGGACGGGACTTCGGTGTTCACCATGGACGGCGGCAGGACGGTCATGCACGGGACGGTCGACTGGACCACCGGCAGCGTGTCGGGCGCGGTGCCCTGCCCAGGGCTGGAGGATTGTCTGGAGAGCTCGTTCATCCCGCTTCCCGGCTCGGGCGGCGTGCTGCTCCACTCCCCCGCCCCGTGGGGGACGGGGCTGCTCTATTTCTACGACCTGCCCTGAGTGAAGGCCCGGCCTTCACTGCGTTATCGGCAGGTGGAGCTCGGCGAGGAGGTCCCGTTCCGGCACATCCTCCGGGCTGTTGAGATAGACTTCGAATCTCGGGCCCCTGGACGCCTTCATCCCTCTTTCGGCTATCTCGGCCGCGAAGGCTATCCATGCCGCGGGAAGCTCCGAATAGGGACCCGTATGCTCGAGGACCGCATATGTGCCTGCCGGAAGGCTGCCGGTCTCTACGGGGGACCCGGGGCTGGCGCAGCGGTCATCCAGCTCGACGGCCGCGGCCGCCCTCTGCCTTGCGGGGGAGACTGCCGGATCGTCGTGGAATATCGTCAGAAGCCTGCCAGATGCGCCCGGGCCTCCCATGCCCGACAGGAGCCTTGCGAAGGCGCCCGAGATGCCCGAAGAGAAGCCGGTGTGGCTGACGCACGCAACCGTCGATGACCGCCTGCTGCGGATGGCAATGTCCATGGTGCCCTCCTCTCTCCCCATATTGTAAACATTTGTTTGTACTCTGTCAACCATCTCACAGGGGTCAGAGTTCGAAAAGTTAGAAAATCGCCGCATTTAGTTACTATGTAATAAATTAACTATCCTAACTACTTGCCCGCTTTTTTCCAGGGCCTTAGCACCTGCTGGTCAAAACCGGTGCCATCGGCTTCGGATCGTGTTCCGTGATATCGAAGCCGCAGGCAGAGATCTAATCACTGGATTCTTCTGCCAAATATGCGTTTACGTGGATTATCTACGTTTTCGAACTCTGACCCCTACCATTTTTGCGCGTGAGCCAGTCGGCGTAGAAACGCGCGTCGCGGCCGGCAGGAAGAAGGCCGTCGGCGATCAGGTCGGTCAGCCTCAGTATCGCATCTCCGATCTTCGGCGCATCAGCCTTTCCGGGATACATCTCCGCGCGGAGCAGGTCCCCCAGGTCCTGGGGCAGGAACCTGCCGGACATCCTCTGCGCGATGCCTCCGGCCCTCTGCTCCAGATCGTCCAGCAGCGCCAGCTTCTCCGCAGACGCCCCGGGGCTGAGCGAACGGGCGTCGGCCCGGGCAAGGGCCAGCAGGTCGGGCATCGAGTCGCCGGCATCGGACGTCAGCCGCCTCACGGCGGACTCCCCCCACCCGCCGTCGTACAGGGCGGGGCGCATGTGCATCCTGACAAGCCCGGCCACGGCCTCCCGCCTCCGGCGGGGGAACTTCAGCCGCAGCGCCAGATCGATGGCGATACGGGCTCCTGCCGCTTCATGGCCGGGATAGCGGTCGAAGCCGTCGGCTCCCTTTGCCGCCGTGGCGGGCTTCCCGCAATCGTGGAGCAGCGCCGCCCACCTCACCACGAGGATCGGAGGCGCATGGCGGAGGACCATCAGCGTATGGTCCCACGGTGAGAGGTCGTGCCACTTCGGCGAAGGCGTTCCGTTCAGGCCACGCAGGGGTTCCAGCTCCGGGAGGACCTGTCCGAGGAGCCCGCACTCGTCGATCACCCTGACCGCGCGCGCCGCGCAGAACCCGTCCTGCAGGCCCAGCAGCCCGTCGAGCTCCATGAGCTGCCGCTCGACCGCCACGATGGCCATGTCCGCCGAGCATGACCGTATCGCCTCCGGAAGGCCGACGGCGAGGGCGAATCCGAACCTCCCTGCGAAGCGCGCCGCCCTGAGCATCCTCAGGGGATCCTCCCGCATCGTGACGAGCGGATCGAGAGGCGTCCTCAAGACGCCCGCACGGAGGTCGCCCAGGCCCCCGCAGGGATCGACGACGCCTCCTGCTGCATCGATGGCGATCGCATTCAGCGTGAAGTCCCTGCGGACCAGGTCGTCCTCCAGGTTGTCGCCGAATGTGACAACAGGCTTCCGGGAACCCTTCCGGTAGACCTCGGAACGATAGGTGGTGATCTCGACGCGCCCGGACCCCGGAGAGGGGACCACCGCTGACACGGTGCCGTAGGCGGCGCCGATGGTGTATACGGTGAGGCCCATGCAATCGAGCAGGGCGGCGGTTTCCGCGGGCCGCGCGCCGGTCGCGAAGTCGAGGTCGCCGACGGGCAGCCCGAGCAGCCTGTCGCGGACGCAGCCACCCACGAGGTGGAGCTCGTGACCGGCCTCTGCAAAGGCGGCGAAGAGCCTTCTCTCGAGCGCTTCATTCTCCGGCATGGATACCCCCGGGGGAACCTACATCCGCCTCCGCCCTCCGTCATGGAGGGCTGCCCGCGTCGCACGGGCCGGCTCCGCTCGATTATCTTCCCGGCGACAAAGGATCGTATCCGAAAGGATGGCGGAGATGAGGCTTCTTCTCGTGTCGCTCGTCGCCTTGTGCTCGTTCCCTTCCGCCGGCGGCTGGTTCCTCTCATCGGAGACGGGGCTCGCATGGGTATCCCTGAACGATGTGCGCGCACCCAATGAAGGCGGCACGGACATCTCTCTCGTGGACGACCTGGATGCCGATCCTGCGCTCTTCGGGCGGCTCGCATTCGGCCGCACCCTGGGCCGCCATTCCGTCAGCCTGCTGATCGCTCCCCTGCGGCTCGAATCCGCCGGAACCCTCGACAGGGATGTCAGCTTCGAGGGCACCGAGTTCGCGGAGGGCACCTCCGTCCAGGCCGACTACAGGTTCGACTCCTATCGCCTGACATGGCGCTACCGTCTTGTCCGCAGACCCTCCTTCAGCCTCGACCTGGGTCTCACGGCGAAGATCAGGGACGCTTCCATCAGGCTCAGCAGCGCCGACGCCTCCGCCGCGTCGGACAACACGGGGTTCGTCCCCCTCTTCAGCTTCGCGCTCGACTGGGCGGCCACGCCGAAGCTCCATCTCCTCGTCGACGGCGATGCAGCGGCCGCCTCTCAGGGCAGGGCCGAGGACGTCCTCACGGCTCTGGGGTGGGCCTTCTCACCCGGTGCGGTGCTGACGGCCGGCTGGAGGTTCCTCGAAGGCGGCGCCGACGTCGATCAGATCTACACCTCCACATTCCTGAACTACGCATCCCTGGGCTTCAGGCTGGCGCTCTGAGACTCCCGGGTTTGGCCAGGGCCGTTCCGGGCCTGCTGCGGGAGGCCGCCTCGGTGAGCCTCGTGCTTTTCCGCATCATGATCCCGGTCCTTATCGCGGTGAAACTGCTGGAGTTGGCGGGCGGGGTCGATCTCCTGGGGAGGGGCCTCGCGCCCGTGATGGGACTGGTCGGCCTTCCCGGCGCCATGGGGCTCGTGTGGGCCGCGGCGATGATAACCAGCCTCTATGGCGGGATCGTCGTCTTCCTCACCCTGGCGCCCTCAGCGAACCTGTCCGTGGCACAGGTCACCGTCCTGGCCACCATGATGCTCGTGGCCCATTCCCTGCCGGTCGAGCTGGGAGTGGCCCGCCAGGCGGGCGCCAGGATCAGATTCATGGCTCCATTGCGGATACTGGGGGCCCTGCTCCTCGGAATCGCCCTGGCGACCGTCTTCGGCCTCTGCCACCTCTTCGAGGGGCCGGCGGACATCATCTGGGGAGTCCCCGCGACGCAGGCCGGCCTGGGGGAATGGGCCCTCGGCCAGCTGCGGAACCTGGTGATGATCTTCCTCGCCATCACCTCGCTGGTCACGCTGTTGAGGATACTCGACAGGCTGGGGGTGACGGCGTTCCTGAACAGGATGCTGCGCCCGGTCCTGGCCTCGATGGGGATCGGCCCCTCGGCATCCACCATCACCGTCCTCGGGATGATTCTGGGCCTCTCCTATGGAGGCGGGCTCATCATCAAGGGCGCGCGTTCGGGGGAGATTCCGCCGCGAGAGGTGTTCTTCTCGCTCTGCCTGATGGGCCTTGCGCACAGCGTGGTGGAGGACACCCTGCTCATGATGTCCCTGGGGGCCTCGATCACCGGCGTCCTCCTGGCCCGCCTGGCGTTCGCCTGGCTTGCTATGGGTCTGCTCGTCAGGCTGATAAGGCCCATGTCCGACGAAGCCTTCGGCCGCCACTTCGGCCGCGCCTCCTGATCCGGGAGGCTCCCTGCGGATCTAGCAGCTGTTCGAGACCAGATCCCGGCCGGCCGCCAGGGCCTCCCCTGCCAGGGATCCCTGACCCTCGAGATCCTCTCCTGACATGCCTGCCGCGACCATGCGCCTGCGGGTGTCCAGCCCGAGCATCGAAAGGGCTTTCTCGATGGAGTCGAAGGCGACTGCGAAGGCATCCGGCTTCGGCGCCCCCTGCGTGTAGATCATCAGGGTCGGGAGGCTGCCCAGCCTGGATGTGAAGTCGGGCTTGAGGAACGGGAAGAGGCGGTCGATGAACGTCTTTGTCTGCCCCGTGACCGTGAACATGTACACAGGAGTGCCGATAACCACGGCGGAGGACGATCTCAGCGCATCGTAGATCTGCGACATCCCGTCGTCCTGCCTGCAGACTCCCGTGTCCTTGCAGGTGTAGCAGGCCATGCACCCGCCTATGCCGGCTTCCTGGATGTTGAACAGGACTGTCTCGGCGCCCGTCTCCCTGGCGCCCTGCAGCGCCTTCTCCACCAGAGCCGTCGTAACTCCGGCAGCTCTGGGACTCCCGACGATCCCTGTCACCTTCATCAGGCTCCTCCTTTCTGCATCAGGCATCCCCTGGGCTCGTCGCGCTGCAAGCGTCCGCCTGCGGCGTCTTCCTGGAGTGGCGGATGGTGAGGACGGAAACCGCCAGGGCGCCGGCCAGCACGGCCGTCCCGGATGAGATGGCGGCACCCAGCCCGCCGAGGACCGGGATCAACAGGAAGTTGAGACCCAGGTTCAGCGCGGCCGACATGACGATCGACACGAGCGAGAACACCGGCCTGCCGATCCCCGCAGCCGTGGCCGAGAACAGGCTCCCGATGGGCCGGAACAGGTTCACCGCACAGAGGGCGACCAGCATCGGCCAGCTCGAGTCGTACTTTCCGTCGAACAGCAGGTGGAGGATCGGCACGGGAAACAGGCAGACCACGAGGGTGAACGGCAGCAGGATCCCCTCGATGATCAGGATCCCCTGCCATGTCCTCTTGAGGACCCCGTCCCGGTTGGCCACCGTCATCCGCGAGGCGAGGGGGAGCAGCACGATGTTGGCAGCGCTGTTCAGGCTGATGGCGAACGCTGCGAGGCTGCGGCAGACCCCGTAGCCTGCCACCTGGTCCGGTGGAGCAAGCTTCCCGAGCATGAGTATGTCGGTCCAGGAGTAGATGAAGCTCGCAACCGAGGTGCCGAGCGTGAACATGGAGAAGGCGGCGACCTTCCTGATGCTCTCCCGGGTGATCCCAGCGCCCTTTTCGTAGAACCTGCCCCCAAGCAGGACGACCACGACGGTGGACACCACCGAGGAAAGAGCCTGCGCCCCGAAGATCGCGTGCGCGGTGCGGAGCCTCCCTGATACGGCCAGGTAAAGCACGATCGCAGTCCTGACTGCGAAGGCGGCGAGATCCCCCCACATGACCGCGGGGGTCCTGTGCCTTGAGAGCAGCGCGTTCTTGGGGATCGCACAGACTGCCTCGCTCAGGACCATCAATGAGAGGATGGCCGGGATGCCCCGGAGGTCGAGGTTGCTGTAGAAGCCCTGCAGGAATCCGGATCCGGCCACGAGCGCGACCGCTCCACCGGCGGCGAGAACAGCGGTGAGCAGGCTGCTGGCGTTGAGGAGCCGCTTCTCGCGGAGCCCCGAGCCCTCGGCTGCGAACTTGAGGAGGGCCTGGAGGACGAAGCCGCCTCCGAGCAGCGCCGCGAGGAACTCCACGCTCCTCGCGACCGAATAGGCGGCAAATGCGTCGCTGGGGAGAATCCTCGCCACATAGATGGTCACTATGCCCCACGCGGCCGCGGTGCCCTGGCTTATGACGGCCGGCAGGCCGATCGAGACGATCCTGCGGCGGGATTCGAAGATCTCCCTGAACATAGGCTTGCTCCGGGACGGGGCTTCAGTCCCCGCGGCGCTCCGTTCGAGGGCCTCTCCTGTGAGGGAGCTGCGACGACGCCGTTGCGAAGATCTCGCGCAGGAACTCGCCCTGCCTGGGATGTCTCATGACGCTTCTCAGGTACGTGAGCACCGAGAGCCAGAGGCATCCCAGCACGAAGGCCGCGGCAGTGATCTTCAGCACCATCAGGGATCTGCGGGGGAAGCTCCTCAGCTTGGCGGGGGTCGGCGGCTCGATCACCTCCAGGGTGGGGCTGTCGCGAGCCTCCTCGATCCTGAGGGTTTCGAGCTGCTGGCGGAGCATGAGGACGATGGCCGTGCACATCTCGACATCGATATAGAGAGTCTCGTACTGCCTGATCATGTCGGGGAGTTCGGAGTAACCCGGGAAGATGCTCAGGCTGTCCCCAGGGCCGAGCCTCGCGGCCATGGCCTCCTCGAGCAGGCCCGCGCGCGCAGCCAGCTCGCGGTAGGAGGCGCTTCCCGGCGCCAGGTTTGCCGCGGCTCCGTAGAGCTCGGACCTGGCGGTGACCATTTCCGCCTCTATCTGACCCAGGACCTGCACCATCCCGGCTCCCTGCTCCTCGGGGAACATCAGACCGGTGCTGTCCCTGAAGTCGCGCATCCGGAGCTGCGAAGCATCGAGGGAGTCCGTGGCCGTGGTGAGCGAGAGCTCCGCCTCGATCCTGGCCCTGCGCGCCCGTGTGGTGATCTGGCGCGAGAGCTCGTCGTTGGCGAAGTCGATGATGTCGGTCACCATCGCCGCGGCCTCCTCGCGGGTCTCGCCCTGGGCGGCGATGATGAAGAAGCCGTCGGTGGTCAGGGTTATGCTGACGCGTTTCGAGAGCTTCTTCATGGCGTCGCCCATCGTGGGCGCCCTGAAGCGGGAGATGAGGTCGTATTTCAGGATCAGGCGCTCGAGCACGGGGCGGGACGAGAGCACCCGCTCGACGACGTACACGTCCACTCCTGCGGGCATGCCCGAGAGCCCGCCTCCCATGATGCTCGATGCCAGGCTGCCAAGGCCTCCCGACATGCCACCCGGCAGGAGGCTGCCCGCGAGCGAGGCGATGCTGGACGTGGAGGCTGCCCCGGGCACGATGGCGGTTGCAGTGGAGAGGTACCTCGGCTTGGCGAAGAGCGACCAGATGGAGACCGCGACGGCCACTGCGAAGCAGAATGCCGCGAGCTTGCGGAGATTGCCCGCTATCGCCCTGAGCGAATCCGCGGCCAGGCCTGTGACTGCGCCTTCGGGCATCTCAACCTTCAATTCGAGAGACTGTAGATGAGGGCCACGATGCTGACTATGCTTCCGAGCAGGGTGATGGCGTCCTTGTTCCGGCTGACCCAGGAATAGGGGACCTGGACCACGTCGCCGGGCTCGGGTCTCAGGCCGGGGGTATCCCCGCCCCTGGAGATCCTCTCACCGTCTCGGTAGAGCGCGATATCGCCTGTCGAGGCCCCGGGAATGGCTCCCCCTGCAGCATTCACGTAGTCGAAGACCGAGAAGGACGGCCTCCAGGCAATGGCCCTGGGATGGGCGACCGCACCGCCCACGGACACTGAGTCGGCGATGTCGGCGAAGAGGAGCGTGTCCCCTCCGTGCACTTCTATCTCGGCGAGGCCTTCGCCAGTCCAGAGCTGCTGCTCTACGCCATCCGCCCGGTGGACCGAGCGGGTCAGGTCGACTCCGGAGCCGGCCCCTCCGACGGTCTCCAACAGGTCGGCGAGGGGCATCCCCTGGCCCACATCCCAGGCCTGGGCGGCTTCCGACGCGATGTCGCCCTGGACCGAGAAGGCCGAGGGCCTGAGGATGATGACCGGATCGACGCAGACATCCATCACGATGACGGCTCCGTCGCGAACAAGCGGGTCGGACACGGGAGCGTGGCTCGCCGGATCGGTCATGAGGTCGACCCGCGTGGAATCGGCATCGAAGTACATCCAGCCCCTTCGCGAGGCCGGGAAGACGAGACCGCCGCACAGCTCGAGCAGGTCGGAGACCCTCTGCAGGGAGTACATCGGGTAGACGCCCGGGGTCTGCACCATCCCCGAGGCCCGCACCCTTATGAGGCGAGGCTGGAGGAGGGAGAGCCCGACCCGCATCCCGGGGAAGTAGCGCCTTGCGAGGATTGCGAGATCCGCTTCGGCCTCGTTGAGGCTCAGACCGATCACCGGGATGCTCCCGAGACCCGAGACGCTGAGGTCGCCGTCGCTGCCCACCGTGCAGACCGCCTGGGGCATCAGCCCGGTCTGGACGGAGATGAGAGAGCTCCCGCCCTCGACGGTCACTGTCAGGATGTCGCCGGCGCCCAGCAGATAGGAGTCGCGATCGGCCGGCTCGAGGGCCACGGTGAGCGGCTCGACCTGCGTCACCCTCCCGGTTCCGGGGGATACGGGCAGCTCGATGAGGATCAGCAGGAAGAAGAGCATAGTTTGCCCCTGAAGTACTCCACGGTCTTCGCAAGGCCGTCGGAAAGCGGAATGAGGGGTTCCCATCCGAGCTCCGAGCGCGCCTTCGTGATGTCGGGCCTGCGTATCCTGGGATCGTCGACCGGAAGGTCGCGGAAGACGATTCCGCGCCCACCTCCCACGGCTGAGGCGATGAGCTTCGCGAAGTCGAGGACGGTCATCTCGTCGGGGTTCCCGATGTTCACGGGGCCGGGGCATCCGCTCTCCATGAGCTTGATGAGCCCCGCGACGGTATCCGACACGAAGCAGAAGCTCCTCGTCTGCGACCCGTCGCCGTAGACGGTTATGTCCTCCCCCCTCAATGCCTGGCATATGAAGGTGGGGACGACGCGCCCGTCGTCGGCGCGCATCCGCGGGCCATAGGTGTTGAAGATCCTCGCCACGCGGGTGCTCATGCCGTGATACCTCATGTACGCGAACACGAGCGCCTCGGCGAACCTCTTGGCCTCGTCGTACACGCCCCTCGGGCCGACAGGGTTCACGTTGCCCCAGTAGGTTTCGGGCTGGGGGTGCACGAGCGGATCACCGTAGACTTCGCTGGTCGAGGCCAGCAGGAAGCCCGCGCCCTTCTCCCTGGCGAGTCCCAGCGCCTTGTGCGTGCCGAGGGCTCCCACCTTCAGAGTCTGGATGGGGAACTGCAGATAGTCGACCGGGCTCGCCGGCGAGGCCAGGTGCATCACGAAGTCGAGGCTGCCGTCGATGAAGATGTACTCGGTCACGTCGTGATGAATGAATTTGAAGCGCGGGTGCCCGGCGAGGTGGGCTATGTTCTCGACGCTGCCCGTTATCAGGTTGTCGAGGGCGACCACCGAATGGCCGTCCCCGAGAAGCTTCTCGCAAAGATGGCTGCCGATGAATCCGGCGCCGCCCGTCACCAGTATCCTCATCAGTCCCGCCCCCCGGATGCGGCGAGCCGCGCGGAGTACATCCGCCTGTAGTATTCCCCGAAACGGCCGCTCTTGATCTCCTCCCACCAGGCCCTGTTCTCCTCGTACCACTTCACGGTCCGGGCGAGGCCCTCGCGGAATCCCACGGAGGGGCGCCAGCCCAGCTCTCCCAGGATCAGACCGGTGTCCAGCGCGTACCTCCGGTCATGCCCCGGGCGGTCGGAGACGGGCCGAATGAGCTCCCTGTCGGCCCCCACGAGATCGAGGATGGAGGTGGTGACCTCGATGTTGGTCTGCTCCTCGCCGCTGCCGATGTTGTAGACGCTTCCAGGCCTGCCCTTTCCGATGACGGCCGACAGCGCGCTGCAGTGATCGTCCACGAACAGCCAGTCGCGCTTGTTCAGCCCGTCTCCGTACAGGGGGAGGTCCTTGCCTTCCATGGCGTTGGTGACGAATAGAGGAATGAGCTTCTCCGGGTACTGCCAGGGACCGTAGTTGTTGGAGGCCCGCGTGACGATGACGGGGACGCCCCACGTCGTGAAATAGCTCATCGCCAGAAGCTCTCCGCCAGCCTTCGACGCCGAGTAGGGGCTCCTCGGGCGGAGGGGATCACCCTCGCGGGAACGGCCCTTCTCGACGCTTCCATAGACCTCGTCCGTGGATATCTGGAGGAAGAGGCTCCCGGCGGTGCGCCTGAACTCCTCCAGCAGGACCCTTACGCCCTCGACATCGGTCCTGACGAAGCCGGAGGGATCGTCGATGGACCTGTCCACGTGTGTCTCCGCGGCGAAGTTGACCACGATGTCGGCTCCCGCCATCGCCAGTGCCGCGGCGGCGGGATCGCAGATGTCCCCCTCGAAGAACCGTATGCGCCCGGAGGATTCGAGGTCTGCGAGGTTCTCCCGCCTGCCTGCGTAGGTGAGCTTGTCCAGCACCACGATCTCTGCATCGGCCTCCGCGGCCAGGCGTCTCGTGAAGTTGGTGCCGATGAAGCCGGCGCCGCCAGTCACCAGGTACTTCATCTGGGCTGTCCCCTGCGGAGCTCGGCGGCGTGGATGTTGGCCTGGAGAAGCCCGTCGATGCTCGATCCGGCGTCGCACCACCAGCCTTCGAGGATGTTGGCGCAGAGGAGTCCGCGCTCGAGATAGGCGTTGTTCAGGTCGGTGACCTCCAGCTCGCCCCTCGTGGAGGGCTGCAGCCTTTCGATGAAGTCGAAGGCGAAGCCGTCGTACATGTAGAGGCCGATCACCGCGAAGTTGCTGCGGGGATTGTCGGGCTTCTCGACTATCGAGACGACATGGGAGCCCTTGAGCTCGGCAACTCCGTAGTCCCTGGGGTTCTCGACCTCCTTGAGGAGGATCCTGGCGCCGCCGGGCTGTGCGTCGAAGGCCTCCACATAGGGGCGGATCGAGCGCTCGAGGATGTTGTCCCCGAGTATGACGACGAACTTGTCGCCGCCGACGAAGGTGCGTGTCAGCCCTATGGCCTCGGCGATGCCGCCCTCCTGCACCTGGTAGGCGTAGTTGAGCGTCTTGAGGCCGAATTGCGAGCCGTCTCCCAGGAGTCTGAGGAAGTCGCCTGCGCTGCCGCCTCCCGTGACCACCATCACTTCGGAGATGCCCGCGGAGATGAGCGTCTGCAGCGGGTAGAAGATCATGGGCTGATCGAACACGGGCAGGAGGTGTTTGTTCGTGATGTTCGTCAGTGGACGCAGCCTCGTTCCCAGGCCGCCGGCGAGGATCACACCCTTCATGGCCCCTCCACTACCTTACTATCGCGAGCTTTCGCAGGTCGGAAGCTCCCTCCCGCCTTATCTCGACGACATATATGCCGGCCGCGGCGGGGTTCCCATCGCTGTCGTCGCCATCCCAGGCGACCGAGTCCCTTCCCGGGAAGTCGCACTCATAAACAAGCTTGCCTGAAAGGTCAAACACGCGGAGGGTCAGCTGGCCGTCGGGGATGCCGGCCAGGCCGAGGACCTCTCCCCTGCCCGGCACGAACGGGTTGGGGTACAGGACGGCTCCGGAGGATCCCGAGAGAGGGCTCCCGAGATCGAGACCCCAGAGCCCCGCTTCGCCGCACGCGTAGAGGATCCCCGCGTCGGAGTCGCAGGCGAGCCCGTAGATCGTCGTCGTAGGGAGCGGGCTGTTGTACTGGTCATAGGCCGTTGTCGATCCGTCGCTGTCGACCCTGTAGAGCGCGTCCGACCCGGCGGCCCACACGGCTCCGAGATGGTCGCATGCCAGCGCGGAGATGGTCCCGCCCACCTCCTCGATGGCTGTGGCAGTCCAGGACCCCGGATCGACGGAGGCGAGCCCAGAAGTGGTTCCCACATAAAGTATCCCGCTCCTGGACAGCGCAAGCGAGCGCACTTCGGCCGAAGGCAGGCCCTGCGGGATGCTGATCACGGAGGACACCTCGTAGGAATCGGGCCCGACCAGCACGAGTCCTGAAGTGGTTCCCACCCAGGCGCTGCCGTCGGCGTTGGCCGCGACGGCGGTCACGATGCTGGAGGGCAGGCCCTCGGTCGGCGTCCAGGCCGTCCATTCCGCCGAAGACGGGTCACCCTCGGTCCAGCGCATCCTGACGACTCCGCTCAGCTCGCTCGGGGACTGGTAGTAGGGCTCCTCCCCGAACCAGATGGATCCGTCCTGACCCGTGGACAGGGCGGTCACCTGATCGTTCAGCAGACCGCTGGACGAGGAGGTCCAGGTCACGTACTCGTCGTCGGAGCTCTCGGGAGTGCCTTTCCAGTCCAGCCACGTGGCGCCGAAATGGTAGTGCGACACCACGACGCTCCCCCCCGGGAGCACAGTTATGGCGAACATCTGGTGGACGGACGGGAAAGGATCCGAGAACTGCGTCCAGCTTCCCTGGTCGAGCACCGCGGCTCCCGCGTGCTCGGTCGAGATCCAGCATTCGCCGGAGGGCCCCACCGCCACGGCCCTGAGATCGTTGGACGGGAGCCCGGCCGGATATGAAGTCGACCATCCGTCCTCCCACCCGCGGGCCAGGCCGAGACCGTAATCCCCCTGGGTGGTTATCGAGTTGCACAGACCGGCGAGCACCAGCTGCCCGCCGGGCAGGCCGATGGATCTCACGAGCTGTCCGATGATCGCTGGCCAGAGACTCCATTCGCCGTCCATCCTTATGATGACGTTGCTGTTGTCCCCTGCCGCGAGCATCCCGCCGGTCGCCGCCACGCAGAGAGGTCCGGCGCCGGGGAACCCCGTCACCTTCTGGAACTCGCCCCCCGGAACGGCCTGCCACAGGCCGTCGTCGGTAGCCACGGCGACGGTGTCGTCATGAAGGATGACATCGCGCACCTGCCGTCCCTCCAGCTCCACGGACTGTGTCCAGGAGCCGGGGGAGCCCGGATATCCTCCGGGGGCGAGCAGCGCCAGCCCCGTGTAGGTCCCCACGTAGAGGCCCGAATCGCACGGCAGGACCGACAGGACTATGTCGTCCGGAAGGCCTCCGCCCGTGTTCAGCTCGGTCCAGATCTGGAAGTAGCCCAGTTCCTTCGTCGCCAGGCCCTCGGATGTCCCAGCGATCACGGAGGAGTCGGTGAGGCACAGGGAGCTCACCTCGCCGGACACCGGGAGACCCTCGAGCTGGCCGAAGTGCTGCCAGTCCGAGCCCTCCGTGAACAGGTCGATCCCCCCGCCCCAGGTGCCGATCCAGATCCTCCTGGGCGGTCCGGGCTCGACGAGGACGCATCTGCAGTCGGAGCTGGACAGCTCGCCGGGGCTGGTCCACACGGAATCCCACTGCACGTAGCTCCCCTGGAGGGTTCCGAAGGCCATCCCGCCCGAGGTGGCGCATACCACCTGGTCGCCCACGAGCTGGAAGTCGGCAACGCTGCCGAAGTGGCTCCAGTGCTGCCAGCCCTGAACGTCGGCCCCCTGGAGGAGGACCAGAAGAAGCGCCGTCATATTCTTTCCTTCCACCAGTCGAGAAGGGCCGAGAGGCCGTCTTCGACCGAAGTCCTCCTGCGCCAGCCCAGAGCCTCCACCTTCGATGGATCGCCGACCTGCACCGCGATGTCCGAAGGGCGGAGCAGCGACTCGTCCACCTTCACGGAGAGGCGGGCCCCCGATCTCCCGATCAGGAAGTCCAATATACTCTGCATGCTCCTGCCCTCGCCGCTGCAGATGTTGTAGATGCCTCCGGGAACACCCCTGGAGAGCAGGATCCCGTACGCGGCGACCACGTCGCTCACATCGGTGTAATCCCTCACGGCGGACAGGTTCCCGGCTGTCACGGTCGTCTCGCCGCGCCGTGCGGCTCCGGCCACGCGGATGCAGAACGAGGGTATGGCGAAGGATGGCGCCTGCCATGGGCCGAAGTGGGGGAACGGCCTGGCTATCACAAGGTCGAGCCCGGGATGCCTCGCGAACTGCATCGCGGCGGTCTCGGCGGCAGCCTTGCTCCCGCCGTAGGGGGAGACCGGCGCAGGCCCGCGTTCCTCGCTGATGGACGACCCTGCCGGACCGTAGATGTCCGAGGAGCTCGCGAGGAGCATCCTCGGGAACCCGCAGGCGCCGCAGGCGTAATCGAGGACCGAGACCGTGCCGGCCACGTTCACCTCGTACACTCCTGCAGCGTCCCTCATCGAGCCGGCTACGCTGGATATGGCGGCGAGATGGACGATTGTGCGGACGGGCCCGAGGGCTGCCGGCGGCGGCCCGGGGAGCTTCCACGCCAGACGGGCGACTCCGGGGGGGGCTTCGAAATCCTCGGTGGCGTCGCAGGCGAAGTCGCCGGGGCCCATCCCGAGACTGGCCGTGAGATGCCGTCCGACGAAGCCGGCCGCCCCGGTGACCAGGATCGGGCCGTCCTGCAGGGGCAGGCCTTCAGCGGTGAGCCTTGTCATCCGTCCCCCCGCCGTCGAAGCCCAGGTACACTATCTCCTCCTCCAGCCGGACGCCGAACCTTCGCTCCACCCCATCCCTGACAATACGGATGAGCGATGCCATGTCGGAAGAGGTGGCGCCTCCGTCGTTGACAAAGAAGTTGGCATGCACCTCGGAGACGCGCGCGCCTCCGACGCGGGTCCCCTTCAGCCCGGCCTTCTCGATCAGCATGCCGGGGGGATCGAAACCCTCGGCCCTCCTGAAGACGCTCCCGGCGCTGGGCAGGTCGAGCGGGAAGGAGCTCCTTCTCCTCCGGAGGATGTCCGCGGCCTCCCTCCTGAGCGCCTGAGCTTCTCCCGGGGGGAGCCTGAAACGGGCCGAGGTGACGAGGCACCCGCCTCCCTGGAAGGCGCTGCTCCTGTAGCCGAAGCGGCAGTCTCCCGCCGACAGCCTGCTCACCGAGCCCCCGGGGCCGACAGCCTCCACATCGGAGAGGACCTCCGAGATCGAGCTTCCGTAGGCGCCCGCGTTCATGCAGACGGCTCCTCCCACCGAGCCGGGAATGCCCGCGGCGAACAGCAGCCCGCCTGCGCCTCTAGTGCAGGCCGAGCCGGCCAGCGAGGGAAGCCGGGCTGCGCAGCCCGCGAGAGCCCGGTGCATGCCGTCTTCGAGGCTCCATGCGACTCCGGCCAGCCCGGCGCCGGGTGCCAGGAGCATTCCCGCATAGCCCCCGTCCGCCGCGAGGATGTTCGAGCCGCGTCCCAGCACGAACCAATCGATCCCTTCGGCATCGAGCCTGCCGATGGCGTCCGAGGCTGCCTGGGCCGATCCGATGTCGAGGCACATGGCGTCTCCGCCTATCCTCCAGGTGGTCAGTGACTGGAGTGAAACCTTCCTCGCGGGGGGGAAGGCTTCCCTGGCGAAGGCCTCGAGCCCTTTCACAGATCCCTCCCGGTCAGCCCCCTGAGGCAGCCGCCTACGGAGAGATAGAGGAACAGGAAGGAGGGGCGACCCGCGATCTCCATCCAGCGCAGGACGGCCCGGTACCCCGGCCTGAGGAGGGCGAGCCTCACCAGCAGTCGAATCGGGACGGCGGAGGCAGGGCCCGAGAAGACGGGCGCGACCCATCCGCTCCCGAGGAGGCCGGCCGCTTCAGGGTGCAGCTCCAGCGTCCTGCGGAGACCGCTGGACCCGTACTCCGCCATCTTCTCCGAATGGCGGCGGACCGTCACCTCGTCCAGGTGCCGGCACCGGAGTGCGGGATCGCGGAAGAACCGCACTCCTGCCGCGGAGAGCCTGTATCCGAGCTCCGTATCCTCGCCGCCGTACCGGTCGATCTCCGGATCGAAGCCTCCCGCTCCCGCGACCAGGCTCGACGGGGCGCTGGCGTTGCCGGTGACGAAATGCCTCCATGGCATCGGGCCTGCCGGATCGAGATTGCCCGCCCTGGTGTCGAACCACTTCTGCCAGGGGGTGGCCCCGCCGGACCAGGCGTTGATCCTGGATCCGCGCAGGATGCCTTCGCCGCCTTCGTGCCAGGCCGCGTGACCCGCCAGCACTCCCGGCTCGTATGCCAGGTCTGCGTCGGCGAAGAAGGAAACCGGCGCGGAGGATGCCGCAAGCGCCGCATTGCGGGCAGCGGGGCGGTTGCCCGTCCCCTCGATCCTGAGGTACACCACCCTGTCCGCCCCCGCCGCCTCCAGATCCCAGGTGGAGGACACGGGCTCCCTGCTGCCGTCGTCCGCCACCACGAGCTCCCACCCTCCCGCCACAGGCGCCTGGGCCGCGAGCGAGCCCAGGAACACCGAGAAGGAGGGCCCAGGATCCTTCACCGGGACCTGGACCGAGATGGCGGGTCTCCACGGGCTCACGAGGAGGCTCTCCTCAGCAGGACGAGAACCCAGGCGATCGCCGCAGTCCCGCCGGCTGCTATGAGCAGGCGCGTGACGAGCGGCGGCTGCCCCGCGATCCCGAGGCACATCGCAGCGATCATGAGAGGCAGCATGACGGGGATGCTCACAGGGAACGACTTGCGGCCCAACCAGAAGAGGCAGGCGGCCATGAACATGTTCGTCCCCAGGGTCGCCAGGGCCGCCCCGGTCGCACCGAACAGGGGTATCAGCCTTGCATTGAACACGATGTTGGCAGCCGCGCCGATGATGGTCACGAAGGCGATCCACCAGGTCCGCCCGGAGAGCATGGGTCCTGTCTGAGCAACGAGGAAGAAGGCGTACAGGGCGTTCGCGCCTGCGAGCATGGGAAGCACGCGCGCCGCGGGCAGGTATTCCTCCCCGCCTACGATGCTGACGATCTCGGGAGACGCCAGCGCAAGGAGCATGGCCGCTTCCAGCGCCACGAGGATGAACCGCAGGGAGCTCCTCCCGAGGGCGTCGTAGTCGGGCCTGCCCTCCCTGAAGATATGCCTCTGCCAGGCCATGCCGAACCCCAGGGTGAACGGGGTCAGGGCGAGGGCGGCGGTCGATGCCCATTCGTAGAAGCCGCTCTCGGAGGGATCGATGTCCATCGCGCGCAGCATCAGCATGTCGGCGGAGGACAGTACCAGCAGGGCCAGTCCGGCCGGGACCAGGGGAAGGCTGAACCTCATCAGCCCGTTGGGCGGGGCGCCCCCGGACCTCGAGAAGCTGACGGCCATGACTGCGGCGACCGCTGCGGCGGCGAGCGCGGGAGCCCATCTCGCCAGCAGGAAGGTGGAGACCCCGGAGATGCCCTCCCACACGAGGATCGCAAGCAGCAGCACGGAGGCGATCCCCCGCGCAGACTGGATCGTGAAGTAGCTCCAGGCCCTCCCATCCCCCCTGTAGATGGTGAGCACGACCTGCACCAGCGCGGTCGCCGCCCCCAGCAGGACTCCGTGGACCAGCAGCCCCGGCGAGCTGAGCCTCAGGAGTCCGGCGACGGACCCCGCGACGGGGATCAGCGCCGCGGCCAGCACCGCGCACGCGGCTGCGGGGAGGAGGATCGCCATGAGGAGGAGACGGCGCCTGTCAGTGCTCCCGTCCTGCCAGTATTTCAGCAGTCCGGCGGGGAGGCCCAGAACGGCTATGCCCCCGAAGACATCCGCGATCGAGCGCAGGGATCCCACCTCGCCGGCCTGCCCCGGGGTGAGGGCCGTCGACATGAAGGGCAGCACCGCGAGCATGACGAGCCCGCTGACGGTCGTCGCCGCCGCGTAGAGGACGGTCTCCCTCCTCAGCGACGCGCTCAAGTCGTCCATCCCATCCGCGCGTACATCGCGTGCATGTCCCTCGCCACCTTGAGCCATGAGTGACGGGCCTCGATCCAGGGCGGGCCGGCCGCCGCGTGCCGAGCCCGCAGGTCGGCGTCGAGGACCAGCTCCCTCAGGACCCTGCGCAGCGTATCGGGGGTCGCCAGGACGAAGGGGTGATCAGGGATGAAGGCGGCGTACTCGTCCGAGAGATTGGTCACCGTGGCCATGCCCATCGAGAGCGTCTCCAGGGAATTCACCCCGTAGCCCATGTCGCCGTCGGCGATCTGGTCTATGGCGATCGAGCATCCCGCCTTGGCCGCCAGCGCCTCCGAGTGCGACATCCCCTCGATGAGCACGAGCTCCACCGGGATCTCGCTTCGGAGCTCCTCCACCGCCCGGATTATGCGGTCGGTGCCCTTCACCGTGCGGATCCTCGGCGCATGGCAGATCCTCACCGGCCCAGGAAGGGGCCGGGCCGGGGGCATGGCCCCGGGATCGAAGGGCAGGAACATGTACTCGATCTCGGGGAAGCGCCTGAAGAGGTCGAACTCGCACGTGATGTGGACATCGGTCACCTCCCAGACCGGCTTGATGGCCCCCCTCATCCTGAGATCCAGGCCGTGATAGTTGGATACTATGTGTCTGCCCGCGGCCTTGAGCCTCCCGACGTCCCGGCCGTCGCGGAAGAAGCTCATCCCGCCCTCCAGGTGGTAGATGTCGAAGTCTTCGAGGCCGAACCTGGCGTCCGCCCTCTTCAGGAGGGGGGCCCAGGCGAGGTCCCTGAGAGCGAGCAGGAGCTTCTCGATCCTCCCCGGCGACCACCATATCCTCTCGGTCGTGCCTGTGAACGGCACCCTCAGGCTTCCCGCCCGCACCAACCTCTTGACCTTCCAGAGCCACTCCATCGGACCGACGAAGGGCAGATCCAGGCAGATGTCCTCCTCGTACCGGTTCTTCGCGCGGTAGAAGGTCACCAGCCGGCTCTCGGCGCCCAGGGCCCTGTGCCCCCTCACGTAGAGCTGGAGGACACCAGTGTAGTTCTGAGGAGAGACGTGCAGCACCTTCATGTCCTGCGCCTCCTCGCAGCGAGGTACAGCAGGGCTGCCGCGCCTCCTGTCTGGATCGAACCCAGCGCGCCCCCCGCCACGGGCGATCTGCCCAGGGCCCTTGCCCAGAGGAGGTCCGGCGTCCCGGAACCCAGCCTCTCGACGCAGTTGACCAGCGGCGAGCGGGAAGGCTCCCAGACGACCTCCTGCCTCGAAGGGCTGGAGAACTCGTCCGCGCCCAGCGACTGCTCGACCGCCGCCGGGTCGCTCCAGCACGCCGACAGCGATGCGAGGGCCGCAGGAACGGTCAGGAGCATCAGCAGACGCCTGCGCCCGGGCGCGGCCAGCGGCACGAGGAGCAGGGGAAGCTGAGGGAAGAGGAACCGCGGACCCCAGCCGGTGCCGCCCGTCCAGTCCTGCAGCTGCGAGTGCAGCAGCAGGCTCAGCGCCGCGGGCAGCCAGAACCTGGGCCTTCTGCTCAGAGCGGCTGCCGCGAAGGCCGCAGGCGCATAGAGGAGGAGTCCCTTCCCCGGGCTCGCGAGGAGGCCGGCGAGGCCCGCGAAGCCGGGCGTCAACGCCATGGCCGGGTCGCCGGCATGACCGTCGGCAAGCGGGCTGCCGAAGCGGTACCAGTTCGCCGCGGCGATGACGGCCACCGCGGCCGCTAATCCGGGCAGCAGTCCGAGAGCCCTCCTCCTGTCGGTCAGGAGGGAGGGAAGGAAGACGATCGAATCGAGTCTCACGAGGAGGCCCGCGCCGGCGGCGAAGCCGGCGGCTCCGTCCCGCCCTTCGGTCGCGAGGAGCACGGAGAGCGTCCCGAGGAATGCCGAGAGCGTCACATCGTAGGGCATCCTGCCGTAGACGAGGGCCATCGAGCAGAGCCCCAGGCAGATCATCGCGCCCGGGGACGGCTCCGATCCCGTTGCCTTCGAGACGAGCCTGTGCCAGCAGGCCATCAGGAGGACGCTGAAGATGGCGCATTCGGCGGCTGCCGCGACCTTGCCCGCCTCGCCGCCCGCGACCGACTCGATGCCCGCCGCCGGGACCAGGGCGATCGGGTATCCGACGCCGTGAGGGACGAACCTGAGACCGTCCCTGCCTGGGGCCGCCCAGCCGTGTGAGGCCGTGAGGAAAGGCCTCTGTCCCAGGAAGGAGCCGGCCACCTCCAGCTGCGCAGCGACATCCGTCGTGTAGAGGTGCCCTCCGAACAGGAGGAGGAGCAGGCCCCCCCACGCGGCAGCTGTCCGCCAGGAGCCGGCGCAGCAGGTTCTCAGCCCTGGAGCTCCAGAGTGAAGGTGTCCCGGAACTGGCCTCTGGCGCTGAAGGATTCCTTGAACCGGCAGAGGCCGTAGTTGACTTCCATGTTCAGCGTGAAGGTCCCGAGGTCGAGGTATCGGAAGCCGTTTTCACGGGCCCATCGGATGACTTCCCTGTAGACGAGGTTCACGGGCCGTGACTGCTGGTGCCGGGCGTCGTGCGATATGTAGAAGGCGAGCGTGACCCTCGGGTTGCAGTTGAACATGACCATCCCCGCGAGCACCGCGCCGTCCCTCACGGCGACGAACTGCCTGATGCGGTCCGGCCCGAGGAGCGAGCGGACCCTCTCGAGCTCCTCCAGCGTGTGGGTCGGTCTCACGCCGTGCCTGTCCTGCAGGTTGGTCTCGAGGACAGGATAGAACTTCGAGAAGTCGGGGTCCTCGACCACGGCGACCCCCTCGCGGCGCGCCTTGGTGACGCCGCGGCGCGCCGAGTCCCTGAAGGCGAGGTCTATCTCCTCGCCCATCCTCGAGAGGTCGATGACCGCGGTCAGCTCGCGCTTCCGATACGCGAACCCGCGCTGCAGGAGGGCGAAGTCGATGTAGTTGTGGGGCCTCCTGAAGTAGGCCTGGGGAGGGAGCGTGATCTCGATGCCCCCCCAGCCCTTCCCGCGGCAGTACTCGAGGAGCATGTCCGTGTAGCCCTCGATGTCGGCGAGGCCCGTCGAGTCCTGTATCACCGGACCGCCCCACGAAGCGCCGGGATAGGACCTGAACCACGTGCTGCCGTCCCGCAGCGAGAGCGCCCCCGGGATCAGCGCCTCGATTCCGTCGTCGGATTCGAACAGGAGGTGGTGGTTGTCGAACCTGCCGGCGGGATGGTATCTGAAGAAGTCCGGGAGATGGAAGACGGTCCCGTTGCACGATCTGGCCACGAAGTCGCTCCAGCCCTTCTCGTCGCTCTCGAGGGCCGGTCTGAGTCTCGTCATCTCACCACTGCGATCCTGCCCCGCGCCCGGAATTCGCCGGAGCGCACCAGGGCCATATAGATGCCGCTGGAGACATACTCGCCCGAGCGAGTCATGCCGTCCCACTGCCAGAAATCTGCCGAATCGACGTCGATGCTCGTCACGGGCCGCCCGTCGAGCTCGAAGATGTCCACTTCCAGAGGTCCTTCGGGCACGCCGGCGATGTGGAGCACCCCTTCGTCGGTGCCGGGCAGGAAGGGCTGGGGGTAGAACGAGACGCCCTCCCCGCCTTCCGTACCCGAACCCACGTGCAGGCACCAGATGCCGTTCGTGGATGAGAACAGGACATCATCTCCGTCGAGGCAGGCATACTCGGTCTCCACGCGCGACGAGGGGATGAAGGGCGAGTTGTCGTCGTCGAAGAGCGAGATCGCGGCTCCGTCCACGCAGGCGATGCAGGAGGTGCACATGCACCACAGCCTGCCCTCCTCGTCCCAGACGGCAGCCTTGACCGTTCCCGGCACGCCCTGCACGGTCGAGAAGCCGCCCGCCTGTGTCCAGATGCAGAGCCCGCCGCCTGTGCCCACCGCCATGGAGCCCGAGGGTCCGGGCGCGAAGCAGAACACCTGGTTCGAGGGCAGGCCGGATCCCGTGGTGTAGCCGTATCCCCCGCCCGGCAGCCAGGCGTCGTCGGAGGGATCGAGCGGCGTGCCCCCGAAGTCGAGGATCTGGCAGCCGCCGTCACCCGCGAAGGCGATCCAGAGCCGACCTGACGCATCGAGCGCCAGGTTGCGGATCGTGCGGCCGGCCAGTCCCGAGGCGTCGGTGAACGAGGTCCACTGGAGGGTGCCCTCTCCGGGGCTGCCGACGGCGGCGACCACTCCGCTGGGCTCGTCCGGCGTCTCCCAGAAGGCCTCCTGGCCTATCCAGAGGCAGTCTCCGCCACCGGTCAGGCAGGCCACCTGGTTGTTGAGCAGGGGCGCGACGACCTGGACCGCGGCGGGAGGCAGGGTGGAGATGCTTTCGGACACGAATGTGACGAGGGTGTCGTCGGCCGTGTCCAGCGTCTCCGCTCCTCCGATCCATGTCAGGCCGTAGTGGAAGGCGCCGGACCAGACGCCGCCGCCGTACGCGGGCTGGACCGTGTACGCCCGGAGGCTGTTCGGCATGCCGTCGGCCTGGTCGAAGTCGTCCCATACGCTCGACGGCGGGTACTCCGCCATGAGGCCGCGGTTATGGCTCCCCGAGAAGAACACGCCGTCATGCATGATGAGCTGGTAGCTGCTGCTGCCCGGCATCCCGGGTATCTCCACGAGCTCCCAGGCATCGCCATCGAGATGGTGGAGACCGCGGCCGAAGTCGGTGAGGGCGGCCTCCTGGTTCCCGGCGGCGCACCAGACCTCGCCGTACCGGTCGCAGATGACGGCGGTGGCATAGGTGGCGCCGGGGAAGCCTGTGCCGAGGGTTTCCCAGGTCGTGCCTTCGATCCTCCTCCTGATGCCGCGACATGTCGCGACCAGTCCATCGGGCGTCTCCGCGAGGCCGGACACCGCGCTGTCGGACGAGGCGGAATAGTCGAGGAGGACGGTCCACCTGCCGGGATCCCGGCGGAGAACCCCGTCCTGTCCGTATCCGAACAGGCTGTCCGATCCCGCGCACAGCCCGGTCATGTCCAGTCCCGCGGTCTCGGCCTCCCAGAGATGCCAGCTCGCAGCGGCGAAGGGGCTGAGAGCCAGGTCGAGCGAGTAGACCCCCTGGTCCGTCACGAGCCAGAGGGAGTCGGCGAACTCCTCGATCCCGGTGACTTCGGAGGCTGTGAAACCGCCTCCCGTGGTCGATCCGTCGAGGGTCAGGAACTCCTGTCCCGTGAAGATGGCGAGCCCGCCGTCGCACCCGGCCCAGATCTCGGAACCGGCTTCCTCGATGTCGTACACGAGGTCTCCGGGCAGGCCGTCGAAGGTGGAGAAGGCCGTCCAGTCCTCGTAGTCTTCTTCCCTGGCGACCCCCCTTGCGGTCGCAGCCCAGAGATGGCCCGATTCGTCATATGCGAGATCGCGGATGTCGAAATGCGGTAGCTCCGGATATCCGGCAGCGGAGCTGAAGAAGTAGTCCCCGAAGTCGAGCAGGCCGCCGGATGTTGCGCAGATGAACCCCCCGCCGGGCTCCTCTATCATGGAGCGCACATAGGTGCGGGATGTCCCCAGCCCCCAGTCGTCTACCTGGGAGGCCAGGCTGAGAAGAAGCAGGATCAGGTGCATGGCTTCCTCAGAACAGCCAGGGGAACCTCAGGTGCCACACCATCCAGACGGCTTCCCAGACGATGCTCCTGGTCATCTTCGAAGTTCCCGCGTCCCTGTCCACGAAGATGATGGGTATCTCGGCCAGCCTGCAGCCAGCCTTGAGCAGCTTGTAGGTGACTTCTATCTGGAAAGAGTACCCATCAGACTTGATGCCGTCCAGATCGAGCTTTGCGAGCGCCTCGCGCCTGAACGCCTTGAAGCCCCCCGTGGCGTCGCTCACGGGCATCCCCGTCACCAGGCGCGTGTAGTGGTTGGCGAAATAGGACAGCAGCAGCCTGGAGAGCGGCCAGTTGACCACGTTGACGCCCGAGCAGTACCTGGAGCCGAGGACGAAGTCGGCGTTCTCCAGGGCAGCCATCATCTCCGGGATCCTGGCGGGGTCGTGCGAGAAATCGGCGTCGAGCTGGATGATGGGATCGTATCCTTCGGCGAGGGCCCGCCTGAACCCGGCGACATACGCCTGGCCGAGTCCGGCCTTGCCGGGCCTCGAGAGCAGATGCACCCTGCCGGTGCCCGCGAAGCCTTCGACCGCCCTCCCCGTTCCGTCGGGGCTGTTGTCGTCGACCACGAGGACTTCGAGTCCGCCGGGGAGCTCGAGCAGGGCGGGTATCATCCGGGAGATGTTCCCGATCTCGTTGTAGGTCGGCACGACGGCTAATGGTCGCATGGCTCCATCTCCCGAAAAGCCCCCCCTGATGGCCGCGGGCGCGGCGGATCGCATCGCGGAGCGCCACGACAGCCGGCTCGGCACGACTATATATTGGCAAAAATGCGGAGGTCACCAATGCGCCTGCTGTTACCGCCCCTCGTATGCGTTGCGTTCTGCGCGGCCGGGGTCACTCTGCTCCCCGTGGTCAGCTACTCCTCCTCCAGCGGCTTTCTCTACGGGGCGAGATGTGACGGCATGCTGGAGGGTTTCCAGAGCTCCGAGATCTCGGCCATGATCTACGGGACCACCAGGGGCGGGCAGTACGAGGCGCTGTCCCTGGGCATCCCTTCGGGGCCGGGCTCATGGATGGTCTCGGCATCGCACGACCAGGTGCTGGGAGCTGATTTCTACGGCTGGGGCAACGGTGGCGACCCCGATTCCAGCCTGGAGTACGACAGGGAGGCCGACCGTCTGCTGCTGGGCCGCAGACAGCCTCTGTCCGCCGCAGTCACTGCGGAGCTGGGCGTCGAGACCAGGCACTCCTCGGTCTTCGACCGCGAGCAGGGAGACCTCTGGCAGACCCTGCCTGCCCTCCGGGCCTCCTCGTGCTGGACGGCAGGGCCGCGCGCCCGGCTGACAGTCGTGTGCCCGTTCCTGCCCGGCTATGCCAGGGCATCCTTCGACTGGCAGAAGGGCGACGGGCTGTCCTACACCTCGGAGAGCCTGGAGAGGGCGGTTTTCGCCGGCCTGCCGACAGGCGGCATCCTCGCGCTCAGATACGCTCTCGGCCACTCCGGCGGGGTCTCGGGGACGCCCTTCCCCTTCCTCCCGTCGCTGGGACCCGACGAGCTGTTGAGGGGCTATGCCGACAACCGCTTCTACGGCGAATGGACCGCAGTGGCGAATGCCGAGCTCAGGCACACGATAGCTCGATTCGAGCCGGAGGAGGGATCGGACGGGCCAGGAGCCTCGATAGGCGCAGTCCTGTACGCCGACGCGGGCCAGGTGGCGGACGGTTTCGGGGGGATCCGCTGGGACAGGTATTCGGGCGATGCAGGCGCCGGCCTCCGGCTGGGCATCGGCGCCCTGCTCACGCGGATCGACTGCACCTTCATCTCGCCCGAAGGCCTGAAGCTGGACCTGTCCTTCGGGGAGTCCTTCTAGCGCAAGCCGCCGGGGTCAGACTCCGTTTTGTCGGGAAATACCTGTAATCACCTGCTGTGCAATGAACTTACCGCCAGTCCTACCTCACGGCGGATGGCTGCATGAGATACAGTCTTCCCTGCAGGAGGCGGAGCGCTTCCAGGTCGAGCACCGACCCCGCTTCCCCCCCCGCGGTCAGTCCGAGGATCCCGAGCGGGCTCGACGGCAGACTCCCGAAGAAGCCCGGTGAGGGATAGACCTCGATCTCCGGCAGCCCCTCCTCCATCCCTGCCATCCCTGCCGCGCACAGCACCGCGTCCTCGATTCCGCCGATCCTGTCCACGAGCCCGTTGGCCACGGCGTCGGCCCCGGCCCAGACGCGCCCGCGCCCGATGGAATCGACCTGCTCGAAGGTCATCCCGCGAGCCTCTGCGACGCGCCCGGCGAAGAGCCTGTAGGAGTCGTCGATCATCCGCTCCATGGCCTCGCGCTGCTCGTCCGTGTAGGTCGACAGCATGCTCGACATGCCTGCGTACGGCCAGTCGGTCAGGGTCTCGGAAGCGATCCCGAGCCTCTCCATCAGGCCGGCGAAGACGAGCTTGCCGCTGATCACCCCGATGGACCCGGTGATCGTCATGTTGTCGGCGAAGATGCTGTCTCCCGCGCAGGCGATGTAGTAGCCCCCGGAGCCGGCGACCGCGCCCATGGACACCACCACGGGCATCTCCTCACCGGCCTGCTGCAGGGCGTGGAGCATGTCCTCGCTCGCGAGGGCGTCGCCGCCCCCCGAATCGATCCTCAGCACGATGGCCCTGGTGCCTGGCTCGCTCTTCGCCCTCTCCACCAGATCGGCTATCGTCTCGCTCCCCATCGTCTCGCCGATGGGGAAGGCCGAGCCGCTGCGCCCCGTCGT
>DIAQ01000115.1 GCA_002414865.1 candidate division Hyd24-12 bacterium UBA5074 | reverse complement strand
CGCAAGAGAAAGCTCCTGGAGAGACAGAAGGAAGGCAAGAAGAAGATGAAGATGGTCGGCTCGGTGGCCATACCTCAGAAAGCCTTCCTCGCCGTTCTCAAGAGGGATGAATAGCCTTGACCAGGGAGCCTCTCCCTCGTTCATTCGAGCCGGAAAGGCTGCATGCCGCTCTGGCAGCCCCGGCTGGGAGGTGAAGCTGGAATGACGAAGAGCATGGACAGGGAAGCCTCGAAGAAGGATCTCAAGAAGGCGAGCAAGTCGCTCAAGGAGAAGAGGGCCGAGAAGAAGGCCAAGAAGGAGTCAAAGAAGACAACCACCATATAGGCGGGCCTGCATGGATCTTCCGCCACCTCGGGGTTCCGCTTAGTCGAGTGGAGGGCGATGTACCGTTCCGGTGGGAGCTTCGCCGATGCGGCTTCAGTCGAGGGGATGAAGCTGGAGGAAACATCGCTGGGAACCTGGCGCAGGTATGTCTATCCGGGAGGCCGCAGCAGGTTCTCGGAGTTCCGCAGCCATGCCGAGATCTTCGGCCTCCCGCTCGTGCATTTCACGACGGGCATCGATCCCGTTTCAGGCAGGAAGGCCGCTGCGAGGGGGATCCTCGCGGTGGGCCGCAGGGCGATCGGGGTGATCGCGGTCGGGCAGGTTTCGATCGGGGTTCTCGCGATCGGCCAGGCTGCTCTGGGTGTGGCCGCCCTCGGGCAGGCGGCGGGCGGAATGTGGGCCATCGGGCAGCTGGCCGTCGGATGGAGGTTTGCACTGGGGCAGATCGCCATCGGGGCAGTCGCGATAGGCCAGCTCGCCGCGGGGAGGATGGTTCTTGCTCAGATAGGCCTCGGCAGGCACGTCTCGAGCACATCGTCCTCGGATCCAGAGGCGGTGGCTTTCTTCAGATCCATCTGGAAGGGCGTCTCGGGCGCCCTGGGGTTGTGACATGAAAACCGCGCCAGTCGCCGATCTGAACATGGACAGACTCCGCAGGAACATCTCGAGGATGGCCGATCGGGCCAGGAAGGCGGGCATTGCGCTCCGCCCTCACTTCAAGACGCATTGCTCCTCGGCTATCGGCAAGGAGTTCAGGCTCTTCGGCGTCAAGTCCATCACTGTCTCCTCCACCGCCATGGGCTGGTACTTCGCCCGGTCCGGGTGGAACGACATCACAGTCGCCTTTGTCGCTCATCCCGGAGAGATGTCCGAGCTGGCCGATCTCGCATCTTCCACGCGGCTGGGAGTCCTGACGGACAGCGTCGAGGGGATGAGGGCGCTGGACACGGCTCTGCCCCCGGGCACGAGGCTGTGGGTGGATGTCGACTGCGGATATGGCCGCACCGGGATCCCGTGGGGCGACACGCTCGAGATCGTGGAACTTGCGAAAGCGGCCCGCAGGCTGGGCCGTCTGGAGTTCGCGGGGCTCCTCACCCATGCCGGTGACAGCTATTCGGCCCTCTCGCGCGAAGGGGTGCTGGAGGTGGGCGCCAGGACGCTCCACCGGATGGCCGAGGTGAAGAGCATGTTCGACGCCCAGGGCCTGGAGGGATTCGCCATATCGACGGGTGATACCCCTACCTGCTCGGTCATGGACGACTTCGGCTGTGCCACCGAGATGAGGCCCGGCAACTTCGTCTTCAACGACCTCCAGCAGGTCGCACTCGGGAGCTGCGACTGCGGCTCGCTGGCCTTCAGGGTCCTGTGCCCCGTGGCGGCGGTCTACCCCGCCCGGTCGGCGCTGGTTCTCCACTGCGGCTCGGTGAACCTCTCTGCAGACAGGATAGAAGACGACGGCAGGGCTTTTTTCGGAGCAGTCGCAAGACCGGACAAGTGGCCGGAGGGCCCTCACATGCCAGGTGCGCCCATCAGGAGGCTCTCGCAGGAGCACGCCTCGGTTGAAGATCCGGAGGGATTGCTTCGTGGCGTGAAGCCGGGCGATCTGGTTGCCGTCTACCCGGTCCATTCCTGCCTGGCGGCCTGGCAGTTTTCCGATTATAGAGCGGAAGGCGTCAAGGTTGAGAAGATGCGGTGAGCCGGAAGCCCACTCCTCGATGCGGCAAGGAACCGCGAGACCCGCTGCCAGGAGACGGTCCCGATGAGGTTCAGCACATGTCTCCCGATCCTTGCAGGCTGCGCCGCGGCGCTCGACCTCGCCGATCCCGCTGACAACTACGAGAGCTTCCTGAGGACGCGCTGCTCGCTCGACGGATCGGAGACCGTCTTCTTCTGGTCGGGAGCCATCTATTCCTTCCCGCCCGGCGATCAGGGAGAGCTGCTGTTCCTTTGCGACGGCTTCAACATCTCCAGACTCGAGCCCTGCGAAGGCGGCTACAGGATGCTCTCCAGGGAGGTCTTTGCGTACCGGGATCCGGAAACCGGCCGGATACTCGAGCGTTGGGGAAATCCCTTCACGGGTGACACGCTGCAGGTGGTACATGTCTGGAACGATCCGGTGAACGCGGTGCTGCCCAGGGTGAGCGACGACTGGGAGTTCAGCATGCCTTACACCGACCTCGGCGAAAGAGCGATTTCCTGGGACCTGAACATCGTCCTCTGCTACCCCTCGCCATTGCCCGCCGACTCCTTCCCTCTCTATTCGGGGTCGAACGACTACCAGGGGTCCGAGTTCTTCCATTTCTTCGTCGAGCGCAGGGATCTCGAGGACTCGACGCTCGCCAGCGTGCCCTGCACGATCTCATGGACCAGGATCGGGCAGTGGCTCCCCTGGATGCAGATGGGCTCGAGACCGGGATGGCTTCTCTATTCGTGCACCGGGATGAAGCTGCCCGGGGGATACGCCGAGCTGCCCCCGGACCTGAGGGCGCTCGTGGAAACGAGCCATCCGGAGTTCTCCTCGGCCCCGACCGAGTACAGCAGACCCAACGAAACGAGCTGGACGTACTTCCGCGACCTGGTGCGGTCGGGCGCATACACACCCTGAGCGGGGAGGGAGATCAGATGGAGGAGGGCCGGACAGAACCGTCGGGGCTCTACATCCACGTGCCCTTCTGCCTTAGAAAGTGCGACTACTGCGGGTTCTACTCCATCGCGGGAGCTGATTCCGACGCAGCCATGAGATTCGCCCAGGCCCTTCAGCGCGAACTCAGGTTCCTGCTGCCCCCGGGTCTCCAGATCGCCAGCATCTTCGCGGGAGGCGGAACACCCATCCTCATGGAGCCTCCATTCTGGAAGAGCGTGCTCGAGATGATATCCGACAGGGCTGTTCTGCTCCAGGATGCCGAGATCACGATCGAAGCCAATCCAGCCGCTGCCTCGAGGGACGACCTGTCCGAGCTGCGCTCGATCGGATTCAACAGGATAAGTCTCGGCGTGCAGTCGTTCAACGACTCGAACCTCGCGTTTCTCGGCCGCGTGCACAGCGCAGAGCAGGGCATGGAGGCCGTGGAGGATGCGAGGAGGGCGGGATTCGAGAACATAAGCCTCGATCTCATCTACGGAGTACCGGGACAGAGCCTCCAGGAGTGGGTGAAGGATCTCAGGGAAGCTGTCGAATTCGGCGTGCCCCACGTCTCGTGCTATGCCCTGACCCTGGAGGAAGGTACACCGTATGCGACCGCCGTGAAGGAGCAGGGGAGGCCTGCGCCGGAGGAATCAGCCCTGGGCGACTTCTATCTCTCGGCCATCGAAGAGCTGGGACAGTCGGGATACGAGCACTACGAAGTCTCCAACTTCGCCTTCGGACCGCGCTGGCGCTGCCGGCACAACATGGGCTACTGGACCGGCAGGCCCTACCTGGGCTTCGGGCCTTCGGCCCACAGCTTCGACGGCAGCAGGAGGCGCTGGTGGAACACGCGCGATCTGGCCGAATACGAAGTCCTGCTCGAGGCGAGCCAGCCGCCCGCTGGAGGAGACGAAGAGCTCGACGATCGACAGATCCTGCTCGAAAGAGCCATGCTCGGACTCCGCACTTCCGATGGATTCGATCTTCAGGCCATTCTGCCGCGGGGCTTCCACCCATCGCTGGTGAGGAAGCTGCTGGGCACGTGGGAAGCCGAGGGCCTGGCCAGGATCGACGGCCTCAGGATAAGGCCCACGAACCGGGGCATGTTCGTAGCCGACGGACTTGCCGCGAATCTCAGCAGAGCCGTGGACCTCGACCGGAGGGCTGCCTCGGCTGAGGATTGATCGAAGGAGCTTCTCTAGCGGCTCTCTCCGCAGCAGAAACCGGGTTCACCGGACTTCTCGATGCCGATCATGTAATCCGCCCACTCAGCAAGGGTCAGTCTGACGAGTCCTGCCGGCTCGAATCCCGCGGTCGCCGCGATGTCAGCACCTATCGGTCCTGCCCCCGGAGTGCCGGTATACGGAGGGCGGCGGTCTGCTCTCACCAGCCGCTCGTGGAAGGCGAGCATCCTCCATTCCTCGCAGAAGTGGAGCCAGACCGTTCCGCATACTCCACAGTGAAGCTCCTCTACGAGCCAGTACTCCGGGGAGCGAGGAGGGTGCAACCCGAAGCATCGGAGCCTGACAGCGAGCTCGACGAGGCAGTTCTGAATGTTGTCCTGCCATCCAGGTCCCTGTGTCTTCCCTGCCCAGTATTCGAATTGCGGCCAGTTGCAGGGGCAGCCCCTCGAGGAGAGCCCTTCCTCGAGGACTGCGGATACCACCGCCCGTCTCTCGTCCATTGCCTCAAGCGGCATGTCGTCATGGGTGGTCACTGAACCTTCGATCTGACGTCTTCCTTCCCGGATCAGACAGCCCCGTCTTCCTTTCCGACCG
>DIAQ01000099.1 GCA_002414865.1 candidate division Hyd24-12 bacterium UBA5074 | reverse complement strand
TCCTTCAGGTACATGTGCATGGAGGCGGGCCACGCCGCGCAGAACCTGTATCTCGAATGTGCGGCGATGGGGCTCGGAACCGTGGCTGTGGGAGCCTTCGACGACCGGGCGGTGGCCTTCCTGCTCGGCCTGAGCGGCACGGAGATCCCCCTGTACGTAATGCCTGTCGGCGTGCCGGCGGCCGAAGGGAGCTCCCCCCCATGACGCCTTTTCTCATGCTGCTCGTCATAGTGGCGGTCGCCGGAGCCGCATTCGCCTTCAGCATCCACCAGGAGAGGAAGAGGGCGGCGAAGTGGCAGGATATCGCACTCCGTGCCGGATACTCCTACGAGGCCGACGCGGGTCTGCCCATATACGGGTTCAACCTGTTCAGCCGCGGCAGGTCGAAGAAGAACCGCAACGCGGTAAGCCGGGAGTACGACGGGTGCAGGATCACCCTCTCCGACTACTCCTACACCGTTTCACAGGGCCGCAGCAGCCACACCTACCGTCAGACGGTGGCCATCCTGGTGGACAGCGTGCTGGTGCTCCCGAGGTTCATTCTCAGGCCCGAGCACGGGATCCTGGATGCCATCGGAAGCAGCCTCGGCATGCAGGACATCGATTTCCCCGAGGACGAGCGGTTCTCCAGGGCATTCGTCCTCAAGGGCGATGCGGGAGAGGTCTACAGGGTATTCGACAGCAGCGTCAGGGAAGCCATCCTGGCCGCGAAGGGCTCCTTCGCGACGATGGAGGGAGTAGGTCCCGCCCTGATGGTCAACTTCGGCAGGAGGATCGACCCCGAAGCCCATGCGGAGTACGAGGCCGCGGCCGTCGGGATATTCGCGAGGTTCAGGCCTGGCGGATGGAACTGAAACAGGGGGGTGAGTCCATATGCGCTTCATATTCCTGCTGGCTCTGAGCTGTTCCATGGCCTGGGGCGGCAGCGTGTTCGTGACCGATTACAGCTATGAGGCCGACCTGTCCGTCCATGTCGTCGACTACGAGTACGAGGCCGACCTGTGCGTCTACGCCAGCGACTACGAGTACGAGGCGGACGATACTGACGCCGTCTGGTTCTTCACCGACTACAGCTATCAGGCCGATGTCAGCATCTTCTATGTGGAACACGACTACGAGGCCGACCTCGAGGTGTACTTCGTCGACTACGAATACGAGGCGGGCTGGCAGGGTGGACACCCCTGGCAGGAGAGGCTGCACTGATGGCCAGGACGCTCCTGTGGCCGGCCGTCCTCTCCGCGGTTCTCTCTGCACCGTCATCCGTTTCTGCTGGAGCGGGTGCCGGAGAAGGCACCCCGGAGAGCCCTCTGGACATATCCATGATAGCCCTCATCTCCGATCCGGCGGCGTATGACGGGCTGTTCGTGAGGGTGGAGGGCTACCTCTCGCTCGAATTCGAGGGAACCGCCATCTATCTCCACAGGGAGGACTGCGAGAACTTCCTCTACAGGAACGGGCTCTGGGTGGAGGTTCCTTCCGGAGAATGGTCCGAGTGGACGGGCAGATACGTGCTGCTGGAGGGCTGGTTCGACTCGGACGAGAAGGGGCACATGGGCCTCTGGTCGGGCTCGATCACGGGAGTGGGGCGACTCGCGGAATGGGGTTCAACGTCATGATACTCTCTTCTATTCTGTTTGCGATCTGCGTTCTGCAGGCCACCGCCCCCGCCGCTGTGGATACGGGGGAGGTCTCTTTCGTGATCGAGAGGATCGAGGCCTGCCTCGGCGACTATGCGGCCCTCTCCGGAACCCTTGCGGAGTCTGCAGGGGAGACCGATCCCGGCGACCTGGCGTCCACGGGTTCCTTCACCGTCGAAGGCGGAGAACTGGCCGGGCTGGGCACCCTGAACTGGGAGACCCAGAACATCGGCTTCGTGAACTGGGTGAAATACCTCCGCGGATATGTTCTCGCCCGCGACCTGGAAGCTGTCGAGCTGCGCAGGGAAATCGCAGAACTGAGGGGCGTGGGGCCGGATTCGATAGCAGCACTCGACGGGGAGGCGGCCCGCCTCCGCGCCCGGATCGAGGAGGAGTATTCAGGTGAAGGGAACTGGGCGGACTGAGGCATCCGGCCGCATCGTCGGCATCAGGAGCCTGCTGCGCGGATGCGCCTGGCCGGCCTGCGCTGCCGCCTGCCTGACCTCCGCCTGCATCCTCGAGCCCGAGGATGTCCCAGCCTACCCGACCGAGCTCGTCCTTGCCGTCCAGACCGACTCGCTCCCGGGATGCGCCTTGGTAGACGCCGGGGACTCTTACGCGCTGGCCGCCTCGGGTTCCTCGGCCTGGCTGCTCGGCTGCGAGGCTGGAGAGCTCTCTGCGAGCTTCCAGCTCGGCCGGGAGGCTGTCGACGTCGCCGTTTCCGGCGCCGCCGGAGCCATTCTCACGGGGGATTCCCTCGTGCCCGTGGACTGCTCTTCGGCAACCATGCTTCCCGCCGTGGGCATGGGCGGCTCCTGCGTCGCCTGCTGTCCCGGAGATGAGGTAATCCTCGTGCTACGGCAGGACGGGACGCTCCTCGGAGTGGACGCGGCGTCATGGACGGTCTCCATGGAGGTGCGGACTGGTCTTGCGGGCTGCACGGCCATGGCGGCCGACTCCCAGGGCGATGCGGTCTTCCTGCTGGAACCTGTCGAGAAGGCCGTGTACAGGATCGAGGTTCCCACAGGATCGGCAGGCCCCTCGTACTCTCCCGGACCTGCGATAGGCGACCTCGAGGGCTGCGCGGACGGCTCCTGCATAACTGTCGACGGCAGCAACGAGCTCTGGCTGCTCGGCCCGGACTGCCAGCCCGCTCTCCTCCTCACGCTGCCCGAGGAGCCTTTCTGCGGAGATGCCACGTCCGATCTGGATTACTTCTATGCGGGTTGCCCCACCAGGGGGCTCGTCATCTGCTCTTCGAGCGGCGAGCAGGTCTACTCGGCGGAGTTCTGGCAGGGTATCGGCGACATCTCGATATCGCCGTCAGGTGGATATGCGCTGATGGGCCTGCCGGGACAGATCGTCCTTCTGGGGCTCTACTAGGCGGAACCCGGCAGGCCCGGAGCGCTGCCATCCTTCAGATGCTGAGGCAGAAGCCCGCCCGGATGACCGGGAAGACGCCCAGCCTGTTGATCTGTCTCTCCAGATCCTGCTCCTCGGCGTCGACATGTTGCGTGAGGATCTGCCTGAGCTCGGCCGGAAGGGTTCCTCCGGACTGGGAGAGCTCGAGATCGAACTTCTGCACCGCCACGCCCAGGTCGAGGCTGAAGCCGAAGGCGTTCGACCGGCGCGAATCCCATCCGATCCCGAGATATGGCACTACGGGCTCCAGTGTGACCTGCCCGCCGATCCTGCCCAGCTGGTCGGGCGAGTAGGTGTTGCCCCCTATCGAGACGGGCGAGCCTGACTCGACCTCGACCGAGACGTCGCCTGTGACGGCCATGGCCCCGGCGCTCAGGCGGAACGAGCTGCTCGTCGGATATAGGTCGAGGAAGGCTCCGAGCCAGTCGAGCGATGCGTCGAATGCATAAGGGATGCTGTTGTAGCTGAAGCTGGTCCTGGCGCCCATGACGCCGTGGGAAAACCTCAGACCTGCATTGTCGCTGAACTGGACGGTTCCTTCGAGGCCGACACCCGTAGTTCCCCCCGTGGGACCGAGGCTGACTCCTGCAGCGCCTGCGGCGACCGGGAAGCAGGCCAGGACAACCAGTGCGGGACCGATGCTCCAGACAATCCGTGAACTCATGATCCTTGGACCTCCATCCTTGCCCTTTTCCCTCCATACGCTCGAACGCAGCTCCTGTGGGGAAGTTCCCCGCCGGCGCAGCCCGCCTGTGTCCCCCCGGGTTGACAAGCGAAGGGGCATCAGGTTGTTTCCAGTCTGCCTGAAAGGACGGAGGATCGATGGTCCTGGACAACGCCTGCATTCAGCCCGGGAAGGTACCGAAGCCCGAATGGAAGGTCATCATCGACCTCCTGTGGGAGACCAACCCGCTTCTGGTCAAGCGCATGGGCCGCAAGATGCTGAACTACCTCTTCAAGAGGGGCGTGAAGCGCATCGCCGAGGTGATGACGGACCTTCTGACCAAGGGTACCGAGGGAGTGAGTCCTGACGACCTGTACTCCGACAACAGGCCCATTGCACGCATTGACTACGAGGCCCTCGAGGACTTCATCGAGCAGGTCTTCATGATCGCGGAGGAGGAGCTGGGCTCGGACGAGATAACCAGCATGGTGAGCACATGGCTGCGCTCCGAGAACACCCGCTTCCTCAGCTCTGCCACGGAGAAGCGGGACATACCGTTCGCCCAGCTCGCCGAGGCCCTCCAGCGCTTCTCGATGCTGCCCGACGCCCAGCAGAACCTCGCCCCGGAGGAGAGCACGGGCATCAGGGTGGCGCTGATCCGCAGGCTCTTCACCGACGACCTCGACTTCATCAACGTCGTGAAGAAGCATGTCACAGTCGCCGATTTCTCGAACCTCATGAAGCACTCGTTCGGCCCCGCCTCGGGCAATGGCAAGTTCGGAGGCAAGGCCGCCGGGCTTTTCAGGGCCGAGAAGGTCCTCCAGTCGGCCAAGGCCGACCATGTGGTGCTGCGCAACCTCCGCATACCGAAGAGCTGGTACATAGCATCCGACGCCATCCTCGAGTTCGTGCACCACAACGATCTGGAGGAGCTGCTCTCCATCAAGTACACCGATCCGTCGGAGCTTCGCCAGGAACACATGTACCTGCGCCAGATATTCAAGAACTCGTTCCTTCCCAACGACGTCCTGAACGGGCTGAGCATGGCGCTCGACGACTTCGGCGACGTGCCCCTCATCGTGCGCTCCTCGAGCCTGCTCGAGGACAGCGTGGGCTCGGCGTTCGCAGGCAAGTACAAGAGCCTCTTCGTGTCGAACCAGGGGACGAAGAAGGAGCGCCTCGAGGAGCTGGCCGAGGCGATCGTCGAGGTCTACGCGAGCGTCTTCGCACCGGATCCCATCGAGTACCGCAGGGAAAGGGGTCTGCTCGACTTCCACGAGGAGATGGCCATCCTGATCCAGGAGGTCGTCGGCCGCAGGGTCGGGCAGTACTACTTCCCGGCATACGCAGGCGTGGCATTCAGCCGCAACGAGTTCCGCTGGTCTCCCCGCATCCGCAGGGACGATGGCGTGGTGAGGCTCGTGACTGGCCTGGGAACCCGGGCGGTGGACCGCATCGGAGAGGATTACCCCGTTCTCGTCAGCCCCGGGCAGCCCGGTCTCCGCGTGAACATATCACCGGACGAGATAATCAGATACGCGCAGAAGAGCGTGGATGTCGTCAACCTCGACACCAGGCAGTTCGAGACCGTGGGCTTCGACCACCTCGTCAGGGAGTTCACCAGGGATTATCCGGCCCTCTCCTACATCATCTCTCTGTTCCAGGAGGGCAACCTGACGACACCGGTGGGAAACCTGCTCAATCTCGAGGAGCAGACTCCTGTGGTCACCTTCCAGAAGCTTCTCACACAGAGTCCGTTCGTCACCCAGATCCACACCATGATGCACATCCTCGAGAAGGAGCTGGGATTCCCCGTGGACATCGAGTTCGCCTACGAGGGCGACGTCCAGACGCCGTGCCTCCTGCAGTGCCGTCCTCAGAGCCATGGCAAGGGCGTGGACAAGGTGATCCTGCCCGTCGGGCTGGACGAGTCGAGCGTCCTGTTCACGGCGCTGAAGTTCATAACCACCGGGTTGGCAAAGGACATACAGTTCATCGTCTATGTCGACCCCGAGGGCTATGACTCCCTCGGGAGCATGGAGGAGCTGGTGGATGTGGGGCGCGTGGTGAGCAAGCTGAACCAGAAGCTCCCGGCCAAGCGCTTCATCCTCATGGGCCCCGGAAGGTGGGGCAGCAGGGGAGACATCAAGCTCGGCGTGCGCGTGGGATACAGCGACATCAACAACACCTCGATGCTGATCGAGATAGCCAGGGCGAAGAGCGGCTATGTGCCGGACCTCTCGTTCGGCACACACTTCTTCCAGGACCTGGTCGAGGCCGACATCAAGTACCTGCCCCTCTACCCGGACGACCCGGGTGTGATCTTCAACGAGGACTTCTTCAAGCTGTCGCACAACCAGCTCAAGAAGCTCGTGCCGGATTCCGAACACCTCGAGGAGGTTGTCAAGGTGATCAGGGTGAGCCGCGAGGTGCAGGGCGCCTCGATCACCATAGCGATGGACGGAGACGCCGACAGAGCCGTGGGCTACATCAGGCGGGAGTAGGC
>DIAQ01000104.1 GCA_002414865.1 candidate division Hyd24-12 bacterium UBA5074 | reverse complement strand
GAGGAATGGGCCGCGGTCGTCCTGGACGTGGATCACTTCAAGCTGGTGAACGACATCCACGGGCACCTGACGGGCGACGCCGTGCTGCGGGAGACTGCCACCCTGCTGATGTCCTCCTGTGGAGACGACGACTTCTGCCTCCGCTTCGGCGGCGACGAGTTCATGATCCTCTTCAGGGGGCGGGACGAGGAGAAGACCTCGGCAGCCGTTCAGGAGCTGATCGAAGGCATGTCCTCCCTCGCTCTCCCCTCGGGCCTCCGCGTCAGCCTCTCGGCCGGCATCGCCATGCGCCGGCCGGCGGACGTGGTCGTCGAGCAGCTCATGGAAAGGGCCGACAGGGCCCTCTACTCCGCCAAGGAGGCCGGCCGCGGCCGGCTGGCCGTGGCCCGTGAAGAATCCGCCGGGAACAGGCAGGAGCTCGTGTTCTCGCATCTCATCGGCAGGCGCCAGGAGCTCAAGAAGCTCAGGCAGCTGCTGGACGAGAGCGCCGAGAACGGCTCAAGGGCCGCCGTGGTCTCGGGGGAGGCCGGCGTGGGCAAGTCGCGCCTCGCCGAGGAGATGGAGCGGTATTGCCGCCTCCGGGGGAGCATGATCCTGCGCGGCAGGTGCGCCGAGTTCTTCGAGACCGCTCCCTACAGCCTCCTCGTGACGCCGCTCCGCAGGGAGCTGGCAGCCCTGGATGCCGGCGCGGCCGAAGCCCTCTCTGCCGGGGTGCAGCCCCTGCATCCCGCGACGCTCGAGCTCCTCCCCGAGCTCTCGTCCATGACCCGCGACGACATACAGTACTTCCGCGAGGAGAGGCTGAGGTTCAGGATCCTGGAGGACCTCTCGCGCATCCTCGCCGCGCTCTCGGCGCGCGGCCACATGGCAGTGATACTCGAGGACCTCCAGTGGATAACGAAGGCCGATCTCGAGCTGCTGTGCTTCGTCGTGAGGAATACCTCGGACTGTCCCCTGTTCTTCGTCCTCACGCTCAGGAGCGCCGCCGGCGACTCTGCGGAGGTGCTCCAGGGCCTGCTATCCCTTCGCAACTCCCTGCCGCTCCTGCACCTCCCCCTCAAGAACCTGGGAGAGGCCGACACGCGGAACTTCGTGCTCTTCGCCCTCCACGACCCGAACGTGCCCTCCGAGATGCAGGATCTCCTCTATCGGCAGAGCGGTGGCAATCCGCTTTTCCTCAAGGAGTTCCTGCTGTCGCTGGAGCAGTCGGGCTGCATCCTTGCGCAGGAGGGCGGGGGGCGGAGCTACAGGCTGCCTCCCGAGGTCCTCGTGCCGGACAGCCTTGCAGCCGTGCTGGAGACCAAGCTCTCCCGGTTCGAGCAGACGGATCTGGAGACGCTCCGGATCGCCTCGCTGACCTCGGGCGACTTCGGAGCGGACCTGCTCGGCCATGCATCGGGCAGGGGCGAATACGAGACGGCCGTCTTCATCGACAGGGCCCTCAGGGCGGGAGTGCTGGCGGAGGCGCACGGAGGCTCAGGACAGACCACCTACTCCTTCGCCCACGACGCCTACAGGTCCTATCTGTCCGCCGGAGTGCCGGACATTCTCCGGAAGGCACTCCACAGGAGGATGGGCGCCTACTTCGAAGGCCTCTGCCGGGCGGGCGCGATGGAGAACGCGACCGCTGCCGCCTTCCACTTCGTGGCCGGGAAGGATGGCGCCAGAGCCCTCGAGTTCGCCGAGGCCGCCGCGGGGCAGGCCTTCCGGGGAAGGGCCAACCGGGAGGCCGTGAGGTGGTACGAGACGCTCCTCTCGCTGGCCGGCGAGGACGGGCTTCCCCCTGAAAGGCAGTTGCAGGCACTCAAGCATCTAGGCGAGCTGTACTCGATAACGGGCGAGATCGAGAAGGCCGATGGCACCCTTCGCGCGGCCCTGGAGGCATCCTCGGGGGAGGGCATGGCGGAGATCCTGGTCCTCATGGCCGAGAACTCCCGAAGGACGAGCCGCTACGCGGATGCGAGGGCGTCTCTCGAGAGGGTGCTGGAGCTGACGGACGACGTCTTCCTCAGGGTGGACGTCATGGTCTCGCTGTCCTTCCTCGACTACATACGGGGCGATTACGAGACCGGGCTCGCAGTGCTGGCGGACGCCGAGTCGAAACTCGAGGGGGCGCCGGGCGACGATCCGCGCCATGACCTGGTCAGGGCGAAGCTGTGCATGAGGAAGGGCGACCTGACGACGGTCGTCCGCCCCGGCTACGGATGCCTCGACTTCTACGAGGAGGCCATAGCGCTCTATCGCCGCCATGGCGACCGAATGGGAGAGGCGACCGTCCTGAACAACATGTCCGACGTCTTCGTCCACATGGGGGACTACGAGAAGGCTCTCGCCATGCTGCTCGACGTCCTGGAGATCGACGAGCGGTTCGACAACGCGCTGGGCATGGCCATCGTCTGCTTCAATATCGCCGACGCCTACGGACGGATGAACAACACGGCCCAGGCGAGGCAGTACCTCGACAGGTACCTGGAGATCAGCGCGCGCATCCTCAACGAGCTCGGAGTGGGCTACGGCCGCATGGGCCTCGGCATGATAGCCGTCCAGGAGGGTGACTTCGCCGCGGCAGAGGGGGAGTTCGCAAAGGCCTCCTGCGTCTTCTCGGGGCTCGGGAGCCGCGGGCTGGAGGCCGAGGCCTCCATGAGGAGGGCCGAGGCCCTGGTCAGGCTCGGCCGGACCGACGAAGCGGAGTCTATCCTGGACGGGATCGACCAGGCCTCCCTGGGTGCGCGGGAGCGGACATTCCTGGCCTATGCGCACGGACTCGTGGAACTCGAGGGAGACAGGCCGCAGAAGGCGTCGGCCTTCCTCAGAGCCTCCCTGCAGGAACCCGGGGGAACTCCGGAACGCGAGCTCGCGGCCAGGTATTCGGCCCTGTCCGAGGCTCTCTCCCGCATGGGCGATCCACAGGGGGCCGATTCAGCGCTGGAGGAGGGCAGGAGGGAGCTGGGCAGGCGCCTGGAGGCCATGCCGTCCTCCGCGGTGCGGAGGGCCATCGCCTCCATGCCGGCGGTGTCATCCCTACTTGAGGCTGTCGAGATCGACGCGGACGCCAGGCTGGAATCCGGATGACGAGGAAGGGCCCCGGAAAACCGGGGCCCCGATGCGACTTCGGTGCTGGAAACCGGTTCCTGCTCTCCTACATCCCGAACTCGGGCATGTCGAGCTTCCAGGCGCCGTTCTCCTTGACCAGCTCGACCTCGTCCTCGGTGGTCTCGCCGTTGGCGACCATCGAAACGGTGACGACGGCCCTGTCTCCATTGATCGTGGCGGATCCGATCGTGAAGTCGACGGTCCCGAGCTGCTCCTTCATCATGTCGGAGCCGAGCAGCATGGCGGCGAATCCGAGGCCGTCCATGTCCGCGAGCTGATCAGCGGTCATCTCGACACCCAGCATCGAGGACATCATGCCGAGCGCGAAGCCGGTCGTGTCAGCCTTGAGCTCCTCGAGGCCCGAGCTCATCTCGTCGATGGTGCCCTGGGAGAGGTAGCTCGCTGCCTTTGCGCCGTCTCCGGCCTTCATGGCATCGAAGAAACCCTTGACCGTGTCTTCGGGCTTCAGCCCACCGCAGGCGGCGACCAGGCAGACAAGGGACGCTGCAACGAAAAGCTTCTTCACTATCAACCTCCTGTCCCTCGAAGGGACTGATGGTGTGCGACAGCCCCTGGGCTGTCCGCACAGCGGCGTCCGCACAAGGCGGCTCATCTCACACGGACAAAGATAGCTTCAAGCATGCTGGAACCGTTAATCCGCCAGCTGCCTTCCTCCCAGACGAGATTGAATGTCTCTGATCTCCCTGACATCCATGTGATTGTAACCGCGGCGCTGCGGCCTGTCATGTCGGCCTGCTCCCTCTCGATCGAAGAAGGCTGCCAGGGGGAGGGATCGACCCTGAGCAGCAGGAGGGAGATGAACCCGCCCAGATCCATGCCCGGGATGTCGCCCGGAGCCACGGACGGGAGGATCGGGGCGAGTGCCATGCGCGCGGCGTCGGGATCGCTCTCGCAGAGAGCCGAGAGCTGGTCGAGGCCGGACTGGCACTGCAGCCTGAGGCTTGCGGAGAAGATGTCCACCATCGAGTAGCCGTCGGCCCGCTCCAGCGCGGAGAGGAAGTCGCGGACCGCGTCCACCGGTGTGGCGAAGGCGCCGGCTGCAGCCAGGACGGTCAGCAGCAGAGGCCGCACCATATCCAGGTCCTTCCCTTCCGACGGACGTCCAGGGACACAGGCACCCCGGCCGGGGCGGGCAGGAGAGACCGACCCTCGCCGAGCTGGAAGGGATACTCCCCTCCGCCAGCCCTGAGAAGGCCGTCTCCAGGACCGGGCATCTCCACCTCGACGCCTCCGGTCACGCGCCGCATCCTGAATCCCCTGGCGTCCCCGAGCAGCGCGTTGCTCACGAAGCAGCTTCCGGCGGCGAGAGCCCTCACCAGGTCGGCCTCCGTCGGAAGATTCCCGCCCCCGGCTGCCCGGTCAAGGAGGACATGGGTCCTTATCCTCCCGAACAGCATGCGGTACGGGAAGGCCACCCGCGTCCTCCCGAAGAGCCTCAGGAGGAAGGCGTGGGCGTCGGGACCGCCCACCGCGCAGCCACCGGCCTTCTCCCAGAAGGCCACGGTGTCCCGCGCAGGGGATTTCACGAAGCGGTCCGGCTCCCGGAGCCTCCGCGCCAGGTCGAGTGGCGTCACCCCCGCCTTCCACTGGGACATGTAGTTCCAGACCTCGACCCCGCCCAGCCCCGGCGGTACCGAGCGCCAGCGGATCGAGCGAGTCATCGGCAGGTAACCCGGATGCTCGCAGGGATGGGCGGCTATCGCGATGCCCCCCAGCCCGGCCACATCCTCGATCATCCCTCGGATGCTCCGCCCTGCGGGCAGCCTGTCGACTCCGTAGACCAGCAGGTGGTGACCGCCCCACCACTTGTCATGCATCTCCGCCCCGGAGAGCGCCAGGACTCCCGATATCCGGCCAGAGCAGCCGGACTCCCTGGCCCCCAGGCTCATGTGGTCGTTGATCCCGATGAAGTCGAGACCGCATTCGGCTGCGGCTTCGACGACCTCGGCCGGGCTGCCGGAACCGTCCGAGAATGTCGTGTGGACATGCAGGACCCCGACCAGCTCGACGGAGAGGCCGGAGTCCGGGATGCGTGGAGTTCCCGGAAGGGGCTCGGACCCGGGCATCAGCCCTTGCGCCTGCGTATCTCCCGGATGAGCGCGGGGATGACCTCGAACAGGTCCGCTGCGAAGCCCTGGGAGCAGAACGAGAAGATGGGGGCCGTCTCGTCGCGGTTGATCGCATAGATGGTGTCGGACGACTGCATCCCGACCCGGTGCTGGACTGCTCCGGAGATGCCGCAGGCGATATAGACCTTGGGCTGCACTGTCTTGCCGGTCTGACCCACCTGGTGGGGGTAGGGCATCCAGCCGGAGTCGACGGCCGCCCTGCTCGCGCCCACGCTGCCGCCCAGGAGCGACGCCAGCTCTTCCAGCAGGGCGAAGTTCTCGGGGCTCTTCATCCCCCGGCCGCCGGACACGATCAGCTCGGCCTCCGAGATGTCCACCGAGCCTTCAGTCGAGGCGACGAACTCCCTGAGCACGACCCTGCTGTCGAGCTCGCCCGGGAGCGGCTCGATCCTCTCCACGGTCCCTGTGCGCCCGGGCTCCGGGGCCTGCGCCTTCATCACCCCCGGCCTGACAGTGGCCATCTGGGGCCTCGTCCGCTCGCAGATGATCGTCGCCATGATGTTCCCGCCGAAGGCGGGCCTGGTCTGGAGGAGGGCGTTCCTCTCCTGGTCGAACTCGAGGCCCGTGCAGTCCGCGGTGAGACCGGTGTTTATCAGCCTGGCCACGCGGGGCATCAGGTCGCGGCCCGTGGTCGTGGCCGCGGCCAGGACCATGGACGGCTTCGCGAGCGCTATCGTCCTGCAGAGGAGCCTGCAGGACGGCTCCGTCGAGTAGTGGCGGAGAGCCGGGCTCTCGACGAGATAGACCGTGTCGGCGCCGTGCTCGAACAACGCGGAGCAACCCTCCGCGCCGGAGCTTGTGAAGAGAGCTGCGGACACGGGTCCGCCTTCAGCCTCTGCGAGCATCCTTGCGGCGCCCAGCAGCTCGAAGGCGCTCCTGTCGACCTTCCCGTCGCGCTGCTCGGCGAAGATCATGACCCCCGACCAGCTCGAGAGGTCGCCCGCGCCTTCGCCGCCTCCGCGGAGGACGATGGCCCTGAACGGGCAGGCCTCCACGCACGCGCCGCACAGCGTGCATGCGTCCGAGACCTGAGCGAGACCCTCGACGAGGCTGATGGCCCCGAACGGGCAGGCGCTGATGCAGATGCCGCAGCCGGTGCAGATGTCCGTCCTGATCTCGATCCTCGCGCTCATCTCCCGGCACCTCCCAGCAGGAGGTCGGCCAGGATGGAGGCCAGCTCCTCCGGAGAGCCCCTGTGGATCTCCCCTCCTGCACGGGTCTCGGGAGTGGCTATCCTGACGACCCTCGTGGGCGAGCCCTCCAGGCCGGTCTCCTTCTCGGAGAGACCCAGGTCGGCCAGCCCCCAGCACGGTATCCCGGCGGTCCTCGCCTTCATCTTGCCTCTCAGGGACGGCATCCTGGGCACGTTTGCGTCCTTGAGGACCGTGATGACGGCGGGGAGGGGGCATTCGACCACCTCGACGCCGGCCTCGACGAACCGCTCGGCCACCAGCTTCCCGGAGGTCATCTCGACGACCCTGCCGACGAAGGTGACCTGTGGCCAGTCGAGCGAAGCCGCGATGCCCGGTCCCGTCTGGGCCGTATCGCCGTCGATGGCCTGCTTGCCGGCCACCACCAGGTCGACGTTCCCCAGCTTTCTCACAGCCGCCGCCAGGGTGGTGGACGTGGCCCAGGTATCCGCGCCGGCGAAGGCCCTGTCGGAGAGGAGCAGCGCGGAGTCAGCTCCCAGGGAGATGGCCTCGCGGAGGATCGCCTCTGCCTGGGGCGGTCCCATGGTCAGGGCGATGACCTCCCCGCCGAGGGCGTCCCTCCAGCGGAGGCCCTCCTCGAGCGCATATGCGTCGAAGGGGTTCATGATGGCCGGCACGCCGTCCCGGATGAGCGTCCCGCGCTCGGGATCTATCCTGACCTCCGATGCATCAGGCACCTGCTTCAGGGCTGCGACGATCCTCATCCGCTACTTCCTGTCCTTCGACGCGCTCTCCCGGATGAGGGCGGACGCTATCACACCACGCTGTATCTGGTTGGTGCCTTCGTAGATCTGCGTGATCTTCGCATCGCGCATCATCTTCTCGACCGGGTATTCCTTCATGTAGCCGTAGCCGCCGAATATCTGGACCGCATCGGTCGTCACCCGCATGGCCGTGTCGCTGGCGAAGACCTTGGCCATCGCGGCTTCCTTCTCGAAGCGCTTGGCGCCCGAGTCGATCATCCTGGCCACCGAATAGGTGAGGGCCCGCGCAGCTTCGACCTGCGTGGCCATGTCGGCGAGCATGAACTGAATGGCCTGGAAGGAGTCGATCCTCTGCCCGAACTGCCTGCGCTGGGAGGCGTAGGCAAGGGCCTCGTCGAGAGCGCCCTGGGCTATTCCCACCGCCTGGGCCGCGACTCCGGGTCGGGAGTTGTCGAGCGTCCTCATGGCCACCATGAAGCCCATTCCCTCGCGGGCGATGAGGTTGGCGACGGGGACCCTGCAGTCCTCGAAGACGAGCTCGCGCGTCGCGGACGCGCGGATGCCCATCTTGTCCTCCTTCTTGCCATAGCTGAATCCGGGGGCGCCGTCCTCGACGATGAAGGCCGAGGCGCCGCGGGCTCCCCTGTCGGGATCGGTGAGCGCGATGACCGTATAGACCTTCGCCTCGCCGCCGTTCGTTATCCACTGCTTGGTGCCGTTCAGGACATAGCTGTCCCCGTCCAGGATGGCCCTGGTGCGGATGCCGCCCGCATCGCTGCCTGCGTCGGGCTCGGTGAGCGCGAAGGCCGCCAGATTGCTGCCCGAGGCCAGGCCGGGCAGGAAGCGGCTCTTCTGCTCCTCGCTGCCCGAGAGGAGGATCGGCATCGCGCCCAGAGCGTTGGCCGCGTATGTCGTGGCGACGCCTGCGCAGACCTTGCTGAGCTCCTCGGCGGCCACGCAGAGGGCCAGGCTTCCGAGCCCCAGCCCGCCGTAGGCTTCGGGGATGTAGATGCGGAAGAGGTCGCTGTCCGCGAGGACCTTCATCACCTCGGCAGGAAAGCGGTTCTCGCGGTCGAGCTCCTCCCTGATGGGCCGGATGTGTCTGGCGGCAATGTCGGAGCACAGCTCACGGATCGCGAGTATGTCCTCGGAAAGACGATAGTCCATTTCAACCCTCCCAGGATTTCGACGCGGACAGAGCGCTCTCGGCCGCCGCCTTCCTTGCCTCTCTTCGCGTGTTCCCCCGCCCGCTGCCGGCGCCGGTCCCACGCACCCTGACCACAGCCTCGAACTCGGGCCTGTGGTCGGGCCCCCCGGTTCTCTCCACGGAATACTCGGGGAGACCGAGCCCCCCGGCCTGGCAGTGCTCCTGCAGCCTGCTGCAGGGATCTCCGGCGCTGCTGCTGCCCGCCAGCTGCGGCATCACCACGGCCCGCAGGGCGACCTGCCGCACGCCTTCCAGCCCAGAGTCGAGATATACGGCCCCGAGAAGCGCCTCGACTACGGCGGCGAGCACGGAGTCGGTCATCGAGGACAGCCCCTCGGACTCCACGCAGCGATCCAGGCCGAGCGCCCGAGCACGTCTGGCCAGCGCCCTCCTCGAGACCATGCCGCCCTTGCGGCGGGTCAGGAGCCCCTCGTCGTCCTCGGGGAACAGCTCCAGGAGGTGTTCGCGGACGATCAGCTCGAGGACCGCATCGCCGAGGAACTCGAGGCGCTGGTAACTGCTCCCGTCGGGACGAGCCGACGGATGCGCGAGGGCGGTGGCGGCAAGATCCCTGTGTCCAAAGACGCAGCCGAGCGCGACCTCGGCTGCATCTACGGAAGAGGATGCCGGAGTCATCCCTGCAGCTATATGGCGCCGATCGCCAGAGTCACGTTGTGGCCCCCGAATCCGAAGGAGTTGCTGAGGGCGTAACGGATCCTCCCCTGCCTGGCGGTGCCGGGAACATAGTCGAGGTCGCATTCGGGGTCGGGCTCGACCAGCGTGGCGGTCGGCGGGATCACGCCCTCCCTGATGGCGTAGACCGTCAGGACGAGCTCCATCGATCCGGCGGCGCCCAGCATGTGGCCGTGCACCGACTTCGTGGAGGAGATCATCACCTTGTGCGCGCGCTCGCCCATGCTGGTCTTTATGGCCTGCGTCTCGCCCAGGTCGTTGAGCTTCGTGGATGTGCCATGAGCATTGATGTAGTCGACGTCATCCGGGGTGATCCCCGCATCCTCCATGGCCAGCGACATAGACCTCGCGGAACCCTCGCCGCCCTCGGCCGGGGCCGTGATGTGGAATGCGTCACAGGTCATCCCGGCGCCGCATACCTCGGCGAGGATGTCCGCTCCGCGCCTCTTCGCGTGCTCGTACTCCTCCAGCACGACGACCGCGCCCCCCTCGGACATGACGAAGCCGTCGCGGTCCCTGTCGAAGGGCCGCGAGGCATGCTCGGGGTCGTCGTTGCGGGTGGAGAGGGCCTTCAGGGCACAGAAGCCGCCCAGCCCCATCATCGTCACGGGCGCCTCGGCGCCTCCGGCGAGGATGGCGTCGGCCCTCCCCAGCCTGATGGCATCCATGGCCGTGGCTACTGCGTGCCCGCTGGTGGCGCACGCCGTGACGGTCGCGAAGTTGATGCCCTTCGCGTTCAGGTCGATGGCGACCCTTCCGCTGGCCATGTTGCCTATCATCATGGGGCAGAAGAAGGGGCTGATCCTGTCGACGCCCTTCTCCAGCGCCTTCGAGTGCTCCTCCTCCATGGTTCCCAGGCCGCCGATGCCGGTTCCGATGATCACGCCCAGCCTCGTGGGATCGATGCCGGACTCCTTGAGCCCGGCCGTCGCATAGGCTTCGGCAGCGGCGACCATGGCGAACTGGGTGTATCTGTCCACCCGCGAGGCAGCCTTCCTGTCGAAGTAGTTGCTGGGATCGTATCCCCTGACCTCGCCGGCTATCCGGGTGGAATAGGGCTCGGGATCCAGCAGCGTGATCCTGCGGATTCCGCTCTTCCCCTCGACTGCGTTCGACCAGCACTCGGCGGCAGTCAGCCCAATGGGGGAGATTGCGCCCATGCCGGTTATCACTACGCGCCTTTTCACCTCATCCGTCCTTGGAGTTCAGTGAGGTCGGACCCGGGCTGGTTGCCGGTAGACGCCACGCTGGCGCTACTCGGACACGCCGTGCTGATTGAGGTAGCTGATGACGTCGCCCACCGTCCGGAGCTTGGCCGAGTCCTCCTCGGAGATCTTCAGCTTGAAGGAGTCCTCGAAGGCCATGATGAGTTCCACGAGATCGAGGGAGTCGGCGCCCAGATCGGTCTGGAAGCCCGCTTCCGGAGTAACCTCTTCGGGCCTGGTTCCCAGCTTGTCGACGATTATCTCTGTCACTCTGCTCTCGAGAGACATCTAAGCACTCCTCTCAGGTTGACATTCCGCCGTCTACAGGAAGCACGATACCCGTCAGATAACTAGAATCATCGCCCAGCAGGAAGGCCACCGCCGCCGCCACGTCTCCTGGCTGCCCCATCCTGGGAAGGGGTATCCTCGCGGAGTAGGAGTCGCGGACCTCCTGCGGGAGCACCCTGGTCATCTCGGTCTCTATGAATCCGGGAGCGACCGCGTTGACCCTGATGTTCCTCGGAGCGAGCTCCCGCGCCATCGAGCGGGTCAGGCCGAGGATGCCGGCCTTGCTCGCGGCGTAATTCGCCTGTCCCGCGCTGCCCATGAGCGCGACGACGGACGCGATGCTGACGATCGAACCCTGCTTCTGCCGGATCAGGTGCCTCGACACCGCCCGGGACATCAGGAAGGTCCCGGTCAGGTTCACCTTGAGAACCTTCTCCCAGGAGTCGAGGTCCATGCGCATCATCAGGGAATCCCTGGTTATCCCCGCGTTGTTCACGAGTCCGAAAAGGGCGCCTCCGGCGTCGGCTGCGGCCTTGTCGACGGCTCCGGCGACCTGCTGCTCGTCCGTGATGTCCACTCTGAAGGGTCTGAAGGCGCCGCCCAGCTCCCCGGCGGCTGCTGCGAGCTCGGAATCGAGCATGTCGAATCCGTCCACCGTCCAGCCGTCGGCGGCCAGCCTGCGCGAGATGGCGAGGCCTATGCCTCGCGCGGCCCCCGTGACAATGGCCGTCCTGCCCATCGTGTACCCCCTCACGCCTTCCAGCTCAGCACCATGGCGGCCCAGGTGAGCCCGGCGCCGAACGCAGCCGTCACCAGCCTCTTCGGGGGAGACAGGAGGCCGCCCCTGGCGACTTCGTCGAGCGCGATGGGGATGGATGCCGCAGAAGTGTTGCCGTATCTGTCTATGTTCACGTAGACCTGCTCGGGCTTCAGAGAGAGGGCCCTCGCGGTGGCGTCGATGATCCTCCAGTTGGCCTGGTGCGATATGAGCAGGTCGACCTCGGACTTGTCCAGGCCCTCCATCTCCAGGGCCTTCATGCAGGCATCCCTCATGGCCCTCACGGCATGCTTGAAGGTCTCCGACCCGTTCATCGCGATGGTGTGCATGGCGGCGTCGACGGTCTCGTGGCTTGCGGGATGCTTCGAGCCTCCACCGTGCTGGATCAGCAGATCGCTGATGGCTCCGTCGCTGCCCCAGTGGTAGCCGCCGAGGCGGCCGCCGGGCCCCTGGCTTGAGACGGCCACGGCCCCTGCTCCATCGCCGAACAACACGCAGCTGGCACGGTCCTTCCAGTTGGTGATCTTGGTCAGGCAGTCGGCGCCGATGACGAGCATGCGGTCGAAGAATCCCGCCTCGATGAAGGCTTTCGCCTGGATCAGGCCGTACACGAATCCGCTGCAGCCCGCTTCGAAGTCCCATGCGGGGACCCTGGAGAGCCCGAGGCGGTCGGCGATCAGGCAGGCCGTCGCGGGGAACGGATAATCGGGCGTGACGGTGGCGAGGATGATGCACTGCACATCGGCGGCGGACCATCCCGCGCTTTCCATGGCGTTCTGCGCAGCCAGCAGCGCTATGTCGGACGTGGAAGTCGATTCGTCCGTCATGTGGCGGAACTTGATGCCTGTCCTCTCCGTGATCCAGGCGTCGGAGGTGTCCACGATCTTCTCGAGGTCCGCATTCGTCAGGATCTTCTCGGGTATGCCCCTGCCGGTCCCGACGATAAAGGCTTCTCTGCTCATGAGTTCCCCTCCCGCTGCGGGATCGAGCCCAGCTCCTCCGAGATCTGCGTGTTCACTCCGGATCGATGGAATGCACAGGCAGCCATCACGGCATTCCTTATGGCCTTCGCACCGGAGCTGCCGTGTGCGATTATGGAGACTCCGTTGAGCCCCAGCAGTGGCGCGCCCCCGTATTCGGCAGAATCGAGCTCGCGCCAGAGCTTCGAAAAGGCGGGCCTCATGAGTATGAAGCCGGCTCTGCTGTACCAGTGCCGCTTCATCTCCTCGTAGAGCGCGCCGCCGATGAGATACGCTATGGATTCGGTGGCCTTCAGGAGCACGTTGCCCGTGAAGCCGTCGCACACCACGACATCCGCCTCGCCCTTCAGGATCCCATCCCCCTCGATGTTCCCCGTGAAATTGATGGGGGAGCCGGACAGGAATTCCCAGGCCTGCTGCTCCACAGGTGTGCCCTTGGTCTTCTCCGAGCCTACGTTCAGCAGGGCGACCCTGGGGCTGGAGATGCCGAAGACGCCTCTGGAATAGGCTGAGCCCATCAGCGCGAATTGCCTGAGGTGCTCAGGCTTGCAGCCTACGTTGGCGCCCACGTCGATGACCACGGTGGGGTTGCCCAGGGTGGGGAGCGTTGCCGCGATCGCGGGCCGGGCGACGCCTTCGATGGTGCCGAGCGCCCGAAGGCTCGCCGCCATGACCGCCCCCGTGTTGCCCGGGCTGACCATCGCATCGATGGAGCCGGCCTTCTGGAGGCCGGCCATGACCATGATCGAGCTGTCGGGCTTGCTCCTCAGGGCTTCCGCAGGGTGATCCTCCATCGTGATCACCTGCGAGGAGTGCCTGATGGACAGAGGAAGCCTGCCGCCCGAATGCCGGTCGAGCAGCCTGCGAAGCTGCGCCTCGTCTCCGACGAGCATTATGGACACGCCCTCGGTGACATGCGAAGGGTTCTTCTCGAAGAACTGGACGGCACCCTCGACGACCACGGAAGGGCCGCGGTCGCCGCCCATTGCATCGAGCGCGACCTTCACACCGGAAGCCAAAGGACTGACCAGTCCCCGCCGCGTCCCGGCAGCGCCGGGGCTATTCCGTCCGAGCCTCGACGACCTGACGGCCGTCGTAGAATCCGCAGTGCTTGCAGATGCGATGCGGGAGTCTGGGCTCGCCGCACTGCGGGCAGTTGCTGGTGGAGCCGGCCTCGAGCTTCCAGTGCGTCCGACGCTTGTCCCTCCGGGTGGAGGATGTCCTTCTCTTGGGTACGGGCATGAAACCCCCTCTTACCGGCTGAACCGGCAGGATCTAGCGCACAATTCCGGATTCCGCGGGACCTGAGTGCGCACAGGTCTCCTCGTTCAGGTTGGCCCCGCAGACATGACAGAGGCCGCGACAATCTTCGCGGCACAATGGCTTTCCAGGGACGGAAAGTATGACAGCCTCCCTGACGGCGTCAAGTATACACAGCTGCCGCCCCCCGGAGAAAGCCCGTATCGAGGGGTCGTCTCCCTCCTCCACCGGCTCGGAGGAGTAGTGGGCGAAGATGTCCTCGGAGACGGGAAAGACGGCCGGAGCGAGGCACCGGGCGCAGGATGTGGAGAACACGGCCTCCAGCTTTCCCCTGCAGATGAGGTTCTTCTCCCGGTAGTTCACATCGAGCCTGAGGATGCCCTTCTCCGAGACGGGCTCCAGGTCCTCCAGCTCCCAGCCGATATTCCTGCAGTCGATCTCGAACTGCCCGGTGTTGCTCCCGGTGGTGAGACTGGAGATGTCGAGGACGAGGCCTTCAGGATCGAGGAACATCCAATACCTCCGGACGAGCTCAGGAGAGCAGGTCTCTCACCGCGGACTCGAGGGATCCCAGGGCAGGATCGGAGGGCGCCTCGAGATATATACGTGCCAGAGGCTCGGTTCCGCTTATCCTCATCAGGACCCATCCGCCGCCTTCGAGCAGGAGGCGGGACCCGTCCACCTTGTCCGAGGAGACGATCCCGGAGTCTCCCAGGGAACGGAGGGCTCCCGGGGCGAACGCGGCCTCCAGCCTGTCCCTCACCCCCTCCTCGAGGGGGATGTCGAGCCTCGAGTGGAGAAGCCTGCCGTATTTCGACCACATGCGCTCCAGCTGCCCGCCGAGCGGCATGCTCCTCAGGCAGATCATCTCCGCGGCGTAGAGACAGGCCAGGATGCCGTCCTTCTCCGGGACATGACCGCCTACCGACAGCCCGCCGCTCTCCTCGCCGGCGAGGGCCACCTGCCTCTCCAGCATGCAGGCCCCCAGGTACTTGAAGCCCACCGGAGTCTCGACGAGGGGCAGCCCGTGTGCCGCTGCGACCCTGTCGATCAGACCCCCGGTCGAGACCGACCTCACGGCCGCCCCCGTGATGCCCTTCTCCTCCACCAGGAACTCGAGCAGCAGAGGCAGGAAGTCGTGGGGCGAGACGTAGCGCCCCTCTTCGTCGACGATGCCGAACCTGTCGGCATCCCCGTCGTTGGCGAGCCCGACGGCCGCGCCGCTCCTGACGACCTCTGCGGAGAGGTCGGCGAGCCCGTGCTCGTTCGGCTCGGGATGACGGTTGTCGAAGAGCGGGTCGCGCCTCTCGTGAATGGTCCTGACGGCGGCGCCGTATTTCCTGAGGATATCGTCGAGGAGGCCCGAGGCCGTCCCGTTGAAGGGATCGTACACGGCTCTCAGCCCGGCGCCCTCGAACGACGACGGCGACACGAACTTCTCGAGATCGCGCCTGTACGGCACAGTCAGGTCCGATACCTCCACGGAGCCTCCCGGGGCTCGCGAAGGCTTCGCTTCGCTCTCCACCAGGCGCTCGAGGGCCGAGGTGACGGAACCCTGAGCGGGTCCCCCGTCCGCCGGGGAGAACTTTATGCCGTTGTAGATGAAGGGGTTGTGGCTCGCGGTGAAATTGATTACGCCGCCGAGCCCGAGCCTCCTCACGGCATGGGAGAGAACCGGCGTGGGAACCGGCCGGTCGGCGAGAGTCACCCGGAAGCCGAAGGCGGCCATCCTCTCAGCCGAGGAGGCGGCCAGCTCCGGTGACAGGAACCTGGTGTCGCCACCGATGACGACGCTCGGACGGCCCTCCTGGAGGAGGTGGCAGGCGATGGCGTCGACGACCGCATCGACCCTGTCCCAGGTGAAATCCCTGGCGATCACGCCCCGCCATCCCGAGGTGCCGAACCTGACCTTCATCCCTATGAGCCTTCCTGCAGCACCTGCAGTGCCTTCTGAATGTACTCGTCATGCGGCGCGATGACCCTGTAGTATGCATCGGAGGTCCAGACCCTGAGGGCTATCTCGCGCAGCAGGGCCCTCTCGATGTAGGGCTGGCTGGCGGCGAACTCCTCCGGCGTGTACTCGAAGCCGGATTCGTCGAGGAACTGCCTGAAGGCGGCGAGGACCTCCTCTCCCGGCCAGAAGTCGGCCGGGACGTCGTTCTCGAGCGTGTACCGGGTGGCGAAGTCGAAGAAGGAGGCGTCCTCCTCGAGCCTGGTCACGAGCTGGGCGTCTATCGCGGGAACCTCCACCTCATAGTCCGGAGAGATGCCCCAGTCCTCCTCGGCGCCGGGCTCGAGGAAATCGTCCCGCAGCGTCCGGTCGATGCAGTGCCCCGACGGGGTGTAGTACCTCGCCGTGGTGAGCTTCACGGCATAATGCCCGAGCCCTGGATAATCGCCGAGATCGGACAGCGACTGCACGGAGCCCTTGCCGAACGTCCTGGTCCCGATGATCTCCGCCGCGTTCTGGTCCTGAAGGGCTCCGGCCACTATCTCGGCCGAGCTGGCCGTCCCCCCGTCCACCAGCACCGCGACGCTGCCTTCGAACAGGACTCCGCGCCTCGCGTAGTAGCTCCTCTCGCCCACGGCCTGGCCTCGCGTGGTGACCACCAGGGCCCCGGCCGGCAGGAAGATGTCGGAAACGTCTATGGCGGGCTCGAACAGGCCTCCGGAATTGCTCCTGAGGTCGAAGACGAGCCGGGTCATGCCGGAGTCGCGCAGTGCGGAGATGGCATCGAGGACCTCGCGCGGCGAGTCCTCGGAGAAGCGCGTGAGCCTGACATATCCCGTGCTGTCCGTGAGCATGAAGGAGGAGGATACGGACGGATAGTCGATGACGTCGCGCTCGATCTGGATGCTCAGGGTGTCGATGACCCCGGGGCGCAGGATCGTCAGGTTCACGGTCGTGCCCTGCGGTCCCCTGATGCGGGAGACGGCCTCGTCCGTGGTGAGTCCTTCCGTGGTCCCCCCGTCGATCGCGACGATGCGGTCTCCGGAGCGGACGCCCCGGCGGTAGGCGGGAGTGCCCTCGAGAGGAGAGATGACGGTGAGCCAGCCCTCGCGCTGCCCGATGGTTATCCCCACGCCTTCGAAGGAGCCGTCGAGCTGTATCCTGAGATCGCTGTACTGCTCGGGGGTGAGGAGCATGCTGTTGGGATCGAGGGACTGGAGCATGCCCTCCAGGGCTGCTTCGATGAGAGCCCCTGCCTCGACCGTGTCCACATACGCGGAGCGGGTCATGGAATAGACATCGAAGAAGAGCTCGGCAGCCGAGGTGCGCGCGGCGGGCTCTTCGGGCAGGGCCTGAGCGGGACCCGCGGCAAGGGATGCAACGAGCGCCATCGCTCCCAGGAGAGCCGCGAACCAGCCTGGCAGGTATTTCCTCATCGGACTAGATCTCCGTTTCGAGAGCGCCCTCCCCGACAGGCGGGGATCGGCGGCAAACAGCCCTCTTCCTCATCTCGTCGAGGAACCCGGCGAGAATCTTCGCATCCTGGATGTCGCCCGGGAGCGAAGCGTCGATCACCCTGATACCCGGCTCCCGCCCGGCCAGCTCCAGATATGTCTGCCTGACCCTCATGTGGAAGTCGAGGCTCTCTCTCTCGATCCTGTCTCGACAGCTCCTTCCGTGAAGCCTTCCGAGACCCTCCTCGGGATCGATGTCCAGGAGGAACGTTATGTCGGGCGACAGGCCTCCGGTGGCCAGGAGGCAGGCCTTCTCCACCGACTCCCGCTCGAGGCCCCTGCCCCCCGCCTGGTAGGCGATGGTGGCATGGGAGAACCTTTCGCAGACGACATGCCTCCCGGCATCCAGCGAAGGCCTTATCACGAGATCGACATCGGCCGACCTGGAAGCGAGATAGAGCAGCAGCTCCGTCATCGCCGGCACCTGGAGAGAGGGGTCGAGGAGCGTTTCGCGGATCCGCTCCGACACCGGCGGACCGCCGGGCTCCCTCGTGTGCACGACCTCCGAGCCCATCCTCCGCAGGCTGTCGAAGAGGGCGCGGCAGCGCGTGGACTTGCCTGCTCCCTCGACGCCCTCGAATGTGGCGAAGAGCCCTCTCACGGTACGGCTCCAGCCTGCGGGAGCGTCACTTCCCCGCTGGAGCACCGTACTGGCGGATGAACTCCTCGGTCATCTCGCGGCACTTGTCGTCGTAGTACTGGACGGGAGGAGACTTGAAGAAGTACGAGGAAGGGGCCTCCAACTGCCCGGAGATGCCATTGTCCAGCGCGAGCTTCGCGCAGCGGACCGCGTCGATGATCACACCGGCGGAGTTGGGGCTGTCCCAGACTTCGAGCTTGCATTCCAGGTTCAGGGGGACATCGCCGAAGGTGGTGCCTTCCATGCGGATGTAGCACCACTTGCGATCGTCGAGCCACTCGATGTAGTCACTCGGACCGATGTGGACGTTGCGCGGCGCCAGGCCGTTGGGGAGCTGCGAAGTGACGGCGTTGGTCTTGGATATCTTCTTGGACTCGAGGCGCTCGCGCTCGAGCATGTTGAGGAAGTCCGTGTTCCCGCCGACGTTGAGCTGGTAGGTCCTGTCGAGACGGACGGCCCGGTCCTCGAAGAGGCGCGTGAGCACCCTGTGGAGGATGGTGGCCCCGACCTGGCTCTTGATGTCGTCGCCCATGACTGGCAGGTTGCGGTCCTTGAACCTCTTCTGCCAGTACGGCTCGCGGGCTATGAACACCGGGATGGCGTTGACGAGGGCGCATCCCGCCTCGAGGATCTGCTCGACGTACCACTTGGTGGCCTCTTCGCTGCCGACGGGCAGGTAGTTCACCACGACGTCGGTCTTGGTGTCTCGGAGGATGCCGACGATGTCCGCGGTGGGGCCGGGGGCCTTCTTGATGATCGGGGCCAGGTACTTGCCCAGGCCGTCATGCGTCATGCCCCTCTCGACCGTGACGCCGATGCGGGGAACGTCGGTGAACTTGAACGTGCAGTTGGGATCGGCGAAAATGGCCTCCGAGAGGTCCTTCCCGACCTTGGTGACATTGATGTCGAAGGCGGCGGAGAACTCTACGTCATGTATGTGGTAACCGCCGAGGTCGACGTGCATGAGGCCCGGGATGCGCTGGTCCGGGCTCGCATTCTTGTAGTATTCGACGCCCTGGACCAGGCTGCTCGCGCAGTTCCCGACGCCGATGATCGCAACTCTTACCTTCTTGTCCGCCATGAAAGTCCTCCCGTTTACGAACCTGGAGCCCGCCCGAGGCGTCAGCCCTTTCTCCCTACGGAAACCCTGTCCTCAGAGAAGACTCTGAGAATCCTCTGTATCCCGGTTGCCCAGGAACCGGCGGCCACGATTGCGCATGCCCACAGCAGAGGCTCTGCGCTCCGCAACAGGCCGGCGGCGGCCAGGCCGACCGAAAGCAGCGCCAGCCGCTCCGTCCGCGTCAAGAAGCCGACGGAGCATGCAATTCCGACACCTTCCGACCTGGCCCTTACATAGCTGACCAGGTACGAGCCCCCAAGTGCCAGCGGAGCCAGCAGGAGTATCCCCGGGCGCAGTCTGCCGGCTGTCCCGGCTATCATCGCGCCGTACATGAGAGTCTCGCCGATCCTGTCGCAGCTCGAGTCGAGCACGGCGCCGGCGCGGCTCACCGCGTTCCGCCTGCGCGCAACCTCGCCGTCGAGCGCGTCGAGCAGGCTGCCCGCGATGAAGACCGCCGCCGAGGCCAGGAAGCGGCCGTAGAAAAGGAAGACGGCGGCGACTATCGTCAGGGCGAGTCCGGCCAGGGTGACCGTCGACGGACCCACGCCGACCCGCACGAGCAGATCAACCACAGGAGCCAGCAGGCGTCTGCCTGCAGCTCTCATTTCCTCAGCGCCCAAGGAACCTCCAGGAACCGGGAATGCATACGATCAGTGAACATAGACCACCCCACAGAGACCCGTCAATTCGATCAGGGGCGGAAGCCCGCAACCACCAGGGTTATCTCCCCGCGCGGGGTGCGGGACGCGAACTCCGCAAGCAGCGCCGAGAGCGTTCCCCGGGCGAACTCCTCGTGCACCTTGGTCATCTCGCGGGCGACGACGGCCTCCCTGTCGCCCAGGATGGAGTGCATCATCTCCAGGGCGTCGACCAGGTCGTGAGGAGGGATGTAGAAGACCAGGGTCCTCGAGTCCTCCGCCAGCTCGGCGAGCCTCCTGGAGGCCGGGCCCTTCTTCCTCGGCAGGAATCCCTCGAACGAAAACCTGTCCGTGGGCAACCCCGAGGCCACCAGCGCGGAGATCGCCGCGCACGGCCCAGGGACGATCTCTACGGCGGCCCCCTTCTCGATGGCCGTCCTGACGGCACGGTAGCAGGGATCGGAGATGCCGGGCATCCCCGCATCTGTCACCAGGGCCACCATGAGTCCGTCCTCGAGCGCCCTGGCCAGCATCGGCTGGCGTGATGCGGCATTCGAGTCGTAGTAGCTGAACATCCTCCTGCCGGGGGGAGCCAGTCGCGCGGTCCTCCTCGTATCCTCCGCGAAAACGAGGTCGGCCTCCGCCAGGATGCGGGAGGCGCGCGGGGCCAGGTCCTCGAGGTTGCCTATTGGGGTGCCGACCAGGACGAGCCTCCCGCGGCCGCCTTCGGCCGTCATCTCGAGAGCAGCCTGCGGCGCGTCTCCTCGAGCCTCTCGGTTCTCAGCGCGGTCTCGTCCTCGTCCGGCGTCATCCTCACGAGCAGGACCGTCCCGTCGTCGAGGCCGGGGGGCAGTATCGCCTCCGGGAGATGCCACTGGAATCCGTCGTCGGTTATCAGGACGGCGATCCCTTCCTCCACCCTGTCGAGTGTGACGAAGAAGACGCCGTCGCCGCAGCCCTCAGTCGCCGTCCCCATGCCAGATCCCTCCGCCTATGACCGACTGGGCGATGTTGGTGAGGTGGTCCCCCACCTTTTCGCAGTAGTTCACGAAATCGAGGATCGCAAGCCCGTTGAGCCCCCTCTCCCGTGGCGAGCAGAGGGCCTTCGTGTACAGGGAGCGGGCATCCGAATCCAGAGCGTTCAGCCTGGCCTCCATGGCCAGGACGGACTCGGCGGCCGTCCTGTCGTGCTTCTCGAGGGCCTCGGAGGCTGCCGTGAACATCCTCTCGACGATGGAGATGGCCTTGACGGCCGAATCCAGCAGGTCGGGGTCGGAGCTCTGGATCCCGTCTCCGAGCCTCTCCCTCGCCTCGATCATGTTCACCGCCTGGTCGGACATCCTCTCGAGGTCGTTGATCGTGTGGAGCAGGACGGGCAGCTTCAGCGAGACCTCCTTGTCCAGGTCCTGGCTGAACAGCCGGGAGGCGTAGACGGTTATCGCGCTCTGCATCTCGTCCACCCGGTCCTCCATCGAGAGTATCTCCGAGGAGCGCGGCTTCCCGGTTCTGAAATACCCCATGGCTCCCTTCACGCATTTCCCGGTGTATCTCGCCATCCTCACGACGGTGCGCTCTATCTCGCCGACCGCGAGCGCGGGCTTGTCCAGCAGGTGGTCGTTGAGGTTCACCTCGGACTCCTCCTGGACCCGGTCGGTGCCCGGGACGAGCATCTCGCAGAGTTTGGCGAGCAGAGGTACGAGCGGGAGGAAGACTATGGCGTTGAATATGTTGAAGAGTGAATGCGCATTGGCGACCTGGCGCATGGGCTCGCCCGACGAAGACTCGACGAGTCTCATATAGAAGCTGCCGGGCCTGGCGAGGAGCAGGCCGAAATAGGTGGCCCCTATCAGGTTGAACATCGTGTGGGCCATGGCCGCACGCCTGGCTGCCTTGTTGGTGCCGATGGCCGCGAGCTGGGCCGTGATGGTGGTTCCTATGTTGTCGCCGAGAACCAGGTAGACCGCGCCGTTCAGCGTGATCAGACCCGCCCCGGCCAGTGTCATCACGAGGCCCACGGTCGCGCTGGAGCTCTGGATGACGCAGGTGACTATCGTGCCGGCGAGGATGCCCAGGAACGGGGAGGTGCTGAACGCCATGAAGAAATTCCGCACGGGCTCGCTGTTCCGCAGCGGGTCGAGACCGTCCTTCATCGTGTTCATCCCGAGGAGGAGTATCCCTAGACCGAGCAGCACCCTGCCCCAGAAGCGCGAGGCGCTGGACCGGCCGACGATGCTCCAGAGGAATCCCAGAGCCACCATGGGGAAGGCGAGCTCGGTTATCTTGAAGGCGATGAGCTGGCCTGTAACGGTGGTTCCTATGTTGGCGCCGAGTATGACACCGATGGCCTGCTGGAGGGACATCAGGCCGGCGTTGACGAAGCTGACGAGTATGACGGAGGTGGCGCTGGAGCTCTGGATGATCCCGGTGACGACGACGCCCGCCAGGAGCCCCGAGAACCTGTTCCCGGCGATGTGGCCGAGTATCGTCTTCATCCTGTTGCCGGCCGCGTGCTGCAGGCCGTCGGACATCATCTTCATGCCCAGGAGGAACAGGGCCAGACCGCCTATCATCTGGAACGAGATGACCTTGATGTCCAGGACCACGTGCGAGAAGCGCGTGGATACGGGCCGGCCGCCCCTCGAGAGGACCTGTACGGAGACCTCCGTGTCGCCCATCCCGGAGGGCAGCTCCAGCCTCGTTCCCGCGCGGCCCTGTTCGTCCGTGAGGACCATCAGGCGCAGGATCTTCCCGGTGGCGGAGTCGGTCTCGAGGGCTGCGCTGGCGTAGTCCTCCATGGGGAGGAGGCCGCCGTCGGAGCCCAAGGGGAGAGACAGATAGACCTGGGCATCGCGGACGGGCAGCCCGGTGGCCGAGTCCTGGACGGTCACGACCAGGGGATCGTGCAGGGCAGCGCCGACGTTCCCGGTCTGCAGATCACCCGAGAGCGACACGCAGGTGGAGGCCCGGCAGAAGGCGGCCATCAGGCATGCGAGAAGCAGTGTCGCTTTCAACAGGACCTCCGTTTGGAAGGTGTGAAGTATATCCTGCCGGCCGCTTCCCGGGGAGGTGCGGGGTTGTGCCTGCCGCCTTCCCAGCGTAATTTCCAGTCCATGATCGGCAGAGCATCCGCAACCATCGCAGGGATATTCCGCAGCCTGAGACCCAGGTCGTGGACCAAGAACCTGTTCGTCTTCGCGGCGGTCCTCTTCGGACGGCAGTGGAGCCCGGCAGCCATACTCTCGGCGGCCCTGGGCGCGCTGGCCTTCTCGCTTCTCGCGGGCTCCGTATACCTGCTGAACGACGTCATGGACAGGAAGCGCGACGGGTTGCACCCGGAGAAGAGGCTTCGTCCGGTGGCTTCCGGGGCGCTGAGCCCCGGGGCCGCGCTGGCGGCCGCGGTCGTCATCGCGGGAGGGGTTCTGGGAGCCTCCTTCACGCTTGCGCCGAGGTTCGCCGTGGTGGGGGTCTCGTACCTGGCCCTGCAGGCCATGTACTCGCTCGGGCTGAAGCAGGTGGTGATCCTCGACAGCCTGGTCATCGCCATGGGCTTCGTCCTGAGAGCCCTTGCAGGCGCCGAGCTCGCGGCCGACACGGGTCTCTCGATAACCCTCTCTCCCTGGCTGTTCATGTGCACGTTCTTCCTCGCCCTGTTCCTCGCGTTCTCGAAGAGGAGGGCCGAGGTCGTCTCGCTGGGCGACAGCGCCCGCGAGCACAGGAGCATCCTCAGGGAGTACACGCCGCATCTGCTCGACGAGATGATCGGGGTCGCCACCGCTGCAAGCCTGATGTCTTTCGCCATCTACACCGTCAGCGAGCGGACTGCGCAGCAGGTCTCGCCCATGCTCTGGACGACGATCCCGTTCGTCGCCTTCGGCATCTTCCGCTATCTTTTCCTGGTTCACACAAGGGGTCTGGGCGGGAGCCCCGACCGGATCGTCCTCACGGACAAGCCTCTCCTGGCCAACATCGTCCTGTGGCTTGCCGCCGTGATGCTCATCCTCAGCTTCTTCCCGCCCTCGAACCTGCCATGAAGTCGTCCGCCGCGGGGAGGGCCTGCGCCAAGATAAACCTCGGCCTCAGGATCCTCTCCCGCAGGGAGGACGGATTCCACGAGATCTGCAGCATCTTCCACACCGTCTCGCTGTGCGACGAGATCAGGATCGAGCTCGGGGACGTTCCGGGCAGGGTCACCCTGGCCTGCGACGACCCGTCCATCCCCGCGGGGCCCGGCAACCTCGCCTTCCGGGCGGCTGAGAGATTCCTGGAGGCATCGGGCCTGGACATGTCAGTGCACATCGAGCTTTCGAAGCGGATTCCCGTCGCGGGAGGCCTGGGGGGGGGAAGCAGCGACGCCGCATGCGTGCTGAGGCTGCTTTCGCGGATGACGGAGGCCGATCCCGGGCTCGATGTACTTGCGTCGGGTCTGGGGAGCGACGTCCCCTTCCTCCTCGGAGGGGGGGCGGCGGTGGTCACCGGAAGAGGCGAAGCGGTCCGTCCCATCCAGCCCGGGAGCTTCTGGGCGGTCCTTCTCAACCCGGGCATCCCGGTTTCGACCCCGGAAGCCTATGCATCCTGGGATGAGAAGCACCCCTCCTTGACAAGGAGCGCTCCCTACCGTGATGATCGCCCACCGGAACTTGCATGGCATGAGGGTAGACCTTTCCCCGTAAGCCTTTGCAACGACTTCCTGCCCCTTCTGCTGGAGAGGCATCCTGCGGTTTCCGAAATCGCCCGGCGGCTCGAGCGGGTCTGTCCCGCCTGGGGCCTCTCAGGCTCCGGTCCGACCTTCTACGGGCTGTTCAGAACCGCTGCGGAGGCTGAGGCATTCTGCATCAGCGTCCCCAGGAGCTTCGCCCCGGTGGTATGCAGGTCGTCCGACGCCACTGGGGCGTCGTCCAACTGGTAAGACTCAGGACTTTGGATCCTGTAGATGGAGGTTCGAATCCTCCCGCCCCAGCCACTTACAGGGAAAACAACCGAGGAAAGGATATAGTAATGCCCCAGCAGATCACCGTGTCGAAGAGGTCATCCACCGGATCGGCCGAGTGCAGGCGCATGAGGCGGGCCGGCTACGTCCCGGCTGTCATCTACGGACGCGGCGGCGAGGATGTCCTTGCCGTTTCCGAGTACGACTTCATGAGGAACATCGGGCACTCCTCCCCCGGCGTCATCACGCTGAGCGGCCTCGGCGCGCCGGTCTCGGTGCTCATCAAGGAGGTCCAGTGGGATGTCCTCTCGGGCAGACCCACCCACATCGACTTCTACAGGGTCGAACTCGATCAGATCGTCTCCGTGAGGGTGCCCATCAGGCTCACCGGCACTCCCAAGGGCGCGCTGTTCGGCGGTGTGCTCGACCACATCCAGCATGACCTGCCCATCAGGGTCAAGGCCTCCGACATCCCCTCGGTCATCATGGTCGACATCACCGAGCTGGGAATCGGCGACGCCTTCCACGTCAGCGACCTCGTGCTGCCTGACGGCGTGATCTCCGACATGCCCGGCGAGGCGCCGGTTGTCCATGTCGTCGCACCCACGGTCGAGAAGACCCCTGTCGCCGAAGAGGGCGCGGAGGGCGTCGAGGGCGAAGGTGCCGAGGTTGCCGAGGACAAGGAAGAGGAGAAGAAGGAGTAGGTGTGACTGGTCCCCGCCTGGCCCTCTGCCTTGGCAATCCCGGCGGGAAGTACTCTCTCACCTGGCATAACGCCGGCTTCTGGGTGGCCGATGTGCTCGCCCGTGAAGCCGGCGTCTCTCTTGTGAACGCAGGCCTCTTCTCGGCCGCCGTCCTGCCCTCCGGGCTGGAGGTGGCCCGGCCGATGACCTTCATGAACGAGAGCGGGCGCGCAGCGTCTGTTCTTCTGCGCATCCGCGACCTCGGTCCCGGGGACATCCTCGTTGTCTGCGACGACGTGAACCTCCCCCTGGGCAGGCTCCGCCTGCGTGAGGGCGGCTCCGCGGGCGGGCACAAGGGACTCGGGAGCATCATCGCCTGTCTCGGAACCGATGCGTTCGCGCGGCTCAGGCTGGGCGTCGGCCCCGGACCGGACTCGGGAGACCTGGCCGACTTCGTCCTCTCGAGAGTCCCGGGAGATCAGGAGGAGGAGGCTTCCCTGATGGCCCACCGGGCCGCGGACTGCGTATGCAGGGCCTTCGAAGAGGGCATCGCAGCCGCCCAGGAGATCTACAACAGGTAACGCTTCCGGAGGAGCTCTCCCCCCTCATCCATGGAACTGGGCCGAATGCAGGACGGCGGGCGCGAAGCCCGCCGTCCTCTTTCGTTATCCCGCCTGGTCAGAAGCCGCCGGAAGCCCCCATCGCCGAGATCATCGTGCCGATGTAGCCTGCCGCCTCGGTTCCCGAGAAGGAGCAGGTGCTCGACAGGCCTGCGTCAGTGATGTCGGACACAGTGTAGACCCACACGGGCTCAGAGGATGCGAGAGCCGAGAGGTCGGCTCCGGAGTCGCCCATCACGGCGGCCCAGGACATGATGCCCGTCATGTAGGCGGCGATGTCCATCGCGAAGACGAACTCCTTGTCGAGCCCCATCGAGGCGACGTAGGTCGAAGCCTCGTTGGCCTCGGAGGAGGCCGTGCCGGTCAGTATGCCTGGCAGGAGCACCGGGGTCGGGGCCATCTCGAGCAGGAGCCTGCCGTCCTTTTCCGCCAGCCATACGCTGAACTGGATGGTGGGCATCGGCTGCGAGTCGGTCTGTGCCGCCTGCTCCATGGCCGCTGTGTCGATGATGGTGGAGTAGTAGGTGTAGGTGACGCCGCCCACAACGGAGTCCACCGGAGCGGTGAACGCCATGCCGGGCATCTCGCCGATCATGCCGGAAGCCATGTCGAGCGAGGCCTGGATCCAGGTGCCCACGTCAGCCATGCCGGTTCCCTCCGGCAGCTCGTATGCGGCGACGATATGCATGGGGTTGGCCGGATCGTCGTTGTACCAGGCCATGGCGGTGTTCCTGGACAGGGCCGCCGTGTACGCGATCATCGCCGGGTCGGATTCGATCGAGAGAGCCGAGAGCATCGCGGTCATGGCGGCCGTGGTGAGCTCGGGGGGGATGGACATGCGACCGGACATCACGCCGGCGGGAGGGAGGAGTGCCGTCAGATCGGTCGCCTCGACCGGATTGATCGCGCCGTCGAGGCTCGAGCCGGCGATGAATTTGATGTCATAGGCGGACTTCACGTCCTCGGGCCCGAAGGTGATCGAGAACTGCATCGTATCGGTTTCCCTGAGGAGGAGATCGAAGGCGTCGAAATAGAGGTCCATCACGGGGCCGGCTACTGCCGGTGTGGTTCCGCCCGCTTCGATGCCCGACATGATCTCCGGACGATACATGGCGATCTGGGAGGCCACCATGGGGCCGAACACCTTGACATCCATGTTCATCCAGAAGGTCCCCGGCTCCAGGGCGACTGTGCCGTGAGGGACCCTGCCCTCGACGCGGTCGATCATCGCAGAGAGCTCGGTGCGGGCTCCCGCGACCAGTATGAGCCCGCGGTATGCGGCAGCGCTCAGGGTCATGCCCTGGCCCGCCACAGCCGTCTTCACCACGGCGTCACCGATGGGCTCGGCATCCGTCCACTCCATGCCCCACTCGGTGGTCCTGGTCCAGAAGGCCTCGGGATCGGGTGCGGAAGCGGCTGCCCCGATGGCCTGGGGGTTCATCGAGGTGGCGTAGAGCACGACGGTCCCGTGCAGATCGAGACCGAGCCATGCCGCCAGGGAATCGAGGTTCTCCGCGCCTGCACGGTTGAGGATGAGATTGGTCACCAGGCCCTGCCCGGCGGCGGGCACCCCCGTCTCGATGTACTTGTCGAGGTTGGTGATCATGGCGGCGGGATCGGAGATGGCCATGGTCATCATCGCGGAATCAGGCAGCACGTCGAGCGGGGCGGCTGCCTCCTTCCTGCCGCAGGCCACGGCAAGGAGGCTGAGTGCGAAAACGGCGAGCAGTTTCTTCATAGAACCCCTCCTGTATGTCCGTAAGGACGAACGGCAGTAGCTTATCAAGGATGAGAGTGTTTGTCAAAGACGTCAGGGCACGCTTAGAATACTCGCATGAAGGGATACCCGGACCTCTTCTCCGCCGATGAGGGCCAGAAGCTGTCGCCGGCGATCAGAGTTCTGTACCTGGACACGGAGACCACAGGAGCCGACCCCTCGACTGCCGATCTCTGCGAGGTGGGGGCGGTGCTGACGGGCTACGCGGGCCTGCAGGCTGGAGGCTCCCAGGTGCAGGAATTCTCCTCGCTGGTCAGGCCGACCGATCTCATACCCCCCGAGGCCTCTGCCGTGCATCACATAACCAACTCGATGGTGTCGGGGGCCCCGGCTGCGAAGCAGCTCGAGGCCGCCCTGAAGCCCCTCGTCGACGCTGCCGACGTGATCTGCGCACACAACTCCCCCTTCGATATCCCCATCCTCAAGCGGACGATGCCCAGGAGTTTCGGTCACCTCAAGGATGCGAGGGTCCTGGACAGCCTGCGGCTCGCCAGGCATGCCTGGCCCGACCTCCCCTCCCACGCGCTCCAGGCGCTCCGCTACAGGTTCGGCCTGGGGGACGACATAGGCGGAGATGCACACCGAGCGCTCTTCGACGCTCATCTCGTCAGGGAGCTCGTGGAGTTCGTCGTGGCGTCGAAGGCAGTCGAATGCGCCACCTGGGAGGAGCTGCTCGAGTACGCCCGCTCCCCCCTCGATGTGACGACCTTCACCTTCGGAAAGTACAGGGGCAGCCTCGTGGAGGACATCGTGGCCCAGGACGCCGACTACGTCAGGTGGCTCCTTCAGCAGAAGTGGGTGCCTGCCGATTATCCCGACCTCTTTCACACGATTCTCAGGAAGCTGGGATCGCAGGATCAGGAGAGATGAGCGCGATACCGGCAGATTCCTACAGGGTCGAAGGCGGGGTTCCCCTCGCCGGAAGGCTGAAGCCCTCCGGCAGCAAGAACGCGGCTCTCCCCGAGCTGGCCGCCTCCATCCTCTCCGACAGGCCTGTCGTGGTGCGCAATCTCCCGGCCATCCGCGACGTGGAGACCATGCTGGGCATCCTCGAGAGCCTTGGCGCGCGCGTCACGCGTTTCGAAGGAGGCGCCGGGATAGACGCCTCGGACATCGATCCCGGGCGTCTGGACATCCCGCTCTGCCGCTCCATCCGGGCCTCGATCCTGCTTGCGGGCCCCCTGCTGGCTCGCTTCGGGAGGCTCAGGATGCCTCCGCCCGGCGGCGACGTGATCGGCAGGCGCAGGCTGGATACGCACTTCCTCTCGCTGGAGGCGATGGGAGCCGAGGTCGCAGCCGACGGCGACTGCTACAGGTTCACGTCGTCAGGCCTGAGAGGCGCGGAGATCCTGCTCGACGAGCCCTCTGTGACGGCGACGGAAAACGCCCTCATGGCGGCTTCGATCGCCACGGGGGATACAGTCCTCTACAACGCGGCATGCGAGCCCAACGTGCAGGATCTCACCCTCATGCTGGGCGGCATGGGCGCCTCCCTCGAAGGCGCCGGGACCAATCGTCTCGTCATACACGGAACCGGCGGCCTCCTAGGGGGCTGCAGCCACTCGACTGCTCCCGATCACATCGAGATCGGCAGCTTCATCGGCCTGGCGGCGTGCTGCGGTGGCGAGCTGATCATCGAGGGAGTTCCGGAGTCCATCGTGAGTCCGACCATGAACGGGCTCGGGAGGTTCGGCCTGGAGACAGTCTTCCGGGACGGAGACCTGGTCATACCCGGCGGCCAGCGGCTCGAGGTCCAGTGCGACCGCGGCGGAGCGATCCCGACCATCTACGATGCTCCCTGGCCGGGCTTCTCCCCCGATCTGACGAGCACTGCGGTCGTTGTCGCGACGCAGTCCACGGGGACCAGCCTGATCTTCGAGAAGATGTTCGAGAGCCGCCTCTTCTTCGTGGACAAGCTTGTGGCCATGGGGGCCACGATCATCCAGTGCGACCCCCACCGCGTGGTCGTGGCAGGCCCCACGCCCCTCAGGGGAACCGACGTCTCCAGCCCGGATATAAGGGCAGGGATGGCGCTCCTGACGGCCGCCCTCTGTGCGGAAGGGCCCAGCATCATAAGGAACGTTCACCAGATCGAGCGGGGCTATGAGAACCTCGTGGAGAGGCTGTCCAGGCTCGGTGCGATTATCGAGGCGGGACCGCCCCGTCAGGCCTGATCCCCATCGGAGAAGCGATGAAGAACGCCCGTCTGTCCCTGCTGGCTCTGCTGCCCCTGATCTCGTGCGGGGACGATCCCGTGGAGTTCGAGCCCTGGCCTGACGGAGCGCAGTTCTACGTGGGCTCGTCGTTTCCCGACACCGCCCTCGCCTTCTCCCCTCTGGGCGAGATCCTCCTGTTCTGCTCGGCCAACTCCGGCAATCCCGGCATCTACGGTTTCGACGGGATAGCCGACCCCTCGCTCCGCACTTTCACCGAGTACAACGAGTTCGTCGGCCCCACGGGCTGCTGGCACGCCGACTCTGGCCGGATCGTATTTGCCGCCGTCAGGGATGACGGCAGCGGCGAACTCCGCTGGATGCCGGGCAACCTGTACGAAGTCCACCTGCTTCTGTATGACAGCCTTCCAAACATGCAGCCCTCGTGGTCCCCGCTCGCGGACAGCGTCGTCTATGCTTCCAGGACCGACGGCAGCTGGGGCCTCTGGCACGGTGCCATGAGCTCCTTCGTGCCGACCGAGCTGTTCGTCGACGAGGGAGCGGACTGCACGAGGCCTTCGTACTCCCCTGACGGCGACTGGGTGTTGTTCCAGCGCAGCGTGGGAGGCGACAGCGACATCTGGGTGATCCGCCCCGACGGCACTGACGCGCATGCGGTGGTGGCATGGCCTTCCCGGGAGATCCACCCCACCTGGGGTCCCGAAGGCGGGAGCATCGCCTTCTCGTCCGACTCGACCGGCAACTACGAGATCTATGCGGGGACGATCTACTCCGACGAATTCGAGCGGCTGACCGACGACGAAGCCTCCGACGTCTACCCTGCCTGGAACCCCGTGGGCGACTGGATAGCCTTCAGCTCCGACCGTGTCTCCGGCTCCCTCGCCTACGACATCTTCTGGATCCCCGCCCCCTGACCAGCAGTCTTCAGGGGTCAGAGTTCATTTTGTTAGAAAATACTTCCATATACTTATTTGCCAATAGATTGCCACCATTCAGACAATTGTTCGCAATACTGCTGACTGAGCTGCGGGCAATTCCCAGCAAACGACCTATATCCGCCTCTGTAATTCCATAACGAAGCAGAACGTCTGTCACGGCTTTGCGCGCAAGGCTGATCTGTCCCTTCCTCGACCGGCCTTTGAGAGCTTCCGGTGTGATACCGCAATCTCTGCAGATGCTTTCGATCAGCCATCCGATCGCAGAGTGCT
>DIAQ01000027.1:2884-5274 GCA_002414865.1 candidate division Hyd24-12 bacterium UBA5074 | reverse complement strand
GCGGGCTTGGCGTCCTGGCGTGAGGTATTGCCGCCTGCCGGCTGTCCGTGCCCGGTGAGCTACTGCCGCCTTACCAGAGGAAGCGGAGGCCGATGGCGGTTTCGCCCTCCAGGCTGCGGATGGGCTGGGTATCCCGGGGATGGTTCACGAGGTAGAACTCCACGGCGGTGGCTCCGGGAGCGTAACGCGCCCAGGCCTCCACGCGGTGTCGGGACGAGGTGTCACCGTCCTCGTGGAAGAAGAATTCGGGACGATACCGGAGCCCGCCCGACCAGTTGCGCCATGCCGCCAGCGGCATCGAGGCTTCGGCCTGAACCGACCAGTCGAAGTCGTGCCCTTTCTGGAAGCCCTCTCCGCGGGGTCTGTAGAGACCTGCGGAAACCCATCCCGAGGGCCTGTCCACGGGGAGCAGTTCGAGCCGGTGGGGCCGCGGGAGATCCTCCGGATACAGAACCGCACCCAGCTTGATGTTGTTCATGTACTCGGAGAGCGTGTCCTCCATGTCTATGTTGTGGAAGCATTCGTGATCGGTGTAGAGCCTGGCCTCCCAGTTGCGCATCACCCATGCGAACTCGAACGAGATGTTCCAGCGGCCGCCGTAGATGTTGAACTTCATGTCCGGGTTGTTCCAGCTCTCGCCCATGTAGGTGTCCATCTCGAGGCCGAGCCTGCCCTCGAAGGAACCCGCCTCCACGGCCGTGATCCTCGCGGCTATCTCGCTCCAGACATAGTGGTCGATGTCGCTCTCGAAGAACTTGTAGACTCCGAGCCTGCCGGTGGAGGTCATCGGGAACTCCACGGCAGAGAGCAGGGAAGCCGCGAGGAGCGCTCCGGTGATCATGTCAGGCCGCCTTCATTCCGATGCCGGATTCCGCGCCAGCGCCGAGAGATCGACCTCGGGGCCTTCCGCCGGCAGCAGCGCCGCCCGACCCAGCGCAGCCGTCAGATCCGCCTCCGAAATGGCGCCTTCGGCGTAGAACCTCTCGTTGACCACCGTCCTGGGAACCCCCTGGACGCCATACTTCATGGAGAGCTCCGGAAAATCGTTCGCCTCGACAACCTCGGCGCGCACCCTCGGGGAGGCCTGGGCCATCCTCATGGCGAGAACCGCGGATCTCGGGCAGTATGGGCAGGTCGGGGTGACGAAGACCCTTATGCGAAGGTCGGAGCCCAGCGCAGCCAGGAAGTCGAGCGTGGGCTGCTCGAGGGTGGCCGACCCGGCTCCCGCGTCCATCAGGGCGGTGAGCAGTGTGGTGAACTCGTATCCGGAGGGTGTGCCGTACAGGCGGACCCTGTCGTGGGTTCCGTCGGAGATGATCATCGCAGGAACATGCTCGACGCCGTCGGCCTGGCGTCTGTCCGTCTCTGTCAACGCATTGATCTTCTCGAGCCTGATCCTGTCCGAAAGACCGGCAAGCTCTGCGAGGATGGCCTCGGTTTCGGCGCATCCGCTGCAGTTGAGCATCTGGGTGTAGAAACGGACATGGACGTCCTGTGTCAACTGCGAAAAGAGCTTGCCGACCTGGGCGGAATCGGTGCTGGACAGCAGTGCCACTCCTCTACCGCCTTCCCGGCCGGCTCTGCAGGTACTCGAATGCCGCAGCCGCCGCCATCGCTCCGGTGGCGGCCGCAGTCACCACCTGTCTGAGCGGGTTGTCCGTCACGTCGCCCGCGGCGAACACGAACGGCAGCGAAGTCCGGACGCCTTCCCGCGTGGCGACCGAGCCGTCCGCAGCCAGTTCGACGAGCCCCTCGAAGGGGGCCGTCGCCGGCTTCCTCCCGACGTACATGAAGACCCCATCGACGGGGACTTCCAGGAGTCCTTCCGGCGTGTCGACCAGGACCGACTCCACGCCATCCGCCCCGGAGATCTCCACCAGCTTCGACTTCCACAGCACGCTGACATTCGGGAGGGCGAGGAGCTTCTCGGCCAGCACCGGCTCGGCCCTCAGCTCATCCCTCCTATGGACCACGACAACGGTGGAGGCCACCGTCGCGAGATAAAGCGCCTCCTTTATCGCGCTGTCACCTCCACCGACGACCATGACCCTGCGACCCCTGAAGAAGGGGGCGTCGCAGGTGGCGCAGTAGCTGACTCCACGGCCGTAGAACCTGTCCTCGCCAGGCACGCCGAGCCTGGAGGGGGCGGCTCCGGTGGCGATGATCAGGGTCGCCGCCCTGAAGACGCCCCCGTCGGTCCGGACCTCGACACCCTCTCCGCCGGCCGATGCGGTCGCAGCGACGACCTGGTATCCGAGTATCACGGATCCCGCCTCGACCGCCTGCGCACGGAACGATGCAGCGAGATCGCTTCCGGCTACGGAGGGGATGCCCGGATAGTTCTCGATCCTGTCAGTCAGCGTGAGCTGGCCTCCGGGAGCGTATCCCTC
>DIAQ01000027.1:995-2547 GCA_002414865.1 candidate division Hyd24-12 bacterium UBA5074 | reverse complement strand
AGGAGCGCCTTGTCCCCCCCGCCATCCGAGGCGGCGGCCACCGTGCCCAGCCTGAGATCGAGCATCGGGTCAGTTTCCGGCGGCGCCGGTCAGCCCTGCGAGGTGTTCCTTCAGCGCGTCGATGTCGCGGAAGCCCACGAGTCTGTCGATCTCGCGGCCGTCACGGTAGATGATCATCGTCGGGACGCCGCGGATTCCCAGGCTGTTCGCCTCGGCCTGGCTCTCGTCCACATCGATCTCGTAGAAGTCCCACGTAGATCCGAGCTCGACCGCGAGCTTCTCGAGAACAGGGTGCAGCGAGCGGCAGGGACCGCACCAGGTGGCGCCGAAATCCACGAGCACGGGCCTGTCCTTCACAGCGGTCACCACCGCGAGCTCCTTGCCGGCGATCTTCTTCATGGCCATGAGAGGCCTCCTTTCGTTACGCATGACATAAGCATATTTCGAGCCACTTCGGGCATTTTTGGACTCTATTGCATGACAACCACATGACAGATGCTGCCTGGACGCCGACCGGCGCGATGGGAGGGCGGGGGCACATCCCGGCGCAGCCCGGGAGCTTGCCTGCCGTCCTCCGTCGAGCATATTGCGGAAGAGTGAGGAGGTGCAATATCAGCCTCGAAACGCGTCTCGCCATCGAAGAATTCGAGACCCTCGCGAAGGGGATACTGCTCAGGGGCTACTACCGCCCCGGCGGGGAGTCCGGCTCGAGCCTGCGCCGCCTCATGGAGCTGTCGCACCCCGCCCTCTACCCCTGGGTGGGAGACCCCGACAGGATCGACACCGGCGCCCTCAGCTACTCGCTTCTGCGCCTTCCCGAGGGCATCGAATCGATCACTCAGATAACAGTCGCCAGGGAGATAGAGCCCCGGGTGGCCGAGGACTTCGATCCGGTGGGCACCCGGGCGCGGAGGAGGCCCACCTACAGGACGGGGGAATCGAGCTATGTCACCGCCTTCGGAGGCGGCATGACAGACCTCCTCGACTTCATCTCCGCGCTCACCTGCTTCTCGATGGAGAGCGACAAGATGCGCGCGAGGTACTCCGCGTACAGGAGGAAGCTGGAGGAGGACCCGGGTCTGCGCTCGGTCTGGCGGACCGTGGAGGAGATCTCCACGGGAGGCGTCGCCCTCGAAGAAGGCGCCAGGAAGTCCATCCTGCACGACCTGTCTGTGGAGTTCAGGAGCGACTACGCGTCGACGCGGGCGCTCGATGCCGCACTGGGGGGACGCCTGCTCGAAGTCGTGGCTGCAGTTGTCGCGAAGGGTCCGCGGGACCTCAAGGTGGTCTTCTCCGACCGGTTCGGCCTGGTGGGGCGCTACAGCAGGAGGGCGAAGGAGTGGGCCGCGGCGGTCGCTTCGGCAGCCTCCGCGCTCGGAGCGCCTGGCTGCCCAGTGCACGTTGTGTCGAGCAACAGGCACAGCGTGGCCAACTGCCTCTCCCCCTACCTGAGGGAGTTCGCGGCGAGGTCCGGCATGACGGAGCCTCTCGACTACGGGATTCTCAGGGAGCTCACTTCAGGTCCCGAGGCTGCCGGCGAGAGGACGAGGAG
>DIAQ01000027.1:0-595 GCA_002414865.1 candidate division Hyd24-12 bacterium UBA5074 | reverse complement strand
CTGATCAACATGGACTATGCCTTCGGAGAGGAGGGCTTCTTCCTCCTCAACGAGCTCTTCGAGACATTCGGCGGGCGCATCCGCAGCGTCTTCATCATGGGGAAGGCAGGCATACTGGACGGCGTCAGGGGGGACATGATGCTCCCCAGGTTCTTCGTGAAGCAGGGCTCCGGCGAGGTCTACGACATCGGCAACTGCATGACCAGGGAAGATTTCGAAGGCATGGACGGCTTCGCCGTCCACTGCGACGGACCGATGCTCACCGTCGCCGGGACCTTCCTCCAGAACAGTGATGTGCTGTGCTACTTCAGGGACGGGTGGCATGCTCTCGGGGTCGAGATGGAAGGGATACCCTACGCAAAGGCCGTCATGCAGGCGCGGCTCAGGAAGAGGATCAGAGACGATGTCGCCGTGGGGGTCGTATTCTACGCCTCCGATGCGCCTCTCGCGGGAGACCTTCTCTCGGTGCCGATGGGCGGCAAGGGAGTAGGACCGGTATACGCTGCGACCATCGCCATACTGCGCAGCATCTTCAGACTGGAGCTCAGCTCACCGGCTTCTTGAGGATCATGATGGTTCCACCCAGGCAGTCGCC
>DIAQ01000119.1:1988-3204 GCA_002414865.1 candidate division Hyd24-12 bacterium UBA5074 | reverse complement strand
TCGGCTTCCTCGGCGGTGAAATTCCTGATGCCCTGCCCGGTCCTGAAATGCAGCTTGGCCCAGCAGTACTCCCCGGACTCGGTGTACCACATGTAGGTGTGCCCGCCGAAGCCGTGCATGTGCCTGAAGCTGACCGGGGTCCCCCTGTCCGAAAACAGGATCGTGACCTGGTGGATGGACTCGGGAGTGAGGGACAGGAAGTCCCAGAACATGTCAGGGTCCTTGAGGTTCGTCGCCGGGTTCCGTTTCTGGGTGTGGATGAAGTCGGGGAACTTCATGGCATCGCGGAGGAAGAACACCGGGGTGTTGTTCCCCACCATGTCGAAGTTGCCCTCTTCCGTGTAGAACTTGACAGCGAAGCCCCTGGGATCGCGCTCGGAGTCCGCCGAGCCCTTCTCCCCGCCGACCGTCGAGAACCTCGCGAACACCTCCGTCCTCTTTCCCACCTCGGAGAGGAACCTGGCGCAGGTGTACCTCGTGACATCGTGAGTCACCTCGAAGTACCCGAAGGCGCCGGCACCCTTCGCATGAACGACCCGCTCGGGGATGCGCTCGCGGTTGAAGTGAGCGAGTTTCTCGACGAGATGGACATCCTGGATGAGCAGCGGCCCGTGAGGTCCCGCGGAGGTGGAGCTCAGATCGTTGTCCACCGGCTTCCCGAAATTGGTGGCGAGCTTCCTGCGATCCTTTCCATCAGCCATGCTCGGGCTCCTTCCTTTTCGAGTTCCTGCCGGGCTTTCTGCAATTCCTGCACAATCCCCTGATCTCGAGGTGCGCCCCCCAGACATCTCCGAAATCTCCGGCCTCCCGCGGGATGGGCATGTCGTCGAGGGAGCCGGAGGTGAAATCGCGGATTTCGCCGCATTTCGCGCATATGAAGTGGTGGTGGGGGGAGCGGTTGGAGTCGAACCTGACCCTGTCCCCCGAGGAGCTGACGGGACTTGTCAGCCCGATCTGCGAGAGAGTCCAGAGAGTCCTGTACACGGTGTCCATGGAGATGGAGGGGATGATCCTCCTGACGGCCTCGTAGATTTCCACGACGCTCGGATGGCTCTTCGAGACCGCCACCACCCGGTAGACCTCGAGCCGCTGCGGGGTGACCCTGAGGCCGGAGCGCCTCAGCGAGTCGAGGAGATCGTCCATGCTGATCCCGGATGCTTCCATGCAACCTCGATAGTATTTGTTACTACTTAGTACTTGATACTGACAACTGATT
>DIAQ01000119.1:0-1589 GCA_002414865.1 candidate division Hyd24-12 bacterium UBA5074 | reverse complement strand
CTCTGCATCCTGTTCGCATTCAGGAAGCCCCCCGAGGCCGTGGAACACTTCTTCAAGGTGCCGGGGATCTTCGCGTTCCTGCCCGGCAGATGGGTCATGCCGGCGGGCAGGATCTTCGTCGGCCTCTGTTGCTTCGCGCTGTGCGCATTCATAGTCACGAGGTTCGTGTGAGGCGGACCCACGCCTTCGCGGGGATGACGAAATGGGCGCCGGCAATGCCGATAGAGGGACAGGGGTCGATGGCCTCACGGGGTGCGACAGGGGAGGGAAATGCCTGACAGAGATCCGCAGGAGATGCAGAAGCTGAGGGAACGCGTCGAGTGCCTGGAGTCGAGGATGGACTTCCTCTTCAGGAGGATGGGCATCGCTCAACCCGCGCAGGCTCCCGGCTCCGGTGAGAGCGCCGATCAGCCACCGCGATGGAAGCCCTCCCAGCTCGTCGTGGACCTGGTCAGGAAGGGCGACAAGGGAGGCGCCATCAGGGCCTTCATGCGGGAGAGCGGCGCCGATCTGAAGGACGCCAAGGAGTTCATCGAGAAGCTCTGAGCGCGGCCCGGCGCCGGAGCTGCTCAGCGGATCTCGTACACCAGGTCGGTGTCGTAGCACCTGACGAAGAGGTTGTTCCCCACCACATGGAAATACTGGGGCGCCGATGGGGCTTCGAGGCGTCTCACGACTTCGCCCGTCCTCCTGTCCAGGACTATGATGAAGTCGTCCTCGTCTGTGAATCCGTAGCCGGTTACGATCGCGTCATCGACGATCACGAAGTTCTCGGAGTTCGAGACCAGAGGCTCGCTTCGCCAGAGGATCTCGAATGTCTCCGGATCCAGCGCGGTGATGTAGGCGTTCAACCCTCCCGAGCTCTCCGCGTAGGTCCTGTGGGCATTCGAGACATACAGCACGCCATCCCTCACCTCTGCCCAGCGGAGCTGCTGGAACGTGAAATCGAGATCTTCCTCGACATCCTCCGGGCCGTGCATGTAGGCGAGGAAGTCCAGCACCTGCGTGGGGAGGCGATCGGCCGGATCCAGGTACAAGGCCAGGAGCCTGGGATACAGGACCACTCCGTATCTGTTCGGCGGGTCGCCGTAGATCGCGATATCGGCCTCGGACCCGGAGATGAACTCGTAGAGCTGGAACCTGGTGTTCCCGGGCGCGTGGAGGACCAGGGGCACTCCGTTCGGAGCCCTCGTCCCACGGATCGACTCGTTCGATCCGCCGCCATGGAAGGTCAGCGAAGGCCAGTCGGAGAACTGGTCGAACCACCCGGCGTAGTCCGAGACCCCGTTGGGGCTGCTCTGGATGAGCTCGAAGCCCGGGATCGAGGCCCCGGGATCGCCTGGGGCTCCCGCAGCCGGCGTGTACACGAATGGCGGCTCCTCGAGCGGCGTCGGGAGAATCGTTCCAACGGCCGCCACGAGACCGGCAAGCTCCACAAGAAGAATCATGTGCCGCCCCTCTCGACTCCCGCCCGGGCGCTGCCCGTGCGCTCCGGCATCCTGCGACAGGTGACGATGCCCTTCACCTGGCCGAACCTAATGTCCAGGGGAACGCGCGGGAAGCGGTCCCGCGAGCATCGACCACCGCCG
>DIAQ01000006.1 GCA_002414865.1 candidate division Hyd24-12 bacterium UBA5074 | reverse complement strand
ACACCTGCGGAGGAGCAGCCGGAGGGCAGGAGGCGCGTGTCCCCGGAGGCGTTGCTGGAGGCCATGGGCGTGGAAGTCGCCATCGTCGATCCCTACGATCGCAGGGCCTCGATGCCCGCAGTGAAGACCGCGCTCGAGAGCCCCGGCTTCAGCGCGCTGATATTCCGCAGGGAGTGCGCCCTGCACGCGGACAGGAACCGACGGAGGCGAGGCGAAGCCATTCCTCACAGCGCCGTCTCCCCCGCACAGTGCAGGAACTACCATACATGCGCGAGGGATTTCTACTGCCCGGCGATCTCCCTCGACGACTCCGGAAAGGCAGTGATTGAGGCAGACCTCTGCGATGGCTGCCTGGCCTGCGCCCAGCTCTGCCCCAACTCGGCCATCGCCCGGGCGGAGGACTGACATGGACGGCGGCTTCAGCTTCCCGTTGTGCGGTGTCGGCGGCCAGGGCATCGTCCTGATGTCGAAGGTCATCGGAACGGCATGCGCCGCCACGGGTTCCAACGCCGTCACCGGTGAGCAGCACGGCCTGTCGCAGAGATCGGGCAGCATCTCGATCCACTTCCGCATCGGCCCCGGAGTGACCTCGCCCCTGATACCGCTCGCGACCGCGGAAGCCATAGTCAGCCTGGAGGCGCTGGAATGCCTCCGGGTCATCGAGTACCTGAAGCCCGGCGGCACTGTCTTCACGAGCACGCTGGTGATGAATCCCGTTACTTCCACGGCGCTGAGGGTGCGCGACGCCGCAGCCCGCTGCTGGACCTTCGGGGATGTCCAGGAGCGGCTGGCGGGAGCCGGCATAGGACTGAAGGCCCTGGACGCCAGGGTCATGGCCAGGAAGATGGGCTTCCCGGTGGTCGAGAACATGGTCATGCTCGGAGCCCTCTCCACGGCCGCAGGCTTCCCTCTGGCTCCCGGCGCCATCGAGGAAGCCATCGCCGGACTCGTTCCGGCAGGCACGGCCGCCATCAACACCAGTGCGTTCCAGGCCGGGAGATCGGCTGCGGAGGGAATCAACTGATGAGAATCCGGTCGATCGCACTACTGCTGGCGGCTGTCGCGGCAGTCCATGCGCCTGCGGCCCTTGCCGGCACGACGGGGAGCATTTCGGGAATCGTGACCGACAGCTCAGGGGATCCTCTTCCCGGGGCGAGTGTGATGGTGAACGGCACCGCCCTCGGGACGGTTGCCGACCCTGAAGGCCGATACGAGATAAGAGCGCTTCCTCCCGGCGTCTATTCGGTGACGGCGAGGATGGTCGGCTCTTCGACGGTCACCAAGGAGGGCGTGAGGATCCTCAGCGACCAGACCACGGAGATCGACTTCCAGCTCGGGATCGAGGCCGTCGGGCACACGGTGATCGAGGTCACCGACCAGCGCAGCCTCGTCCTCGAGACCGTGCCTTCGACCATCCATGTCATCGACTCGTCAGAGTTGCGGCTCATGCCGGTGCCCGACGTCCTCGAGGTGCTGAGGCGACAGCCCGGGATCGTCTCGCAGGGCGGCGCCCTCCACGTCAGGGGCGGAAGGGCCGGGGAGGTCGCCTATCTCCTCGACGGCATACCGGTGCGCTCCCCCATGACCAACAGCTTCTCCTCAGTCCTTCCCACGACCGCCCTCGCCGAAGCCTCCATCATCACGGGCGGCATCAGCGCCGAGTATGGGAATGCCATGTCCGGAGTGGTGAACATGGTCTCCCGGGACGGCGGATCCGGCTACGACGGCGAGATCGTGGTGAGAGGCGGCGACCTGGAGGAGATGGGATTCGAGGAGATATCCCGTAACTACTCTTCGCCTTCCGAGAACGACAACTACAGGGGCGGCTGCATCGACGTGGAATGCTCCCTGGGAGGGCCGGAGCCCCTGTTCACGAGCCTGCTGCCCGCCATCGGGATAAACCCGCCGGGAGATGTGACGTTCTTCGGGTCGGCCCGACTGATCAGGAGCGGGAGGGACCTCGAGGACAGCCGGGGCTACTGGGAGAACAACTGGCAGAACGGGTTCACGGGCTCGTTCAAGCTGGCCGCGAGGCCTTCGGCGAGGACGAGGATATCCTTCCTCGGATTCTACAACTACAGGCAGTCGGGATGGGACGAGTGGGCCTGGTCACGCTACGAGGATCCCATCTACATAGAAGGCCAGTATTTCCTGGGTAACGACCCCGACTGCGCGATCCCCATCCGCTTCCAGGAGACCGGCGGCGTAACCGCTTCGCTCATGCAGATGCTGAGCGAGGAGACCTTCATCGACTTCCACCTGAACCAGACGAGGTTCTGCCACTGGAGGCGCATCCGCGATCCCCAGGGCGGCTACTTCGGCGAAGGATACTCCCCGGAGGACTGGCTCACGATGTTCTACCCCACCCCCCGCGTCGCCGACAGCCTGGGCTTCTTCCATTCCGGCATCCATCCCGAGGTGTGGCTCGAATCGAGGAGCACCGTCAGCAGCGTCAGGACGGATCTGACGACGCACATCGGCCGGCAGCTCGAGCTCAAGACGGGCGTCGAGGGTTCCTACTACGACATCTACGACTACAGCGTGTTCATGGCCGGCGGGGGCGAAGCCTACGCGAGCCTGTGGAAGGCCTACCCCTTCACAGGGGCGGCATACGCGCAGTCTCTCTGGAGGTTCTCGGGCGGCATGGTCCTGAACGCCGGCCTGAGGTTCGACCTGTTCGATCCCAACTGCAAGCTCTTCGACTTCGAGCAGGGCGGCGAGGTCGAGGTCGATGCGAAGACCCAGATCAGCCCGCGCCTCGGAGTGACGCACCCCGTCTCCGACCGCGACGTCTTCTTCGCAACCTACGGCCACTACTTCCAGATGCCCGCCATGAACGAGATGTTCTACGGCACCGACTACAACATCTCCGGCATGTACTCCATCGTGGGAAATCCCGACCTGGAGGCTGAGAGGACCGAAGCCTACGAGATCGGCGTCCGCCACCGTTTCACCGACACCGCCTCCCTCGCAGTCTCGGCATACAGCAAGGACATCACAGGTCTGGTGCGGACCTCCGAGTACGAAACCGAGTCCATACCCAGCTACTTCCTGTACGAGAACGACGACAGCCACGGCTCGGTCCGCGGAGTGGAGCTGAAGCTCCTCGAGCTGCCGGGCGGATGGTTCTCGGGGAGCGCCAGCTATTCCTACTCCATCGCAAAGGGCCTGTACTCGACCTCGACCGATGCCTGGGGCTACTCGTCGGGCGGCTTCCTGATGCAGCCCACGAGCGACAACTACCTCGACTGGGACCAGCGCCATACAGCCGACGCCAGCCTCCAGTTCACGGTGCCCAGGGCCGAAGGCCCGGTCCTGTTCGGGACTCACGCACTCGAGGGCGCCAATCTCGGACTCGACGTCTACTACGGCAGCGGGTATCCCTTCAGCCCTCCGTCAGGGTCGTCCGAGATCCCGCAGATCAATACCGAGCGCTATCCTGCCACGATCCAGGCCGACCTCAGCCTGGGCAGGACGGTCTGGCTCGGGGCGACGCGGCTGGAGGCCGTCCTGACGGTGTACAACATCTTCGACCGGAAGAACCTCGACAGGATATTCGACGAGGGCCACTACCTCGAGACCGGGGAGCCCGGAGGCGTCTCGGAGAACCCCGGAGCCTGGGCGCCGTCCAGGCACATCTTCGGAAGGGTGGGGTTCTCGTGGTAGCCGCCGGCCGCAGTTCGCTCCGGACCGCGACCGCGCTGTGCGCCGTCCTGGCTGCGGGCTGCCACGATGTGACCGAATTCGAGTCGGAAGGCTCCTCCGGAGTCGTCCTCATGGACGCGGACGACCTCTCCATCCTGGGCACGATGCAGGGCTTCGACGGGGGACGGAGCGTCGCCTCCATAGGCGGCGACGAGTTCTTCGTGGCCACGAACCAGGGTCAGATCTACAGGGTGGACGCCTCCGAGCAGGCCATCGTCTCGGTCTTCACCGTGGGACAGCCCTACTCCAGCGGCTACACGAGCATGATCCCGGTGGGGTCAGGAACGGTCCACCTGATCGGCGGGTACGACCAGGTGGTCCAGGTGAGCAACTACGGCATCGTCCTCGACGAGTTCCCGGCGGGCACGAGCCCTTCGGGCCTGTGCCGGACCGGCGACGCGACGAGGCTGTTCGTCTGCGACGGCAGCGACGGCATGATGCGCGAGATACTCCTGCCGGGCAACGAAGTCGTCACGTATACGGACATCGGGTTCCCCATGACCGCCCTGGCCTCGGCAAGTGATGCGGACAGCTCCTTCGTCGCAGTCGGCGCCGACACGGCCGCTTACATCTCGTCGAACTACGGATTCATCGCCAGGCATGGCCTCACGCTTGCAGGAGTCGCCAGCGACGTGGCGTGTCTGCCCGACACGGCGCTCTTCTGCATCGCCATACCGGAGTTCGGCGAGTCCTCGGGCTATATCGCTCTCACATCCTACCCGACGGGATACATGGTCCCCTCGCTGATGCATGTCCCACTCGAGGGAAACCCTCTATGCATCTGCACTTCCGACCTGATCCCGCTGACCTTCTATGTGGGGGCGAGGATGGGGGACGGAATGTCGCGCATCTACGAATACACGGCGAATACCCATCAGATCCTCGGATGGGTGGACATCGAGGGGAACATCGTGGACCTGACGACGATTTCGAGCGGGCAGTGCCTCGCAGTCCTGCTCGCGGAGTAGGCCTCACCGCAGGGGGCCGGCCGTCGGCCATCCCCCTGATCGCCCTCGCCTTGTCACTGCCACCCCTGCTGGCGGGCTGCCACGATCTGACGGAGTATTCCGCGGAGAGCCCCTCGGGGGTCAGGGTGCTGGATTCAGGTGACCTGACCGTCCTCGGGTCGATGACCGGCTTCGAGGGGGGAAGGACACTCCAGTCCATGGGCAACTTCGAGTTCCTGGTCGTCGCGAACACGGGGCTCCTGTACAGGGCGGACTCGGAGGATCTGACGATCGATCTCGTCTACGAGGTGGGGCAGCCCTATGGACCGGGCTACTCCGGTGCCTGCCTCGCGCCGCCTGCAAGGGTCTATCTGCTCGGAGCCTTCGACCAGCTCGTGGAGTTCAGCTATGCATCGGGGGCGGTTCTGGACGAATTCCCGGCCGGACCGCATCCGGTCGCCATATGCGCATCCCCCAGCCTGCCGAGGCTGTACGTCTGTGACGGGCAGGACGCGCTGCTGCGCGAGGTGCTCACCTCCGACAACACGGTCTTCAGGACCGGGGAGCTGGAGAGTCCGGCCTCGGCGATCGTCCCCTCGACAGTCACGGACGGGCTGTTCTTCGCCGTGAGCGAGGAGGAGCCCATGGCCTGGAGGATCTACACGGACGGATTCCTGGCAGCCTTCCCTGTCGAGCTGCCTGCTCCCGCGTGCGATGTGGCCGCCCTGCAGGACACGGCGGTGTTCCTCGCGGTCCACAGGGGTTCCGGCTCTGATGGCTCGGCGACGTTGGCGGCCGGCGCCCCCCTCATCCAGAGGATGCAGAATTTCCCGCTCTCGGGACAGCCGGTCTGCGCCTGTGTGGACCTCGTCCACGACGAATTCTTCGTAGGGAGCAGGCTGGGGGATGGCAACAGCAGGATCTACAGGATCGGTTTCCCGAGCTGGGACATCGAGGCGACGGGCGATATCGCCGGCGACGTGGTGGATATCACCACACACTCGGCGGGCGACAGGCTTCTGGTGCTGGTTTCTCCGTAGATCTTCGTCAGCGCGTCGGCGAGAGCAGGTCCAGCGCAGATTCCAGGACGGGATCGATGCCCTGGGAGAACTGCTCCTCCGTCGCGTCCACGAAGATGTCCGGCGAGACGCCCGCCTCCTGTATCCAGGTGACGGAGTCGGCCATCATAAGGGTTGTGTCCGGCACGATGTAGCTGCAGGCCGGGAGCGCGTGCAGCGCGTCACCAGAAGAGATGCCTACCTCCCGCATCGTGGTGTCCCCCAGCATCGTGACGGCCGGTATGTTCGACACCGCGGCCGCGAACTTCTCGGAGGTCCACCCGCAGTTGCTGCCGATGAGGACCGCGATCGGGCCGGTGAAATAGTTCGCCCTCGAGTACATCATCCTGGGTCTGGGCTCCGCCAGGTCGAAGTGACCGGGTCCGTCCTTGCCCACCGTGTAGAATCCCACGCGAAGCTCGTCGTTGAAGCGGCGGGCGATCTCCAGGATCTTGAGATCGCTTCCGCTCCCGTCGTTCATGCGTATGTCCACGATCAGCCCGGTCAAGCCTGGATGGGCTTCCAGGAAGTCGTCGAAAAGGATGGGGATGAAGCCGCTGGACCACTCGGGGATCATCAGGTAGGCTGTGGAGTCGAACAGGCAGGCCCCCCAGATGTCCTGCTGGAACCAGGTGAATCCGGCGGGCTCGAGATAGGTCCAGAGCACGTCCATGTCGACATTCTGCTGGATGTCCGGCGAGTAGGTCTGCTCGCCGTTGAAGACGACTCCGGCATCCTGGAACTGCGTGAGCATTTCCTGGAAGATCGCCATCATGTCGGACTGCGTCGCAGCCGATTCGACCAGGGGAAGGTACTGGTCGTACAAAGCCTGCCAGTCGGCATCCGTGAAGATGAAACCCACATAGGTGCGGTCGACCGTGGCCCAGAAGAGGTCGTACTCGGCCTTGAAATCGTCGTGGGAGCCCAGCTCGACGGGATCGAAGATTCCGCAGGAGCAGAAGATGGCCGCCATGGCGGCCAGATGCGAAAATACGGGCGCTTTCGCACCGAAGGCCTTCATGTCCGCTCCGCCCCTTTCCCTTTTCTCGAACCGCTCTTCTAACATATCTAGAGCGGCCGGCGGGGTAATCCCCACGGCAGGTCGAGCCCTGATCAGCCGGGGTTCGCTGCGAACCTGGCGATGGCCCGCTTCATCCCTTCCAGCTCGCCACTCCTCTGCAGATAGGGCACGCCGAAGTCCCCGGGCATGCCGGCGGCGATCTTCGTCTGCCCGGGCCTGTACTCCCATACCGATGCGCCCTCGTAGTTGCTGTCCAGGAATCGCAGGAGGAGCCCTCCCCCCCTTCCAGGGGCAGTCTCCGTGACGATCCATGAATGGGCGTCGATCCCCGGTATCTGCAGCTTCACATAGGCCAGGCCCACCTCGGATACCTGCCGGGAGATCTTTTCGACCTGCTTCCTCATGATGTCGGCGCGCACCTCGGAACGGCCCGCCAGGCCGTTCACCCATTGGAACCGGAGAATCCCGTCCGACAGCTGCATCGCCGCCAGCTTCTTCAGAACCAGGGCCCTGTTCTCGAGCGTGAACTCCCTGAAGCCGGAGAAACCGGGGATGGCCACCACCTCGCGCGCGGCCATCAGCCTGGCGATTATCCTCCGCGCCTCCCTGGGCCCGGGCCGGGGGGCCGTCGGTTCGAAGTAGGCGAGGTACAGAGCGGCGCGCACCAGGCGTGAATGCCACCAGCAGACGCCCTTGTCGAGCAGTCCGCCCTCGTTCGCGAAGGCCGGGAGATTGGGATTCGGACCTGTCGCGGGATTGGACGCAAGGCCTCTCACATAGTCGAGCGAGCCTGCCAGCGAGACATATTCGGCCTTCGACAGGGCAGCGGGGCGCCAGGGCGTCCAGCGATCATCCGGGGGGCTCTCCTTCATCGTGCGGCTCACCTCCGTCCGGCTGCAGCATAAGCACTGCGCCCGGAAACAGACCACGCAAGGCCGGGCTCTCCCCGGGTCCTCTGTTGAGTCATGTTAGGATCAAAGCAAACCTGGAGGAGCCATGTCCCTTGTCACAGGCCTCGCGATCCTGCTGGCAGCCTCCCCGGCCCCGGCCGCTCTCGTCGGCGGCAGCCGGGGGGGAAGTCCGTCACAGGCGAACACGGTGTACGACAGCGAAACCTTCTCTGCGGTCATGCCCGGCCCCGGGCTGTGCGCGGAGGCCGATCCGCTCGAAGTCCGCGACCCGGTCGCGGGCGAGGGGACATGGACCGGCTCGGGTCCCTGGGGAGGGAATATCCGAGCCCTGGCCACTGCGGTGGGCGATGCCGGCACAGTGGTTGCGGGATGCGGATATTCCATGGCTCCCGACGCAGGAGGCGCATGGAGGAGTACTGACGGCGGAGCCACCTGGCAGGCCACGAATCTGCAGGGAATCCAGGTGAACAGCGTCTGCAACGGGGGATCGGCCCGCCCGGACTGCTTCTACGCCTCCACCAGGACCGGGCTCTACCTGTCGCAGGACCTGGGTCAGACCTGGTCCGTGCTGGCCGGGGGCATGTCCTCGGCCTATGTGCTGGCTGTCGGCCCGCACTGGACCGATCCCGACATCCTCATCGCCGGGCTCTCCTCCAACCAGGGGATCCGCAGATCCGCCGACGGCGGGGCGACCTGGTCGGAGGTGGGTCTTAGCACAGGCTTCATGAAGGGCTACGGGTTCTGCCCGGGGCATCCCGACACGATGTACGTCGCGATGTCGGGCATCTCCGATGCGGTCTATCGAAGCACCAACGCCGGGCTCACGTGGATCGCCGTGGGTCCTTCGGGCTCCGGATGGGGCCTGCTCGCGGCACCCGGCGGAGTCGAGGGCAGGGTTGTCGCCACGGTCGACGGGGGCTTCTACCTCAGCAACAACTACGGCATCTCCTGGAGCCAGGTGGTGAGCGGCTCGAGCTACGCCCCCGCCGCCGCGGGGGGCGGGGTGATCTATGCGCCCGTCATCGGCACGGGGGTGTACGAGAGCTCCGACGGGGGCTCCAACTGGACTCTGAACACCCAGGGCGTCGTCGAGTCGTACTGGCAGGCCGGCTGCTGCTCGTCTGCGGGATACCTCGCCGGACACCGGGGCGGGATCTACCGCCAGGCGGCGCCTGGAGGCGTCTTCCTGGTCTCGCAGCAGGGCATCTCGAACGGTTTCATCCATGCGGTGTCCTACCTCGCCGGGCAGAACGCCCTCCTGGCGGCCGGTGAGGCCCACGGGATGTGGAAGAGCACGGATGGCGGCGCGACCTGGCAGATGTCGGCGACCGGGCTGACGAACTGGACCATCTTCGACCTGTGGCCGGAATCGAACGACCAGTACATGGGCCCGACGGTCTACGCGGCCACCCAGAGCGGCGTCTTCCGCTCCGATGACTGGGGCGCCTCCTGGAGCGCCGCTGGTCTTTCGGGCGCTCAGATCACGGCGGTCGCCTTCGACCCGGACGACCCGGACCATGCATGGGCGGGCACCGCCACGGCCGGGGTCAGGTACACCGCGGATGGCGGCGCGAACTGGCTCTCCTCGTCGGGGCTGCCCTCCGCACTCTATCCCGTCATCGAGCTCGCCGAGACCGCCGGAGGCGATCTCCGCGTGCTGGTCTCGTTCCAGCAGTCGGGACCCTCGGTCTACCGCTCCGACGACGGGGGCGTGACCTTCACCCAGGGCTCCGGGGTCTCCGGGAGCTACATGCCCTGCCTGTCGTACCGCTGGGGTTCGGATGATGCCTTCTGCGGCACCGACGGTGGCGTCTACAGGTCCGGCGACCGCGGTGCGACCTGGGAGGCATGCCCGGGATCGAGCGGCCTCACATGGTCCGTCCTCGGGAGCAGGAATGCCAATGTCCTGGCAGGGACCGGCAGCGCCGGCGTGAAGTGGAGCCCCGATGGAGGCGACACCTGGCAGCCCCTGAACGACGGGATCGAGACCCGTTGTGTCTGGGACATCGTCTACGGGGCATCGGACAACCAGCTATTCGCAGGCCTGCGGGGATTCGGAGTCGTCGAGCTGACCAGCGACGAGCTGGGCATCTCGGGAGACGGATCCACGGGGCGGCCCCTCGAGTTGAGTGTCTTCCCCAATCCGTCCGTCGGGGTGGTGAGCGTGGTCATGCAGCCCAGCGGACCGGGTCCGGTGGATCTGGAAGTGTTCGATTCCGCCGGCCGGCTGATCTACGGCGCGTCCGGGGACCCCGGGAGCCCGATGTCCTGGGACACGGAGGCCTGTCACGCTCCCGCCGGCGTCTACCTGGTGCGCGCCGCTTCTGGAGACGCTTCGGCTGTGGCGCGCGTCATAGTGCTGGGCGGGCGGGACTGAAGGAGCCGGGTGCGGGGCCGCTCCGGCGCCCGGCGGAGCGGCCCGCGGAATACCTCTAGAGCGGATCCACGGGTTCGTAGATGTCGGTGATGAACTCGCTCTCCGGGCAGCCGTCGCCGTGACCCTTCACGTAGATCTCGAAGCAGTGCGCGTGCCTGGGCCTGTAACCGCTTGCTGGTATCCAGGCCCCCACGAACTCACCCCAGACCTTTCCCAGCATCGAGTAGGAACCGATGTGGCGCGTGGTGGCATAGTCCCCTCCCGGTATGTCCAGGACCGTGACGCCCTCCCCGGAAGGGAGGGGATCATCTCCTTCGATCGAGACGCAGGCGTCCGATCTCAGCGATGCCTGATCGGTGGTGTCCTGGTCGTCGTGGTAGATGGCCAGCCACTGCGAGCGCGATACATCCATCCCCGAGCGGGTCACCAGGTCCCCGAGGCGCTGGAAGGCCTCGCCTATCTGGTTGTACGGTCCCGTGTGCCTGACGCAGAGGACCTTCATCGGCTCGAGGTCCACCAGTCTTCCTTCCACTCCATTTCCCCCTTCCGTTACGGGTTCGAACGCCCTGATCCCCTTCTCCGGGCAGTAATGGTATCCTGATGGTGCGGGCAGACACGGCAGGCTCCTGCGAAGGGCCCTGAACTGCGAGGGGGTCTCGCCGAAGGCGGCGCTGAAAGCCCTGGTGAACGAGGAGTTCGAGTCATATCCGGCCCGGAGCGCGATCAGCATCATGGGCTCGGGCCCCGTCAGCAGCCTGAAGGCGGCCCTTTCGAGCCTCAGCCTCTTCACGAGCCCCCCCGGAGTCTCACCGGTCGTCGCGCGGAACACCCTGCAGAAATGGAACGGCGAGAAGTGCGCGGCCTCCGCTATGTGCGGGATCGAGGGATCCTCGTCGAGATGGTCCTCGATGTAGTCGAGCGCCTCGAGTATCCTGAGCCTGTAGACCGCCTTCGTCCCGTCCCTCATGCCGACCTCCTGGGTGAACATGGTCATCCTGCGGCGTCAGCGGTGTGCATTTCCTGCTCGATCTGCAGGGGGGGTTCAGGCCGGGGAGGCGGGAACGGACCGCACCGGACGGGATGCCCTGTCTGTTGACGTCGCTTGCCCCCCCTGCGCATCTAAGAGCAGAAGGGAGGAGATGACGCGATGAAAGCCACCTCGTTCCGCTGGCTGTTCAGCATGGCGATGCATGCCGCGGTTCTGCTGCTCATCCTGCCTCCATCCCCGGCGGACGCCGAGTGCGAGTGATCCCGCCCCGGGATCCGTCCGGCCTCGGGCGGTCGGCATCGACTGCCGACCCGTCAGCCATCGGATCCCTCGCAGACCTGACCCCCCTGGCAAATCCAGGATAGGAGGAGAATGGATACAAGGGAAAAGTGGACGCGGATACTCGCCTTGGCCGGGCTCGTCCTCATGGTTATCGGCGCGATCGACCCGCTCGAGGGATCGGTTCTCATCCTGGGTGGAGTCGCGATGGCCGCGGTCGGAGCCTCGATCGGGCGAAGCAGGCACAGGAGCATGCTGCTGTGGGCTCTGGGACTCGTGGCGGCGGGTGTTGCCCTGATGTTCGGCATGAGCGCCATGGGCGGCCTCGGCGGGGATACGGGGCGCTCGCTCTGGTGGGCGCTGATCCTGCTGCCGTATCCTGTCGGATGGGCCATGGGAATCGCGGGATCGATAATGAGGCTGAGGGAGCTGCACCGGATGCGTTCCGAGGCTGCGGCCGAAGGCGCCGCCCGGAATCCCTCTGTTTAAGAGGCGCCCGACTCCCGGACGGCCCCTGTTCCATTTTCGCCTGACTCGGGCAGCCGCTCCCGCCAGAGGCCGTGGACGCTGCAATAGATCCGGGCTTGCGCCTGCCCCGCCTCAGGACAGTGGAAGATCGCTGCAGGTTCCGATCCGGGCGTCAGGAACCTCCTGCTGACCACGCCGTCGGCGAAAAACTCTATCCAGACGATGTAATGATCGTCCTGCATCGGGTGGGGAACTCCTCCGACAGTCACCCGGTACCCGTCATCCATTCTCCGGACCAGCGCGAAATGTTCCGCCGCGGGCGAACCTGACGACTGTTCGACCAGCAGGTCCATCGGCAGCTCACAGCATGACAGCTGACCTGCGCCTGCGAAGAGGACCTTGATAACGTTCCCGCAGGCCTCGCACCTGTAGATCCCCTGAGACTCGGCCATGCCCCCTCCATCCATTACGGCCCTGACGGATATGAAAGGCAGCACGAAGACGGGGAACTGCATCGGAGCCGGCAGTCACATCCCCGGGGCCCGGACCTCCGAATAGTCGCCAGGAGCAGCCAGCTCGAACGAGAAGGACCGCTCCTCCCCCGAGCGCGATCCCGTTGCGGGGATCGTGAGCAGGGTCGACGAGGTCCCGGCCTGGTATTCCAGGACAGGGTTTCCCAGCGACCATGTGTCGGGGGGGATCTCGTCCAGCTCTGCAGACGAGGCCATCACACGGATTCCGGCGTCCGGTCTCTCGGCCAGCCACTCCACACGGGCGGTGCAGGAGACGAGCTCCCAGCCGCTCTCGATGACGACCACCCGGCAGGTGCCGTGCTCGTCGCCGCTCTCCCAGAAGCCTCCGGTGACCACCCAGCGGACTTCGAGCGGGATGGATCCCGCTGCGGACTGCTCATCAGGGCCTGCGGATGCAGGCGGCGTCAGCCCTGCGAGCACGATGACCGTCGAGAGCAGTGCGGGCATGTTCCTCCAGCCTTCCTTTCGATCGAGCCTTGTCATCTGCGGCGGGCAATCACCGGGGAAGACCGGCGATCGCTGCCAGCTCGGCGAAATGCCTGCCCGTGCGATTCAGCGCCAGATCCAGGAAATACTCCCCTCGAGGGTCGTCGACGAGGATGTAGCGTTCGGTGAACGCGCTGCAGCCGACCAGATCGAGGGTCATGTCGAGGTAGTCGGGATGAGGCATGTAGATGATGTCCGGATCGTACCTCTCGATCATGTACTCCGCAGAGAAGCCTCCATGGGCGATCGTGGTCTCGTTGAGACCGGTCATGTCTATCACGGTCAGCTCTCCCTCGACTGCGAGCAGATGCCCGACCTCGGTCGAGGCGATCACCAGATCATCCGGCAGCCTTGCGATCTCCGCCAGGTGGGGCCAGTAGCAGGACCAGCAATCCTCGAGCTCTGCACACAGATCGAAGCAGTGGAACCCGTCCGCCGGGGGGTGGCGCAGATCCGATATCCGGTCCACGACGCGGGGGCCGATCGAGAAGGAGAGGGCCAGGAAGAAGGCTGAGGAGAGGAGTCTTGCGCCATTTCCTGTCCGCAGGAGTTCTCCGGGAGGCAGGGAGCCCTTCAGCCTTCCCGAAAGGAAAGCTCCGGAACCCGCGGCGAGAACGGCGAGAGGTGCGAGCGAGGGATAGAAGAACCGCTGGGACTGGGGCATTATCTGCGTCACGAAGAACATCTCGTAGAGCGTGAAGAGCAGCGTCGAAGCGAGAAGCCCCTTCATGAAGGGGGACAGCGCGCGCAGCCATCCCCCGGGGCTCACCGCGCAGGCTGCGATGATCGCCGATATCGCTATCGGGAAGGAGAGCAGGAATACGAAGAGCTGCTTCGGGGCCTCCAGCCTGTACGCCTCGAGGAAGGCGCCGCCGTAGAAGCCAGGGGCTTTCGCGTAGAACGCCAGGGGGAGGGGAGAGTCCAGGAAGCGGTCGCCCAGAAGCATCAGCAGGGCGACCAGAGCGCAGGATACCAGCAGGGTGAGAATTGCCCTTCGCCTCTCCGTTCCGGAGGATGCCAGCATGACGACCGCCGGAGTGCAGAGCGTGAAGACGAGGAGATCGGGCCTCACTGC
>DIAQ01000004.1:13098-18668 GCA_002414865.1 candidate division Hyd24-12 bacterium UBA5074 | reverse complement strand
CAGGCGGCTCGAAGGGTTCGCAACCTGATGGTGGAAACCAACGGGACGATCGTCCCCGCCGGGCTCTGGGAGGCCTGGCGCGAGGCGCCCCCATCATTCGTGTCCGTGAGCATGGACAGCGCCGACGGGGCTGTGCACGACTCCTTCAGGGGAGCCGCAGGAGCCTGGACGGCGGCCCGTTCGTTCGCGTCCTCGCTGGCGGAGGCAGGGATCCGTTTCCAGTTCGTCATGAGCATCGAGGAGCCCGACCTGGAGGGCATTCTTGCCATGGCCGACCTCTCGGCGGAGGCGGGGGCTTCGAGCCTTGCCGTGAACCTGGTCCAGCCCATGGGCCGCGGCCGGGGGAGGGCGATCGACAGGACTCCCATCACAGGGCTCGTGGAGTTCTTCCATCTCCTGGACCGGTCGACGGGTCCAGGGGTGCTCCTCAACGTCCCTCCCGCGTTCCTCCCGGGACGCCGCCTGCTGGACATGATGACCTGCCCTGTCCTCGACCTCCTGGGGATTCTCCCGGATGGTTCCATATCATTCTGCGGAATAGGCTTCACGCATCATGACCTCGTCATGGGCAACGCCCGCGCGCAAGGCGCTCTCGGAGAGGCCTGGACCGGCTCTCCCCTCCTCGAGAGCCTCAGGCACGATCTGGAGGGCCCCCGCGAGCAGCCCTGCGCGTCCTGCATGTTCCTGAAGAGCTGCAACGGGAACTGCGCCATGGGGAACTTCGACGGGAGCGGGCGTTTCTCGTCGCCCGACTGGATCTGCAGGTCGGCCTGGGAGGCCGGGCTCTTCCCGCAGGGGAGGCTGGTCGATGGGCAAGCCGCTGCTCCTCGCTGAGTCCAGGGCCCTCCTCGGGCGCGGAGCTGTCCTGCATGCGTCCTCGGCAGGCATCTCCGGCAGGGCCTGGGTGTTCCTCGCGAGGTCCAGGGGAGGGAAGTCCACCCTCGTGAGGATGCTCGCCGGCGTGGGGGCCTCCGTGATAGCCGACGACATCACCCTCGTCTGCCGGGGCAGCGACGGGGTGAGCAGGGCCATGCCGTGCGCATCCTTCAAGCCGGGGTCCCCGACCCGGCCGGATCCCTGTCCCGTCGCCGGCCTGCTGTTCGTCGAGCACGGGCCGGCCTGCCTCCTGAGGGGTCTGGAACCCGTCTACGCCGTGGAGCGGACCCTCCGCCAGGGGCAGGTCATGGCCATCGCCGGGCTGCTCCCCGGGGAGCGGGACGAGGTTCGCTCCGCGCTTCTCGACCTGGCTTCGGGAACCGGATTCGGGATCCTGCGCTTCTCGCTGGGAGACGATCCCGCCGGGCTGGCGGAGCTTTTAGGGTGAGAACGGGATGGCGATTCGGGACGGTGAAGGGCATCTCCATGCTGCCGGCCCTTCTCCCGGGCGACCTCGTGCGGGCGCTCGAGAGGGATGGCGCCGCGCTGTCGCCCGGGCAGGTGATAGTGGTCGAGGACGGGGATGGACCGTTCGTCCACAGGTTCGTGCGCTACTCGGATGCTGCCGGGCTGCCCTCCCTGATCCTCACCGCCGGGGATCGCTCGGGACCCGACAGTCCCAGGCCGGTGCCGGCGAGGATACTCGTCGCCGACTCGGTGCTGCGCAGGGGCAGATGGAGGCGGATACCTCCGAGGATACCGCTGCCCCCGATGCCTGGTCGTTTCGTCGGGCGCGCGGTCCGGTTGCTGAAGAGGCTCCTGGGCTGAATATTCGGGGCAACAGATGGGAGAAGGATGTCCGAGAGGTTTCCGGAGGAGTACTCGACGCCTCTGCTGCTGAATATCTTCGATGCTGCCGCGTCGGGGTGGTCGGCAAAGTGCCAGGGCGGCGCATCGCCAGATCAGACGCAGATCATCTGCACGAGAGGCTCCAGCGCCCACCTCGGTGGGTCGCCCGACCTCCAGTTGACCCCTGACCAGCTCCAGAGAGGCCTCTAGGTCCCTTTTCCCGTCACTGTCACCGGGGTGGCGGACACCCGGGTGAATGGTGCGGGACGGGCCGTGCCTCCTGACAGGCAGTTTCGCTGCCTCGTTGATGGCCCGTGCCGCGGGAAGGTGTGCGGGATGGCCGTATCATTTCCCATCGGTTACGACAGGCCGGTCCTGTTGTGCATCCATGAAGCCGGTGCCGCGGGGTGGACCGCGAAGTGCGTGGGCGGAGCCTCGCCCGACCAGACCCAGATAATCTGCACGAGAGGTTCCAGCGGTCACCTCGTGGGCACGCAGACGGAGACCCTCTTCACACCCGAGCAGCTCAGGCAGGGCCTGTAGGGCCGGTGCTCCCGGATCCCGCCCCCGGGCCTCCCGGGGCGGACCGGCGGGGCCTGCGCTTCGCCGTCCACAGCACGACGGCCCCGAGGGCCACCGCGAACCAGAGCGTCGCCAGCCTCGTGACAATGGTCACCGCGGTTGCGTCGGGGAGGGCCAGCTCTGTGCCGAGCAGCCCTCCGATCGTGATCTCGGTCAGGCCGAGTCCTCCCGGTATCATCGAGACCGCCCCCGCGACCGAACCGGCGGAATGCGCCAGCAGCGCCAGGCCGGGTCCCAGGTGGAGCCCCATCGACCCGGCGGAGACGACGAGGACCATTGCCTCGATTCCCCAGGACAGAACCCCCAGAGGGACCGTCACCAGCATCGACGGGGCATCGAGGAGGCACGAGCAGTTCTCCCGGAAGCTGCACATCCCGTCGCGCTTCGAAGCAAGCGGGCCCCGCGCGCAGAGTATCCGGGTGGCCAGCGCGAAGGCCTTCCGGGACGACAGGAGGAACACGGCCGCCGCGACGAAGACGATTCCCGCGGCGACCGCCGGGAGGGCGGCCCTGCCTCCTGCGAGCCAGACGCCGGCTCCGGCGATCAGGATCATGCTCATGAGGTCGGTGAGCCTCTCGGCCACCACCACCGGAGAGGTGGTGGAAACCGGGATGCCCTCCCCGTCACGGAGCAGGACGCACTTCAGCAGCTCCCCGAACTTGCCCGGCGAAACCGTCATGGCGAACCCCGAGAGGAACACCTGAAGGCTCCGCCCTGCAGGGACCATGACGGAGACCCTGCGGAGGAAGTACTGCCATTTCAGGAACCTGAGGAAATAGTTCGCGAGGGGAAGGAGCACGAGGAGGGGCAGGAAGGCCGGGTCCATCCTGGTGATGGCGCCGCCCACCCTGTCGAGGTCCGAGGCGAGGACCATCACGGTGTACAGAGCTATGGCGAGGCCGGCTGCGAGGAGAGCCTTCTTCAAGCAGGATTCCCCGTGCCGCGCTCCCTGCCGGCCAGTGCGCGGAGCTCTTCTTCGAGCTTTTCCGCACCCTGGATGCCGGAGGCCAGGTCGAGCGCCCTGCCTGCCAGGGCGCTGCACTCCGCACCCTCGCCGAGGATCTGGCTCGCCCGCGCCGCCAGGGCAAGAGCCTGCGCCCTCCCGAGGCGCGTGGCCTCGGAGGTCGGCTGAAGCTCGTATCCGGTCATCGCGTGGATGAGGGCGTCCCTGGGCTGGTTCTTCTTCAGGTGCAGCAGAGCCAGGTTGACGTGCACACCGCCCCTCGCAGCCCCTTCCCTCAGCTCGAGAGCCTGCTCGAGCAGCTCTTCGGCCTCGTCGAGCCTGTCTCCACCCTGCTCCATCAGCAGGGCGGCGAGGTTGACCAGGAGCGTCCTGCGCAGCGGTGGATCCTTTTCCATGGCCGTTCTGTAGAGGCTCTCGGCCTCCTGGGGATCGCCCCTCCCCGCGGCGATGTAGGCCAGTTGCGCGACTGCCATTCCGCTCCTGTCGCCCCTGTTCATGGCTTCCAGCACGGCCTTCTCCGCCTCCGAGAAATCGCCGGAGCGGATGAAGTAGTAGACGAGGGCGTTCGTGAGGGGATCTGCGACGCTCGCCGGGTTCATGTTCCGCCTCAGGAGCGCCAGCATCTCATCGATCCTGCCGGCCGAGGCGAGTGTCGCCGCCTTCCTGAGCAGGCGCCTCCTGTAAGCGGGCGATTTCAGGTAGAGGAAGCCCGCGAGGGTGGCGGCCGCCAGCAGGACCAGAAGGGTCATCAGCACTCCGTTCACGGCCTCGCCCCCCTTGCTCCGCCGGAGCGGTCGAACTCGGTGAAGTCGGGGAGCGTCGTGTCGGTCGCGAAGGGCGAGCCCGAGACATGGATCGGGCATGTCTGGGTCGGCACGGTACCGGCCCAGAAGATCTCGTCGACCGCCTTGTCCCCGCAGGCTGCGTTGGCGAGCAATCCCGACTGCCTGCAGATGACCGCGTGCTCGACAGCCCCGGAGGCCACCCCGGGGAAGGAGGGTGCGTCGCCCGGGTTCGAGTTGCGGAAGACGTTCTTCATGAACCTCGTCCAGATGGGGAGGGCGATGTCACCACCGGCCTCTCCCCTCCCGCTCTGCAGACGGATCCTGACTATGTGGTCGTCGTAGCCCACCCATACGGCCGTCACCAGGTCGGGGGTGAACCCCATGAACCAGGCGTCGGCGTAATCGCTGGTCGTGCCGGTCTTGCCCCCGGCGCGCCTGCCGGAGTACGGCACGCCTCCCGCGTACCAGTGGCTGCCGTAGGCCGTCCCGCCGCTCACGACGCTCTGCAGGAGGTTGTTCATCAGCCAGGCGCCGGTCTCGGACATGACCCTGGTTCCCGTCGAGTACTGCTCGTTGCTCTCCAGGACGTTCCCGTACCTGTCCTCGACGCGGAGTATGGGCGTGGCCCCCCGGGCCAGGCCGCCCGTCGCGAAGGGGATGTAGGCCTGCGCCATCTCCAGCGGGCTGACCATGCAGCTTCCCAGGGGCAGAGAATTGACGATCGGCAGGTCGCTCTCGATGCCCATCGAATGAGCCCTGGCTGCAACCGCTTCGATGCCCACGGCCATGCCCACCCTGACGGCCGACACGTTGTACGATCTCTGGACGGCCTCCCTCACGGTCACCATGCCGTGGAAGCGCCCGTCGTAGTTCCTGGGCCTCCACTGCCCCGGCGAAAGGTCCACCACGACCGGCTGGTCGAGGACGACGCTGCCGGGGGACCAGCCCTGCTCGACCGCCTCGGCGTACACGAACGGCTTGAAGGCGCTGCCCGGCTGCCTCCTGGCCTGGACGGCCCTGTTGAACTCGCTGTCCTGGAAATCCCTCCCGCCGACCATGGCCCGGATGTACCCCGTCCTCGGGTCGACAGCCACGAGCGCGCACTGGATGTAGTCGGGAGATCCGGAAAGCGTGTCCTCGACAGTCTGCCAGTGCTCGTAGGAGCTGGGGAACCTCAGCCTCTCGGGATCGGAGCGGTATCCGCCGGTGGCAGGGTCCCAGACCGGGTCGCGCAGGGCCATCACGCTGTCGATGGCGAACACGGCCTGCTCCTGCATGTCAGGATCGAGGGTGGTGTAGACCTGGAGCCCCTGCTCGTATACGGCGGACCAGCCGTATCTCGACACCAGGTACTGGCGGACGTACTCGCTGAAGTAGTCCCACTCCTGCTCGAGCTCGGGCCTGGAGATGGACACGTCGAGCGGCGCGGCCATGGCCTCCCCGGCCTGCTCGGGGGTGATGTATCCCTCTTCCCTCATCATTGCCAGGACGGTGTTCCTCCGGCTCAGGCAACC